>DAOUTI010000165.1 GCA_030626795.1 Flavobacteriaceae bacterium
AAGGAAAAAAAATAATTGTACAAGGATTAAGTGATTATATTATTGTTGAAACAAATGATACGATTCTTATTTATCCAAAATCTGAAGAGCAAAGTATTAAGCAGCTCTCGGCCGAAGTAAAAGAAAAATTTAATCTAATTTAATTTTTTATTAGATTTACTGTGTAAAAAATCAAATCCTTACCAATGGAAGAAAATATTGATGATAAAAAAAAGTTGGAGAAACAATTTAAAGAAGACCAAAAACAAGAGAAGAAAATTGGTAAGCAGAAAGAAGAGGTAAAAAAAGATTTTAAAGAGTTTTTTAAAAGTACAAAAGCTTTTTTAGGTGAAATTATTAACATCAAAAAAGGAACAGACAAAGAAGCAACTGCTCTAACCATAAAGGAAGGAATATACATAAAAGGGCATACTGCTTGGATTTTGATTTTCTCAATTTTGGTAGCATCTATAGGTTTAAATATTAGTTCAACAGCAGTTGTAATTGGAGCCATGTTAATATCTCCATTAATGGGGCCTATTTTAGGTGTTGGTTTTTCAATAGGGGTTAATGATATTGACACATTGCGATTATCATTGATTAATTTTGGCGTTATGGTAAGCTTGAGCTTAATAACTTCTTTTTTGTTTTTTAGTATTCCAATTTTTAATGAAGCAACTCCAGAGATTTTGGCAAGAACAAAACCTGATGTAAGAGACGTTCTTATTGCAATATCGGGAGGTATGGCATTAATTATTGCGATTAGCCGCCCTAGGCAGCAATATAATACTGTTGCAGGTGTTGCCATTGCAACCGCCTTAATGCCACCACTTTGTACAGCAGGGTTTGGTTTAGCAACGGGGAGATTTGATTATTTTGGTGGCGCTATGTTTTTGTTTACAATCAATACTATTTTTATTGCTTTAACTGCTTTTGCAACTACAAAATATTTAAATTTTCCAATGCTTCATTATATTAATGAAGTCAAAAGAAAGAGAATTTCTAAAGTTGCATCGTTGGTTGCAATAATTATTTTTTCTTTCAGTATCTATTTGTTTTATGGATTATTTATAGAAACCAAATTTAAAACTCAAGCCGGTAAGTTTATTAGTATGCTAAAAAATGAAGGAGTCAATATTATTGGTGATAACAACCAAATCATTGATTATGAGGCTAAAGAAATAAAATTGTATGTTTTCGGTAATGACTATTCCCAAAAGGAAAAAAACCGATGGAAAAATGAAATGGAAAAATTAGGTTTAAAAGATGCTAAACTCACCATTTTACAAAGTCAAGATGACTCAGAAGTAAGAGATGATATTGATAACTTGAAAAATATGTACATGAATAGTCACAAAATGATTACTGTAAAAGATGAGACTATTAAAGAAAAGAATATAAGAATTAATGAATTAGAAAAAGATTTACGAAAGTATTACAAACAAGAAATACGGTTTGAGCAAATAAGTAAAGAAGTAAAGATTAATTATGAGAATTTAGTTAAAATTGGTTTTGCTAGAGAGTATATAACTAATTTTGAAAAAATTGATACCATGTCTATTATATCTTTAGAATGGGATTCAAAAATTAGAAAAAAACAAAAAAAAGAACAAGAAGAGAAAGTGAAAAAATGGTTAGAAACTCGTTTAAATATTAAAAATATTGATATTAGAACGATTAATTAAATTTTATTGATTGTAAATTTCTCTAACTTTTTTAAATAAATTGGAAGAATAAACAAAATCAGTAACAGCTTTGTTATCTGTTTTAAAAATATTAAGGTGTGAACCCTCCCAAGCTTTTAACCCATCTTTTAAAAAGATTATTTTCTCACCAATTTCCATAACAGAATTCATATCATGAGAATTAATAATGGTTATCATTTGATATTCATCAGTAATTTCTTGGATTAGATTATCAATAACAATTGCGGTTCTTGGATCAAGTCCAGAATTTGGTTCATCACAAAATAAATATTTAGGATTCATTACAATAGCCCTGGCAATAGCAACTCGCTTTTGCATACCGCCTGATATTTCGGCAGGATATTTATTGTTTACATTTTCAAGACGTACTCTGTTTAATACAAAGTTTACCCTATCGAGCATTTCTTCTTCACTTTGATTGGTAAACATTTTTAATGGAAACATGATATTATTTTCAATAGTTTCAGAATCAAAAAGTGCTCCGCCTTGAAAAACCATTCCTATTTCTTTACGTAAATCACGTTTTTCTTTTGTAGACATTTTACTGTAATGTCTGCCATCATAGCAAATATCACCTTGATCAGGTTCAAATAATCCAAGTAAACATTTTAAAAACACGGTTTTCCCAGAGCCACTTGTACCAATAATCATACTGGTGTCTCCTTTTTTAAAACTTGTTGTGATACCCTTTAAAACGTGATTGTCTCCAAACGATTTATGTAAATCAGTAACTTCTATCATCTAACCTAATAACATTTGTGTTAAAAAATAATTTAAAACAATAATAACTACACTTGTCCAAACTACTGCTTGCGTACTAGCTTTACCAACTTCAAGTGACCCACCTTTTACATAAAACCCATAAAAAGATGGGACAGTTGCTATGATAAAGGCAAAAACCATGGTTTTTATTAATGAATATTGTATAAAAATAGGTTTAAAATCTTCACGTACACCCATTATATAATCATCAGATGAAAATAAACCAGTAGCAAAACCAGAAACCCAACCTCCAAAAACACCTAAAAACATGGCTAATAAAACAATAAAAGGATAAAAAGAAACTGTAGCAATAATTTTTGGTAACACCAAGTAGTTTAATGAGTTAACTCCCATTACCTCTAATGCATCAATTTGTTCTGTAACTCGCATTGTTCCAATACTTGAAGTTATGTAGGAGCCGACTTTCCCTGCTAGAATAACCGACATAAAAGTTGGAGCGAATTCTAAGATGATTGACCGTTTTGTTGCAAACCCAATCAAATATTTAGGTATCATTGGATTATCAACATTTAAAGCAGTTTGAATTGCAACTACACCGCCAACAAAAAAAGAAATAAAAGCAACAATTCCAATTGATTTTAAACCTAATTCTTCTATTTCTTTAAATAGATTTTCCTTAAAAACAGCTCTTTTTTGGGGTATTCTAAATACTTGGCCTAGCATAATAAAGTACTTTCCTATATTTTTTAGATATTTCATGTTTCTAAGTATCCTGCTAAAATATTAAAAAAAAATGTAGTGTTACTAAATTGTAAAAAATATTATTTTAATTTATTAAAATACTACTTTTGTTTCTTAAACAATTTATATGAAAAAAATATTATTTTTTAGTTTACTTATATTAAGTGTGATTAGAGTAAATGCACAAAATGACGCAAAATTGGATAGACCTAAATTGGTTATCGGTATTGTTGTAGATCAAATGCGATATGATTATTTAACTCGTTTTTATGATAAATATAGTGATGATGGGTTTAAAAGGTTAATTAAAGATGGTTTTAGCTGTGAAAATGCACATTTAAATTATATGCCAACACATACTGCCGTTGGACATGCTACAGTTTACACTGGAACTACACCAGATAACCACGGAATTATTGGTAATAATTGGTATGACAAATCTTTGAATAAATCTATTTATTGTGTTGATGATTTTAACCAAAAAGCAGTTGGAACCAAAAAAGAAGGTGAGCAAAAATCACCATACAGAATGTTAACAACAACGATTACTGATGAATTGCGTTTGTCACAAAATATGCATGGAAAAACCATAAGTATAAGTATAAAGGATAGAGCTGCTGTTTTATCTGGTGGACATACATCAAATGGATCTTATTGGTTTATTGGTAAAAATGAAGGTAAATTTATTACAAGTACCTATTATATGGATAAGTTGCCTAAATGGGTTAAAGATTTTAATGACTTAGAATTACCAAAAAAATATGTAAAACAAAAGTGGGAAACTTTATACCCTATCGAAACATATACCGAAAGTATTGTTGATAACAATATTTATGAAGGGGCTTTTAAGGGAGAGAAATCACCAACTTTTCCTCATGACTTAACTAAGTTGCGAAAGAAAAATAATAACTTTGATTTGGTTAAAAGTACTCCTTTCGGGAATGAAATAATAGTAGAGTTTGCGAAAGCAGCCATTAAAGATGAAAATTTAGGTAAAGGTGATTATACTGATTTTTTAGCGATGAGTTTTTCAAGTACGGATTATATTGGACATCAATTTGGGGTTGACTCAAAAGAAGTTGAAGACACCTATTTAAGATTAGATAAAGAAATAGCTGCGTTTTTAAAATTTCTAGATAATAATATTGGTAAAAATAATTATACCTTATTTTTAACAGCAGACCATGGGGCATATCAAGTGCCTGCATATTTAATGTCTCAAAAAATACCAGGAGGAAAGTTAAAATCGGATGATTTTAAATCCTTTCTAGGTAAAATTTCTAACAAGTATTTTAATTCAGATAAAATCATTGAGAATTTTTCAAATTATCAAATATTTTTAAATAAGGATGAAATCTTGAAATTAGATTTAGACAAAAATGATGTAGCTCAAATTTTAGCTGATGAAATTATTAATTATGATGGCGTTCTTAAAGTTGTAACGGCTCGTACTTTACAAAACACAAATTTCACTAGTGGAGTTCTAGAAAAATTACAAAATGGATACAATCAAAAATTATCTGGGGATGTATTTATTGTTACCAACCCAGTTAACATAACTTATTCTGATACAGGTTCTAGTCACGGTTCTGGGTATAGTTTTGATACACATGTACCTGTAATATTTTTCGGTAAAGGAATAAAAAAAGGCAATACAAAAAGGCTAGTACCAATTATTGATATTGCACCAACTATAGCCAATTTACTACAAATAGAAAACCCTAGTGGTACAACTGGAAAAATCATTGAAAAAGCATTGAAATAACCAATTTATACAATAAAAAAACTCTCCAAATTCATGGAGAGTTTTCTCTTTAACAATAACAATTTTCCCTAGTTTTGTTTATAAAAACTAATGAGATTATACAACGGAACTAATATTTTTATATTGTTTGATCTTAAAAATAAATATCATAACTTAACTAATTTAACATAAAGATTTGTGTAAAATTTAAATGTCATTTTATTTAGTAATGGATTTTTTATACAACAAAAAAACTCTCCATCTTCATGAAGAGTTTTTTCTCTTTAACAATAACAATTTTCCCTAGTTTTGTTTATAAAAACTAATGAATTTATACAACGCTACTAATATTTTTATATTGTTTGACCTTGAAAATAAACAGCATATCGTAACTAATGTTATATAAATATTTGTAGAAAATTTAGACGCTATTTTGGGTAGTAGTGAGTTTTTGTAATACAAAAAACTCTCCATTTTCATGAAGAGTTTTTTTCTTTAACAATAACAATTTTCCCTAGTTTTAAAATAAAAAAACTAATGAGATTATACAACGCGATTGAATTCCATATATTGCGATTGACGAAAAATAAATTTCATATTTTATTAAATGAACACTTTAAATAAGGATTTTGAATAGTAAGAATATGAGCAGAA
>DAOUTI010000097.1 GCA_030626795.1 Flavobacteriaceae bacterium
AGAAGAATGATGCCCCCGCAACAAATACAGATATTAAATATAGCTATAATGGAAAAAAATTCATCCGAAAAGTAATTAAAAAAGAATTGACAGATAAAGAAATGGAGGCCTATAAAAAATCTATAGAGCAGAGTAAATCTTTTTTAGATGACAGTATTTATAAATTGGAATATCATTTCCCAAAAGTAATTAAAAGCACAACCTATAAAGGTGCTACTTTTAGTGCTGACAGAAAAACGATGTTTATACAAACCGATATGAAAACCATTACAGAAAATCCATATATTCTTGATTTTGAAGTAATTTTAAAGTAATTTCATCTCATTAAACCTGATGCAAAAAATTATATTAAACGACTTAGGATTAGACGATTATAAAAAAGTATGGAGTTATCAAAACGAACTTTTCCAGAAAGTAATTGATATCAAACTGGCTAATCGCGAAAGAGAAAAACAAGAGCCTACTCCTAATTATTTTTTGTTTACCGAGCACCCACACGTTTATACTTTAGGAAAAAGTGGTGATGTAAATAATTTATTATTGAATAAAAAGCAGTTGGAAGAAAAAGGGATTACTTTTTTTAAATCCAATCGCGGCGGAGATATTACTTACCATGGCCCAGGTCAGGTGGTTGGTTACCCAATAATTGATTTAGATAATTTCTTTCCCGATATTCATGTTTATATGCGAAAGTTGGAAGAAGTTATTATTTTAAGCCTTGCCGAATATAATTTAAAAGGAGAAAGAAGTGAAGGCGAAACTGGAGTTTGGCTAGATGTTGGTACACCATTTACTCGAAAAATTTGTGCCCTAGGCGTTCGAACTTCTCGCTGGGTAACTATGCATGGGTTTGCTTTGAATGTTGATACTGATTTAGGTTATTTTGACCACATTATCCCTTGTGGGATTAGAGGAAAAGCAGTAACATCATTAGAAGTTGAATTGGGTAAAAAATTACCTCATCAAGAAGTAAAGGATAATATTTTAAAACACTTTTCAAAAGTATTTAAGGCTGAGTTTGTATAAATTTGGTTGTTGGTTGTTGGTTGTTGGTTTTTTCTACTCAAACATTTAGACTTTAGATTTTAGCCTTTAGATTTTTAACTTCCTACACCTCTACTCTTCTTCATTAAAATACACTTTATAATATTTCATTTTCTTTTCTTCATCATAACCTAGTTCTATATACTCAGAAGAAGCATCGGGTGCTTCGACATCTAATTTGATTTGAATATTGGTATCTAGTTTTATTTCAGTTTTCATTTTTTGTTTTTGCTTTTTCACAACAACATCCGAAACATGAAACTGATTTCTTACTAGTACATCTTTATCTGTTTCAAATAATTTTTTATATTCGTCAAACTGTTCTTTTTGTTTTTCTTCTTCAAAAACATCTTCTTTAAAATCATGAATATTTACGGTATCATTTTCTTTTAAATAATCAACCGTTTTTGCTAAAAAGTGACTGTGTTCTTTCGTACCATAATCTGTTTTTAAAACTTCGTTTGAAAAATCTTTACACATATCCATATAGGTTTGTGTGTGACTATTTTTATCATCGGCATATTTGATACTCAAAAAATTCTTTATCCAATATTGTGCATCATAATTGTTATTATCAACACTTAAAACCACATAACCCTCATCATCGGTATAATTAACAATCAAACAACCCTTGTCAATTTTCTTTGTACTGATACCTTGCTGAACCATCACATCAATACTTTTTTCATCGACAAAAGTTTGAAAAAAATCTATTTTATTCTCAATTTTAAAAATTCCAATGGCATTGGTTTTTATTTCATTGAATTCTACATCTTCAAAAAGTGCAATGATTACATCTCCTGTTTTAATTTGCGCAGAATTAGATTGCTCATACAAATGGGTTACCATATTTTTTGATACCTCAACGAATGTTTCTTCATCTTGAAAAATGGACTTACAATAATTAAAAACTTCATTCATATTCACATCGGCATGATGATGAAAACGAAAACTTTCCGTAAGATTAGTAAAGGATTTTAATAAATAAGGTGTCATTAACTTATAACTATCTTCATCAAAAATTACTGGTTTATCAGAAAATAAATTACGCGTATTATTAAATTTATTTCCAATTTTATGAATAATTAGTTTGGGAATACTTGCCTTATTTCTTTTGATCATTTGAAGTGTTTTTTAAAGTTTGCAATAATACAAAAACCTTTAATCTAACCGCATAAAAAAACTCATATTTAATATTTAGATTTTCATTTTTACTGAAATGACAGTTTTAATAGAAACCTTGTGGCTATTCTTTTTGATTAAATTTTTGCTTGTAAATTTATTACTTATTTGTTTTTTAAAAGATTATTTCTAATTTTGTTAATCTTTAAACAATATCAATAAAACTAACCCCATGAAAAAATTAATGTTTCTTTTATTACTCTTTACAGGAATTACCTCAGCGCAAACCATTATTTTTGATGCTACAAATAGATGGCCACTCCCAATTGGTCGAAATAGTGAAACTGTAGAAACACTAAAGCACCCTCTTCGAATTGAACTCAAAAATAAACAGTTAAAACTCTACTACCCAGAAACTAATAAGCTTTATTATGAAAAAGCAGTAACACCGATTAATAAAATTATTGAACTCAATGTAGATGGGCGAACCTATTTTTTACTAGAATTTGATCATAATGGATTGACTTTTTATTTTAGGATTACCAAAGATAATGACCCCAATTATGGTATTGTTTACGGTATCGAAATTCCAGAAATTGAAAATGGTCAAATTATAGCTTATGACACTTTTTATTAGTGAAACCCATTTTGAAGAACTTTCAAAACAACCTCTTGTCAAAAGGAAATTCATAAAAATTTAAAATATTAATTTTCTTAAAATTTCGATGACGTGGGTTTATCAAATAATTGTAATCTCCTTTAACTACTGCTGAGGGCACTTTTAAAATACAATTTTCATTGGAATAAATAAATGTATCTCCTAATTTTTGAGTTTTATAAGTATGTGGAAAGTCGTTCCAATTTTCAGGAAGTTCTTTTTCGTTTAATATTTGAATAGCAATAGATTTCGGAATATTTATTTCTAACATCACAAAATCCTTAGGTACATTTATTAAACTTAAATGAACCGAAACTTCTGCCATAGCTAATGCTCTACTATTGGCGCAATAAATAATCTCAGTCCCTTTTGAGTTCCATCGATTACCCGATTTAGAAGCTCCAATACCAGATAATTCAGAAGCATATTTTTTACGTGATAATCTATAAACCTGCATAACAATTAAACAAAAACACCTTGATTAATACGGTTTAACTCTTCCATAACCATTTCTTTACCATAAGAATCTCTTAATAACTCTATAGGTTTCATAGAACCTAATGCAATAGAAATTGTTGTTAACCAAGTATAAAAATTAACGTTATTATCAAAAACTTCACCACCAAAATTTGTAACCTCTGCCAATTCAATTATTTTTTCGGAATGGTTTGGTTTAAAAACATGGTTTTTTTCATTTTTATATCGTTGTAACGATTTGGTAGAAATATTTAAAAAATCTGCCCATTCCATATCGGTAAAAGGGGCATTCATTTTAATTTTATTAAAAAAAGAGTAAGAAATACCTTTTCGGATAGAGTGAACTATTAACATTTTGTTATTTAAAAAATCTTTATACGTAATCGATTTTTTACTTGAACCAACCTGATACATAGCTGCTACTTCTTTAACCAAAGTGTTAACTTCTTCTTTAAAATCACTATTGTATTTTTTTTGCAAACTCATAACTAAGACATTTGTCTTCAAAATTACGACATTTATCTTTATTTTACAAATATATGTACATCTTTATAAATCTAATTTCAATTGCTCAGGAAGTAATCTAAATGATTTTCTATGATGCACTGTTACTCCAAAATCTCTAATTGCTTGGCGATGCTCTTTTGTTGGATAGCCTTTGTTTTTTTTCCAATTGTAATCCACAAAATCCAAATGAAGCTTCTCCATATAGTCATCACGATGCGTTTTTGCTAAAACAGATGCCGCTGCAATACTCAAATATTTACTATCTCCTTTTACGATAGTTTGATGTGGAATTTCTTTAAAATTTTTAAACCGATTACCATCAACAATAATAAACTCTGGCACGATAGCTAATTTTTCAATAGCTTGATGCATAGCTAATATGGATGCATTCAAAATATTAATTTTATCAATTTTTTGTTGAGAAACATAGGCTATTCCATAAGCTAAGGCTTCTTTTTCAATAATTGGTCTTAATAATTGCCGTTGTTTTTCGGTCAATTGCTTGGAGTCATTTAATAATTCATGTTTAAAATTAGCTGGTAAAACTACAGCAGCAGCGACCACAGGACCTGCTAAACAACCTCTGCCAGCTTCATCTGTACCTGCCTCGAATTTAAATTTAGAAAAATTTGATTTTAACATATTCATACTTGAATTCAAAAATAGTAATACTACATCAAATTCAATCAAATTTATTACCTCAAATATTTTACCTTTGCCATCTATTAAATTTTTATGATTAAATACTTAACCGTTATATTTTTTTTGTGTTTTACCTTTTCCGCATTAGCGCAAATTGACCGAGAGAGATACCCAAGTTTAGACAATAAATTTGTTGAATATGAGGGTGATACAGCTAGAATCAACACCAAAGAGATAGAAATAAAATTAAGTGGTAAAACTCATTTCAAAGATTATAAAGTTATTAATTACAGCAATGACACCACTTTTATTGATACTACCTTAAATATTAGCAAAGAATATAAATTTAACTATTTAAGAAAAGACAATTTAGAGTTAATGGCTTTTGCCAACCAAGGGCAAACTTTTAATAATTTGGCTTACACTTATAATGATAATTCTTTATTTCCTAAAATTGGTGCCCGTGCCAAACATTTTAATTTTTACGAAGTTGAAGATATTAAGTATTATTATGTACCAACTCCTACCACCGAATTAGTGTATAAAACAGGTATGGAACAAGGTCAAATGTTTGATGGTTTATTCACTTTTAACACTTCCGAACAACTAAATGCATCTATTTCTTTTAAAGGAATGCGATCTTTAGGTCATTACAGGCATGCTTTGAGTGACCATGGTAATGCAAGAGCTACAATTAATTATCACACCAAAGACAATCGCTATCGCATAAAATTCCACCTTGTTGCTCAAGATTTAAACAACAATCAAAATGGTGGTTTAACAGAAGAATCTATAGAGGATTTTGAAAGTGACAACACTGAATTTAAAGATAGAAATCGTTTAATAACAAATTTTACCGATGCCAGAAATACATTAAGAGCTAATCGCTATTATATAGATCATAATTACACATTATGGAACAAAAATGACAGCTTAAAAAGAATTCCTTCTGAGTTAAAAATTGGTCATGTTTTAAATTACGAACGTAAACATTATGAGTACAAACAAGATGCTGCCAGTTCACTTTTTGGAGATGCATTTACGTCAACAATTAACGATAAGTTAAAATATGTAAAACTATTTAATGAAGTTTACGCATCCTTAAATTCACCTATTACCTTAGGAGAAGTGAAATTTAAAGCCAATTACTTTAATTATGAGTATCAATATAAAAGTATATTAATTTCTGATAATGGTTTTATCGATTCAAACCTTAAAGGGAATACAATTGCCATTGGAGGAGAATGGCATACTCAATTTAAAAAACTTAATCTAGATGTAGACGCTTCAACTATTGTTAGTGGCGATTTAAAAGGGCACAACTTTTTGGCTAAAATCAGTTTTGTTAAAGATAGTTTATTAAACATTTCGGCAGGAGCTTTTAGAAATAGTAAATCTCCTAATTTTAATTTCCTATTAAATCAAAGCGCCTATAAAGCATACAATTGGCAAAATGATTTTAAAAATCAAGAAATGAATGGTATTAATTTTGAAATTGATGCAAAAAAATGGATTTATCTTTCGGCTCAAATAACTAATATTAACAACTATACTTATTTTGACGCTCCTGTAGCTGGTGAGCAAACAAAACCTGCTCAAACATCAGAAACTGTTAATTACCTAAAATTAAAACTAAGTAAAGAATTTAAATTAGGTCACTTTGCTTTAGACAATCAATTTATTTATCAAAAAGTATCTAATGGAGAAAGTGTTTTTAATGTCCCTGATTTTATTACCCGAAACACTTTTTATTATGCTAATTATTTGTTCAAAGGCAAACCATTATATTTACAAACAGGTGTAACATTTAGCTATTTCAGCAAATACTATATGAATAGCTACAATCCTGTTATTTCAGAATTTTACTTACAAAACAATCAAGAAATTGGAGGTTTCCCAATGTTCGACTTTTTTGTAAATGCACAAATTCGAACCATGCGTATTTATTTTAAATTAGAACATTTTAACTCTAGCTTTAGTGAATCTAATTATTACTCCGCTCCTACTTATCCGTATCGTGATTTTACAGTCCGTTTTGGTTTGGTTTGGAATTTTTTCATTTAAACAACACCAAATTCTTCCCCGAAAGGAAAGACTTTAAAAAAATTATGCAACAAGAATTTCAATTACAAGTAAAACCCGAAATTGCTCAAGATCAAGAGCAGCTGAAGCTTTTTGTTGCTAAAAAAAACAGATTAAATGCAAGTAATATTAATCATGTTGAAATATTAAAAAAATCCATTGATGCGCGACAAAAAAATGTAAAAATAAATTTAAGGGTTCGTGTATTTATTAATGAAACATTTACTGAACAAACCATTGATTTACCGCATTATAACGATGTAAGTCTTGCTAAAGAAGTAATCATTATTGGTGCTGGTCCTGCCGGATTATTTGCTGCTCTAAAACTCATTGAAAAAGGTTTAAAACCCATTGTATTAGAAAGAGGTAAAAATGTAAGAGATAGGCGTAGAGATTTAGCGGCAATAACTAAAAATCATATAGTAAACGAAGATTCAAATTATTGTTTTGGCGAGGGTGGAGCCGGCACTTACTCTGATGGAAAATTATATACACGCTCAAAAAAAAGAGGTGATGTTAACCGTATTTTAGAGCTATTAATTGCTCATGGTGCAACCAAAAACATTGCAATTGATGCCCACCCACATATTGGCACCAATAAATTACCAAAAATTATTCAAGCCATTCGTGAAACAATAATTAATTATGGAGGTCGTGTTTTATTTAACACACGCGTTGTAGATATTTTACTTAAAAATAATGAAATAAATGGTGTTCAAACTCAAAAAGGTGACATCATAAATGCAAAAAAAATAATATTAGCAACAGGTCATTCTGCAAGAGATATTTACGAACTCTTACACCAAAAAGAAATTCATATTGAAGCCAAACCATTTGCTTTAGGCGTTAGAGTTGAGCATTCGCAACAATTAATTGATCAAATTCAATACCACTGCGACCTAAGAGGTGATTACTTACCTCCTGCGCCATACAGTATTGTAAAACAAGTTAAAAATCGTGGTGTTTATTCTTTTTGCATGTGCCCTGGAGGTGTAATCGCACCCTGTGCTACTTCTCCTGGCGAAGTTGTTACAAACGGATGGTCTCCTTCAAAAAGAGATCAACCAACATCAAATTCGGGTATTGTAGTTGAATTAAAATTAGAAGACTTTAGTCCTTTTCAAAAATTCGGACCACTAGCTGGAGTAGAATTTCAAAAACAGATTGAGCAAAGCGCTTGGCATCTCGCTGGTGAAACTCAAAAGGTTCCTGCACAAAGATTGGTTGATTTCACTAAAGGAAAATTATCAAATAATATACCTAAAACTTCTTATCAACCTGGCACCACTTCCGTGGAATTAGGAACAGTTTTACCTAAATTTATTTATCAAACCTTACAAGATGGATTTGAACAGTTTGGCAAATCCATGAAGGGATATTTAACCAATGAAGCTGTTGTTCATGCACCTGAATCAAGAACTTCATCACCTATTAGAATCCCTAGAGATCATAAAACGTTAGAGCATGTTCAAATAAAAGGCTTATACCCTTGCGGGGAAGGTGCTGGTTACGCTGGCGGAATCATTTCGGCAGCCATTGATGGTGAAAAATGTGCAGAACAGATTAGTTTGGTGTATTCTGAAAAAAAATAATATATTTATTTTTCTTGAGTAAAAGTTACCACTTGAATATTACCTTCTTTTTCTATATCAATTTTTAAATCGCCTTTATCGTCAAAATACCCTGTTGTTTCATGAGTTTTACCATCTTTATCTTTCCATGTGATGCGATAGGTGTTTGGTCGAGATGTTTTTGAAAGCGTTCCTATTTTTTCACCCATTTGATAAGCCGTATTTTTACTTGATTTAACATAAGCAATCATGCTATTATTTTGTTCAATTAATATAAAAGATAGATTATCATTTTTATATGATTTTGCTACAGATTCTTTTTCTTTAACTACAGGAGACACAGGTTCAACAACTTCTTTTACAACTGGAGTCACTGGAATAGCAGCTACAACTGGAGTAACATGAGTAGCAACTGGAGTTTTTGAAACTACAGGTAAAACTTCTTTAGAAACTTGATTATTTACAACCAAATTTTCATCAAAACTATATTGCAATTCTTCAATAGAGGCAAAAGATTTTCTTAATGCTTCTTGATAAGATTTTTCATACTCTTTTGCTTTACTTTTTCCTTCTTTTGATGTGAAAACCACCTTTTTATAACAATTATTTAACTCGATAACCAACTTCGAAGTAAACATACTTGAATTGTTTTTCACATCAGCTGTTAATGCTAAACAGGGGTTATTCATCAAATCACTTGGATAATTTTCACCTTCAAAAAAAGTCTCAAAACCTTGTTTTTCAAATAGAAATTTAGTGAAATCATTTAATTTGTATTTATTATCTTCTTTTAAAAAGTCATACTTTTTAGGAACTAAAATATATTTATAAGCATCTATATTAGACTGAGCCATAGTAATTGATACATATAAAAATAAGACTAAAGTGCTAAGTAGGTTTTTTTTCATCATGTTTTTTTAATTAAATATAAAATTCATACCAAACTGAAAAGATTGGTAATTGCTATCTTTTAGTTTGTACAAAGCTAATAAATTATCCGCAGTAGCGTAAAAATTAAAATCACGAATATGAGTTGAAAACCCTAAACCGATATTTTTTGCAGAAAATTGATCGTAAGTATAAGTTATTTTTGTGTTTAAGTATTTTGTTAATTCGCGCGAAAAAAATGCAGTAATTGCCCAATCTGCCTTACCAGGTCTAAAAGCAGTGTAAGTTTGAATTCCGAATTCGGTAACGAGTAATTTATTAATTGGGGTAACAAATCGAGCATCTCTATATATAGAATTAAAAGTTTCATTACTTTCTCTAAATATTTGGTACTTAACCGATGTGTTTAATTTTGGTGAACGAAAAAAATTATAGCTATCATTCAGTATGTCGATTTCTACTATGTCACTATCACTTATTGGAAAATCTTCTAAGTCCAAAATGTTTTCCCAATAGCCCAATTCACTATCAAAAGTTGGATCAAAAGGATCATCATTTGGTATATTAAACTCTTTTGAAATTTTATATGTTGTTACTTTATTACTATA
>DAOUTI010000060.1 GCA_030626795.1 Flavobacteriaceae bacterium
AGTTGGTGTTTTGTCTGCTCCTAAAGAAGCAATTGCTCCTGGTCTTGCAGTACCTGCTGCACAGCCACAAACAGAGTTTACCATTACTAAAGTTGTTCCTTCTTTTGCTAACGCTTTATCTACGTCTTCATTTGTATATAATGCTTCAAAACCAGCGTTAATCAATTCATCACGCATTGGTTTTACTAATTCTTCTGGATACATATTTTTATTTTTTTAGTTAAAATCGAACTGCAAAGATAATGAATGCATTTGTATAATTTATCTTATAAAATTCACAAAATATTAAGTCTTTTTCCTAAAGATTATATAGCGAACCCTTTATATTTGCTTTTTTAATTAAAATAAAATTATGGCAAATTTTACAAAATGGTTAGGTGCTGGTTTAGGATGGACATTTGGCGGTCCGATAGGTGGGATTTTAGGTTACGTTTTAGGGAGTTTTGTGGATGGATTTTCTGAAAAAGACATTTTAGATTACCAGCAACAAGCCCATCCAGGTACAACAAGTTCAGGAGATTTTGAAGTGAGTTTATTGGTTTTGGCTGCTTTGGTAATTAAGGTAGACGGTAAAGTAGATGAGCGTGAACTACAATTTGTTCGTGTAACTTTTACGAACATGTATGGCGAAAAAAGAGCCAATCATGCATTTAAACTTTTTAAAGGAATTATTAGCAATAATAACATTTCAACACGTCAAGTTTGTATGCAAATCAATAAAAATATGAATCATGCCTCACGATTGCAATTATTACACTTTTTATTTGGTGTCGCAAAATCTGATGGGTTGGTTACCGAAGTTGAAATGCATAAAATAAATACCATTGCAGGTTATTTGCATATCAATCCTTATGATTTTGATTCTATCAAAGCGATGTTTTATAATGAAGTTAATAGCGCCTATAAAATATTAGGGATAGAAAAAAGTGCAAGTGATACTGAAGTGAAAAAAGCTTATCGTAAAATGGTAAAAAAATACCATCCAGATAAGTTACGAGGTTTGGGTCCGGAGCACATTAAGGGAGCCGAAGAAAAATTCCTTCAAGTACAAAAGGCATATGAACAAATTCAAAAAGAAAGAGATATTTAGTAAGCTAAATCTTCCCAAATCTCATTTTCTGTAATTTTAAAATTATAATTATTGTGAACTTTTAAAATCTCATCAATTATTTTTGAGGTATTATCTGGGTAGTTAATTTTTATTGGCAACACTTTATAAATCCAATTTCTAATCTCATTTATTTTTTCTGTTTCAAAAGAATCTAAAACAGTAATACCTATTTTTTCTAAAGCAATAGCATTACATTGTTGTTCGTATTGCATTTTCATAGGAATTATCAAAAGTTTTTTTCCTAAATACATTGCTTCAGAGGGTGTTTCAAAACCTGCACCACAAAGTACACCTTTGCTCGTCGCCATACTTTTAATAAAGGCTTCATTATTAATTGAAAAAATATTTACATTCAAAACAGAATAATTTATTTCACTATGCTTAGAAAAAACCTCCCACTTTACATCATCAAAATTCGATAAGATGTTAATGATTTTTTTATCACCATATGAAGGTAAATAGACCGTATAGTGATTTTTGATTTCTATTTTATGGTTTCTAACTTGTTGTCTAATAATAGGGGTTTGTATCTTTTCATCATATCTTTTAAAATGAAAACCAAAATTGTATTTGGCTGGAGCGTAATATTTTAAAATGAGCATGCCTAAAATATTTTTCTTAATTGGTTTGGGAGATTTTTTATGAAAAACAGCCGCTTGATGACTTAAAGAGATACAAGGAATATTATAAATTTTTGCAGCCCACGCTGAAATAGGCTCGAAATCAGAAATAATTAGATCATAATCTTTCGCTGGAAAGTTTAGCGTTTCATTAATAAATTTTAAAAATCTTAATTTTTTAAATGTACTCCAATAGTCAATGCCTCCATTTTTTCCAAAAATAAAACTTATTCCATTTTTTTTGTATTTTACCGGATATGGTAGTTTAATGTCAACTTGTGTTCCACTTATTAATATATCAAAATCAATATTTTTATTTATTAAATTAGGAATTATATCTAGAGCTCTACTTAGGTGGCCATTTCCAGTTCCTTGAATAGCATAAAGTATTTTCATTTTAATTTACTTTTTTTAAATGAAGGATTGATTTGAAATTCTTTAATCAATTCATTAAATATTTGTTTGCTTTTATATTCGATTTTTAATAATTCGGGTTCTTTTGTTTTGGATTCTTTTTCCTTTGCTAAAGAATCATCTTCGATAAAGTTATATAAACTCCATTTTCCTTTATTAAATTCTAATGCTGTCATATTCTCAACCCAGTCTCCAGAATTCAAATACATTAATTTTTTTGAGTTTTTATTTTTTACTTCTTTTATTTTCGGTTGATGAATATGACCACAAATAACATAATCATAACCATGTTGCATGGCAATGTCTATAACTGTTTCTTCAAAGTTATTGATATGTTTTATAGCTCCTTTTACACTATTTTTAATTCTTTTTGAAAAAGAAATTCTTCCTCTACCCAGTTTTTCACTAAACCAATTGACCAAAGTATTTATTAAAATTAAAAAGTCGTAACCAAAACCACCTAATTTAGCCAACCACTTAGAATGTTTCATGGTTACATCGAAAACGTCACCATGAAATATCCATGCTTTTTTTCCATCAAGATTTAATACTAGTTTGTTAACGATTTCAAAGCTACCTATTTTAAACCCTGAAAATTTTCTTAGCATTTCATCATGGTTTCCTGTGATATAATAAATATTTGTTTCTTTATCCAGAAGTGAAGTAAGGTATTTTATTACTTTCATATGATCTTTAGGAAAATAACGTTTGTTAAATTGCCATATATCAATTATATCTCCATTTAATACTAGATTTTTCGGATTTACGGTTTTTAAATAATTTAAAAGTTCAGTTGCTTTACTACCAAAAGTACCAAGATGAACATCAGAAATTACTACAACTTCTACTTTTCTTTTTTTGATCTTATCCATTTATGATTGTTTTAAAATAGTATATAAAAATGGCTTTCAAAAGAAGTAAATTGAAAGCCTGTACTTAATAGGAAACAAAGGGAAGAGAGTTTTAATCTTTCCTTTCTTTTTATAATATAATTTATCATGCAATTAATTCGCTATTTAATTCTGATGTAAACCTAAGGGAATAGTGTTAATCGCTTGTTATAAAAACATTAAGCTTATGTCAAATAATTTTTTATGAATTAACACTATTTAAAGGTGGTATTACCGCTATGTTAATATATCAATCCTTATGATTTTGATTCTATCAAAGCGATATTTTATAATGAAGTCAATAGCGCCTATAAAATATTAGAGATAGAAAAAAGTGCAAGTGAAACCGAAGTAAAAAAAGCATATCGAAAAATGGTAAAAAAATACCATCCAGATAAGTTACGTGGTTTGGGTGCTGAGCACATTAAGGGAGCCGAAGAAAAATTCCTTCAAGTACAAAAAGCGTATGAAAAAATTCAAAAAGAAAGAGGGATATAGAGTTCTATACCCCTATTGGATGTAATGAAGTGAATTGTTATTATCAATCAATTCCTTCTAAAAATCCATCGACTACTTCTTGAATTTCTAGTTTTTTGGTGAGCTGGTATCGAATACCAAATCCATCTAATGCTTTTTTCATAAACTTGCCTACTCTTCCAACAAGAAGAACATCCACATCTTTTAGTAAATCACCAGTTTTAGCATGCGAATGCTCTCCCTCTCCTTTTTTATGATTATGATTTCCATGACCATGATGCTGTTCATGGTTATGATCATGCTGTTCGTGGTTGTTTTCACGATAAGAAACATCTACTATTTTTGAGTCGGCAAGATTATAAATTACAAATTCTTTACATCTTCCGGTTCTTTTTGCTATTGTTTTTCTGTCGTTTGTTGGGAATGCTATTTTCATAATTATAAATTTTAATGGTTACATACCAGGCAGCCTAGGTATTTTGTTCAGTTTAGAATTTTTAAAATACCAGCCCCAACCTTTTTTCATCCAATGCCCAATTATTGGTAATGGAAAAATAATTTCTTTTGTGTCATTTCTAAACACAAAAGCAGCACCGTCGCCACTATCCATTACACATAGTACATTTAAATGTTCTCGGTAACCTTTACGTTTTGTACTTCCTTTTTCTTTTTCGGAGATATTAAATGCGACATTTCTTGCCATTACTTCAGCAATATGCCCTTGTTTAGCTTTCCAATTAGGACCTTCTAGAGCAGAAGAATCACCGATAGCATAAACAGAAGTATTATTTGAATTTTCAAATTGCACCTCACAGTTGTCATTTATTTTGATAAATCCAGCTTTGCTTAAAGGTAAGTCAGATGCATTAGTGATTACATCATGACCTTGTAATGCAGGAATATACATGGTATAATCGCTATCAATTTTAGTATCATCGGCAAAAACAATCCCGTCATTTTCAAAATGTTTAATGGGTTTTCCAATATGTTTGTCAATTTTTAGGCGTTGGTAGTAATTATCCATAAAATCAGGAGCTTTTTTTCCCATTTTAGCCCCAGGATTTTCCATTGGAGCAAAGAATATCAATTTGAAGTTTTTGCGAATACCTTTCTTTTTTAAATAGTTGTTTACATTAAAGAGTACCTCAAAGGCTGGACCTCCTCTTACAGTACTTTTATCATGAGGATTACCACCAAATCCCATAGCAATGGTACCGCTACCTTTTTGAATAAGCTTGTCTAAGTTCTCTTTGAGTTGAATTGCTTCGGAAGGTGCTCCACAGATGGATAAGAAATTTTCTCGACCTTTATATTTACGTTTTCCTGCTCCCATGGCAATGATTAAATGGTCGTAATCTGAAAACTCTTGATCTTTACAAATTACTTTTCCTTGTTCTGCTTTAATTTCAACAACTTCATCTTTAACCCAATGGAACCCGTGTACTTTTTCTAATGATGACATGGGTATACAGGCATCTTCAAATTTAATTTTTTTAACAGGAATCCAAATAGAAGTTGGATAAACATATAAATATTCTCGATTACTAATTAAAGTAACTTCAAATTTCTCTTTTCTCAAAAAAATTGCAGCTTCAACTCCGGAAAAACCACCACCTAATATTAATACTTTTTTATTCATTTTTTATAGATTAAATTTTATACCAAAAACAAAATTTATACCTGGATTTGTGATACCTTCTTCATTTAGGACAGATAAATGTGAAATATATTCTTTATTTAAAATGTTTTTTATTGTAAAATTTATTTTTGTATGTAATTTTTTATAATTCAAATTGCCTCCCAAACCAAAGTTTAATAGATTGTAAGCATCGGATGAATTTTCAAAATCACTAATTTTATCTTGATTAAAAGTGCTTTCAAGATTTAAAAAAACATACCCAAAATCCAGCCAATTGTCAATATCAAATTCGGCTCTTAAAGTATTATCAAATTTATTTGCAGGAATTCTAGGCAAGTAGCCATCATTTTTTTGTTTTCCGATAACCATTTCATATGAGCTTTCAAAATGCAACCAATCCATTGGATGTGGGTGTAAGTGTAAACCCATTTCGCCACCATATAAATTAGCATCATTTTGGATATAGGTATAGACCTCAAAATCATCAATTTCTACACCGGTAGGGGCAATATAAATATAATCAAAAATGTTATTATAAAATGCATTTACAAAAAATTCGAAATGTTTTGCTTTGTATTCTAAAGACAGATCTAATTGTAAATTTTGTTCATTTTCAAGATTTGAATTACCAATTTCCCACTTACCTTCATGTAGGCCATTTGAAGATAATTCTGATAAATTTGGTGCTCTAAATCCTGATGCTAAATTGATACGCGCAATTAAAGATTGGTTGATATTTGTTTTATACCCAACAGATCCTGAAAAACTATTTAACGATTTGTCAATGGCTTCAATATAGTGCTCTTCACCAAAAACACCATGTTCTTCAGAGTCAACACTTCTATTATCAAAACGTATTCCTGCTTGAATTACACTGGTATTCCAATTATAATTAATGTTTCCAAATACTCCAAAATCGTTGATATGTGCATTGGGTAAAAATATTTGTTTTCCAAAATTGGTATTGGTTTGTACCATTCCCTGAACACCGATAACTGTCTCAAATTTATTTAATTTAGGCAAAAACCATTTTGCATCATAATTAAATGTATTGAGTACCATATCAACTCCTTTTTGGCCTTTGATCATCAATTTACGATTGTTATTTATATACCCTAAATTGGTTTTAATTGAAGAAGATTTTAAAACAAAATCATTTTTTAAACTAATGATATGATAATTTAGATCTTGATAAAGATCCATCATTTCTTTTGAAGTTTCTTGCTTTCCAATTTCTTTTGGAATGCCAATTTGTGATTGATTATAATTATACCTAAGTTCTGATGTAAATGAATTTATAGTATAAGTCATAGCTGCTTTAAAATCTGTTTCATGGTAACGTGAATTTGTTACTCTTTCATTATTTCCGGTTTTATAATCAGCGTGAGTATCATAAGCTCCTCTAACTAAAAATTTAAACTTATCCCCTGATGTTTTTGCGCCCACTTCAGTATTAAAACCTAAAGTATTTGAAAAATACTTAATTGAAGCATCACCTTGCGTAGTGTTGTTGAGTGCAAATTTTTCGGGAATTAAGTACAATACACCACCTAAAGCATCCGATCCGTATAAAAGAGAAGCTGGACCTTTGATGACTTCAACACTTTCAATACCCGATTCGTTAACACCTAAACCGTGTTTTTCACCATTTTGGTAATTCTCTAATTTTACACCTTGAGTATAAGTTAAAACACGATTACCACTTAAACCTCTAATTACCGGTTTGCCGATGCCGGTTCCGGTTGACATATTTGTAACACCAGCAATTTTACCGATACTTTCAACCAAAGTTGTTCCTCCTTTCTTTTCAAGAGAAGAAACACTTTTATGTTCTACTTTCATCACATTTTCACTTTGTAATTTATTAAAAGGTGTAGAAACAATTACTTCATCTATTCTGAAAACAGTTTCATAAAGTATAGTGTTAAAGTTATGATTCTGATTGAAAAAAGTAAATTGTTTTTGTTGCGTTTCAAAACCCATAAAAGAGGTAATAAATAAATGCTCTCCATTGGGAATATTTTTAATTTCATAAAATCCACTTTCGTCAGAAGTTGTTCCTTTTTGAAGGATTTCAGAATAAATTTGAACACCAAATAAAGAGGTGCCGTTTTCATCGGTAATTTTACCAGATAAAGTATTTTGTGTATAGCCTACAGCTATAAAACTTGTAAAAAACAGGAATATAAATATTTTTTTCATTTGTTTATTTTTAATTTTATTCCGTTTATTGGCGAAATAGATATAACCTTTTAAATGCTTGATCTATAAAAAATCAATCATCAATAATTAATTAAACAAGTGAAATTGGAGGAGCTCTAGAAGATTTTTGGTTGGTATATTTTTGTATTACTTCACTGATGATAATTGGAACAACTTCATTAAAAAAAGGAATCGCTTTAAATTCAAATTCAAAATACAGATTAATTACATTGTGGTTGATTTGTTGATGAAAAATTGCACAATCTTCACCCATATTTTGGATGTGATCTAAACCATCAGAATATTGTTTTTGAAACGGATGTTCTTCAAAAGCATGTATAAATTGTAAAGAAATAGGAACCATAATGGTTACTAATAATAAAACAGCAGTGATTCTATTAAAAATTTCTTTACGCATATAACGCAAATTTACATAATCATAGTTATGCATTAAGTAGTATTTATTACTTTAAATTTGATAACTAAATCCTAGTTGTACCATTTAATATGGGTATGTGAAAAGACAAGATATAAATAGAACAATTTCAAATAATATAATAGGGTTACCCAGTTAAGTCTCACGAACTATTTAGAAAATCGTGTAAAGCATTAATTATTTCAATGTATTGCTTTATGAAACATTACACATTATCAGCCTCTTGGGAACTAAATGGGTAACCCAATAATATAATTGAAGTCATCTGGTTCTGTATAGAAGAACACAAAAGTTTTCTTTCTTCATATAAATAAAATAGACGTTAAATGTATGGCTCAAAAAATTTATTCGTGAGACCCTTAAAAAATTCATTTCAATTTTTTAGTTAGTCGAACTAATCCCGCTTCCGATTACTATCGGAATCAGCGGGGTCTAGGTTAAATACCTCAACCCTTGGGTCGGTTCCTTATTATTGGGTTCAGGACTTGCCCTGAGGTTTAACACCTTTTATTTAACCTTGATGTATTCTTTTAAGTTTGATCTCAAAATACGGATTAATTCTTTTTCGTTACCATCGTTGTTTTCAGTAAATAAAAACCCGAAAATAGGATATTGATTAAAATCTACTTTTCTAAGAACTAATGGCTTTTCAAAATCAGTTAATAACTTTTTGTAATCAAAATAATCAATATCATTTTCTTTATATCCTGAGTTATTATCTAAAACAATGACACTATATTTTTTATTTGTTTTAGTTTTTAAAATTTCAGTCCAATTAGGTTTTTTTTGATATAAAAAACATTCGTAAGAATTTATTTCATAGGCATACCATGATAAATCACCAGTTGTACACCAACCGCCAAATCGTAATGGATTTATTTCTATCGGAATTATATTACTATTTTTATCTATTCGAATTTCAACATGAATTGGAAAGTTTTTCAAATGTGCTTTATTTCCAATTTTATTTAAAAACTTTTCAACTTGAATAATATATTTTTCAATAATTTTTTTTGATGTCGAATAAACGCGATCACTAACATCTTTACCAGATGAGAAGACATGGTGTAAAATATTTAAAACGATTGCTTCTCCATTTTTATTGAAATAACAATCAATAGCATATTCTTCTCCTTCAATATATTCTTCGATAATAAATTGTGAAGTATCAATAACTTCGTTAGGGTATAGACCTTCAATTGCGGCAACTTCAAGTTTTATTTTATTTAATATTTGGGGCCATTCATCAGTTTTTTCAACTTTATGAACACCAACACTAAAAAAGCCAACAGATGGTTTTATTATAAAAGGAAATTTTAAATTTTCAAGAGAAAGATTATCTAATTCATCAAATTTAATTCCTTTAAAAAAGTAATTAGGATAAATCTCTTTTAGCAATTCTCTAAATTTTATTTTATTTTTAAATATTTGGATTTGAGTAGGTAGTTTTGAAAAGGCTAAATTGTTATTAACCCAATTTATAGCATTTTCAGAATTAGAATATATTGGTGTATTTGGTTTTTTCACAAATATTATTTTTGCTTCTTCTTCTGTTATCCAGTTTAAAGAATTATCAGAAACTAAGCTTTTTGCTTCAGGGGTAGATATAATTTGAAAATTATTTTTCTTAATTGTATTAATTAAAAAATCAGAAACATAAGGTTGGTCAATTAAAATCATTTATAAGTTATTTAGCAGGTACAATCGTGTCATTTTTTGTATTCCATTTTGCTTAGTGGAGAGAAACAAGTTTTTCATATGGAGTTACTAATTTTTTGTATTCGATTTAATATAAACATCCATTTGAGGAAAAGGAATATTAATATTATTCTCTATTAATTTGTTGTTGATAATCATTCTGATTTCACTTTTTATTTTCTCAATTCTAAAAGCATCTTTACTAAAAAATAAAATTTCCCAATTTAAAGATGAATCACCAAATTCAACCAATCTAGCCTCTACTGATTTTTTAAATGTAATTTTAGGGTGTAATAAAACACTTTCTTCTAAAACTTTTTTCACCAGAGTTACATCACTTCCGTATGCAATGCCAACATTAACTTTAAAGCGACTTTTTGTGGATTGATGACTCCAGTTAATTACTTTATTGGTTGTAATTAATGAATTTGGAATAATGATAGAAATATCATTCCGATTTTGCACTTTAGAGGTTCGTAAACCTATATCTTGAATTTTTACAACATCTCCATCAATTTCTAAAATATCATCCACCTTTGTAGTTCCTTCAATCAATAAAATAATTCCTGAAATAACATCGTTAAATGTTTGTTGTAAACCAAGTCCAACCCCAACTAAAAGCGCTGCCGAACCTGCGATTAAAACGGTTACTTTAACACCAATAGTTTCTAAGATAAGTGTAATAGCAATAATCCAAAGGATGTAACTTATAATTTGTAATACCGCATATGAATTATTATCTTCAATTTTTAATATTTTCTTATTTTTTAATGCTTTATTGATTATCCAGATGATTAATTTTGTAATTAATAAAATGATTAAAATGGAGAAAATATTATATACTTTTAATATATAATCACCAAGATGCAATATTTCAAAATCTAAAAATTTATTTATTATTTCCATGTTATTTTATATAGTCAATGATGATAAAAAGGGATTTATATTATAAAATTTAGTAAAAATTAAAGAAATTTTTCTAAATCTGTTGGCCCTTCTAAAATTACTTTTTTTATTTCATTTTTATTCGTTTTTGTGTTGCGAATTTCATACCATTTAATCAAAGAAATTTTAAGGTTAACTATTTCTATTCCAATAATTGAATTTGGGTGAACACAACTTCCGTCGTTAAAATGAGGAATGTCTCCAGGGTCAGGAAATCTTGGGCGGTGTGTGTGACCGCAAATAATCATTTGGTTGTTGTTTTTAACAATCCATTTATTTAATTTTTTCTCCACTTTGATTAATCCTGAATAATTTTTTGCCGGACTAGTAGGATCACTTATTCCAAACCATTTTTGCATATATTTCCAGAAATATCGAACAAAAAAACGGTTAAATTTCCAATGTACATAATTCATATAATCGGCTTGATGCCCATGAAGAATAAATATTTTATGGTCAGTATCTTCAATATTTAATAATAAACTTTCATAATACTTAAGATTGAATAAAATATTTTTTTCTGCTAAATTTTTTGGAAGAAAAAATTGATTTCTCAGTTTTTCCACAAAAATAGGATCCCTAAACTCCATGTCATGATTTCCCCAAAGTAAAAATAATCTTTCTTTTTGTTGAAAGAGTTTGAGTAATTCAAAACTTTCTTTATATGCTTGGTAAATAGGAGCAAATGATTTGTTTTCCCACAATTCTACACCATCACCAATTTCAATATAAGTAAATTCTTTTTTAAAGTAATCTTGTAGCGCATGTTCATGAACTGTCATATTATACCTAAAATCATCGGCATAACTATTGTCGCCTTTATGTAAATCACTAAAGAAAATAATTTTTGAATCTTTATTGATATTTACATTTTTAGCATTTTTAAATGCTCTGTTTAAAATTTCATTAGTGATACTCAAGATGTTGATATATTATTTAACTAAAATAATAAATATATCTAAATAGAGTAAATATAAAACCAGAAAAGTCATAAAATATAAATTATCTTTGCGGTATGTTAGAAAATAAGGATCAATCACGTACTTCTTTGTCTGATTTAGGCGAATTTAAGTTAATAGAACACTTAACAAAACATGTAAAATTACACCATAAATCTACTTTAAAAGGTATTGGTGATGATTGTGCAGTTATTGAAAATACAACAAATAATAAAATTTTAGTTACTACAGATTTATTGGTTGAAGGTGTTCATTTTGATTTGAGTTATATGCCTTTAAAACACTTAGGATATAAAGCAGTTATGGTGAACTTATCAGATGTTTATGCGATGAATGCAACCGCAAAACAGATTACAGTTTCTATTGCTGTTTCTAATCGATTTCCTTTGGAAGCATTAGAAGAATTATATGCAGGTATTACTTTAGCTTGTGATACCTATCAAGTAGATTTAATTGGAGGTGATACAACTTCATCGACCAAAGGATTATTGATAAGCATTACTGCAATTGGGATGGCCGATAAAAAAGATATTGTTTATCGTGATGGAGCAAAACCCAATGATTTACTTGTTGTTACAGGAGATTTAGGTGCAGCATATTTAGGATTACAGGTTTTAGAACGTGAAAAACAAGTATTTCAGGTAAATCCAAATGCGCAACCCGAATTAGAAAAATATACTTATCTGGTTGAAAGACAATTAAAACCAGAAGCTAGAAAAGATATGGTTAAATTGTTAAAAGATTTGGAAGTAAAACCTACTGCAATGATTGATATATCGGATGGACTTTCATCAGAAATTTTACATATTTGTAAACAATCAAAAGTAGGATGTAATTTATATGAAGATAAAATTCCTTTAGATCAACAAGTAATTTCTACTTGTGAAGAATTTAATATGGATAGTACGACGATTGCCCTTAGCGGAGGAGAAGATTATGAATTACTTTTTACAGTTGCTCAAGAAGATTTTCCAAAAATAAAAGCAAATCCTAACCTTAGTGTAATTGGTCATATAACCGAAGAAAATGAAGGTGTTAATTTAATTACAAGAGCAAATCAAAAAATTGAAATTATTGCTCAGGGCTGGAATACAATGAACTAGAGTGATTTTTCCAGTTTTCAGGTATTGAAAATTGAAAAAAATAAGATTTACTCTTCTTTTTTAGCATCTACAGGAAATGTTTTCCCATCAAAACTGATGCTGTTTCGGTCCATACTGTTCACAGTTAAATATGACATCCCAGAACTTGTTACTTCAAGCGAAATATCAAATTCATTAGCCTTAAATTTTATAAAGACTTTTTCCTTTTTATCATTGTATTCTACTTTATAGTTTTTAATTGCTCCTTTAAAAGTGATTCCTCCATCACCACTTAATCCTGCGGTAGGGTTTTGTGAAACGCCAAAAAATGGTAAATCAATATCAGCACTATCTTTATCTATAACCAGATGATTTGGATTTGAACTTAGATTAATTCTTCTCCCTTTTTGTGTTGATGCCCAATCTGCTTCAAAAAAATAGATACCAGAATCAATCATGGTTTTGATATTTTTGTACCCTTTTTCTTTAGCTGCAGCTTTTTTTTCTTTTTTAGTTTGCGCAGAAAGGGTAAATGTTGAAAGTGCAATTAAACAAATAAAAATTAAATTACGTTTCATAGTTTTTATATTAAAGCTAGTTATTAAATATGGGTTCATTCTTTTTTTTGACGAATATGATGAAATAAATTTCACAATTTTTATGCCAAGAATAATTTTTTTATTTTGTAAAAATAATTAATCTATTATCAATGAAAACATTATCGAACCCAAAATAGTTTTTGATCCATTG
>DAOUTI010000208.1 GCA_030626795.1 Flavobacteriaceae bacterium
AAAAACATTGCTACTAAAAAAATAGTAGCAATGTTTAACAATTTGTGTAATTTATTTTTAAGCATATGCTAAATTACGGAATTCTAACCGTTTCGTTTATCCAGCATCCTACTTTATGCGTACTACCAGAAGTTAAACCTTCAGTAAATACTAATTTTTTAGATGGGGCAGAACCCATATAACTTTTAATATATTTGTTTGCAGTTGATGTAATACTTGGGTCAACGGCTTTAGCTTTTCTTGCTTTATCAGCAGCAGCTACATAAACCATACGTTTAGAAATTTCAGTTGTACCACATGTATTTGCACTGGCAGCATATAAGTTTGCTATTAACAAATATGCACTACCCATACTTGGTCTTTCTCTTAGAGCTTTTCTGGCATATTCTCTTGCTTTACTTCTTTGGCCTTTCTTTTTAAAGATTAAAGCTACTCTATAATAGTATTTTGCTTTTTTATATTTGTCTGATTCCAAATCAATAGCTTTGTTAAAATATTCAACCGCTTTATTGGTTTGATTTTGATCCATTAAAATACCTGCATAAAATACATACGCATCAGATGAAGGAGCTGCATTTACATAAGCTTCAACCATTTTTGGGTAAATATCAGCTTCTGTACACCCTTTTTGATTCAATCTAGAAACAGCTCTTTTTAACCATTTTACATTGGTTTTATTCTTTTCAAAACTATCTTTATAAAGTGGTATTAATCTTTCGCAAGTAGCAACTTCACTTAAAGTATTATCTAATAATCCCTCAACTTGACCTAAAGCGGTTAAGTTTACTTCACGAGCATGTTTTTTTCTTTTATCTTTAGATGATAAAGCACCACTTTCTTCTTTTAGATTTAAAGCATCTAAGTCCTTCGAATATTTATCCATTTTTAATCCAACGGCATCGTTTATATCGTCATACATATCAAATACCTTTTGCGGGTTGGTATCTTTATGGTGCTCTGTAAATACTTGAAAATATTTACCTAAATTTTTCACACTCATTCCTGTAGGGTCAGCTTTGAATGATTTTCCTAATTTATCAAAAATAGCATCTCTTTGTGGTTTTTCTTCCAAAACTGCTCTTTTAAACAAAAAATTTGCCCAATCACTATATACTTTCCCTAAGTTATCTGGAAAATATTTAATACGTAATTCATAAACTTTTTCAACTTCTTTAGCCAAATTAGCTAATTCGGCTTTCTTTGCTTTTGAAGTGTCAAAATATTGTTTACCTATTTTTTTTACATCTCCCGTTTTAGAAGTTGTAACACCAGCGGCTTTATCGTATTTGACTTCAGCCATGATAATACCATACTTGTAAAGTACTTTAGATGATGTTGGACAATTTTCAACACACCATTTCCATGGTTCATATGCTGCATCATAATTTTTCATTTTTGCAGCCTCATTAAATAATGATAAGTTCATTTTGCATTTTTCGGGCTCACTTCCAAACTTGTCTTGTGCATTAATTGAAAAAGTAATTCCTAAAAAAAGAAACATTCCTATGATCAATACCGTCTTTTTTGTTTTCATATTTAAGATTTGTGTTTATTAATAAATTTTTTGTTTTCTAAACCATCTGTCATTTAATGAAAGACTTAGTCTAAAATTATAAAAATTTTCTTCTATCAAATTATTATCTGTTGTTCCTCTTTTTCCTAGTTCAAAACCTAAATTAACATTCGAGATTCTAAGTCCCATTGGTAGACTTACACCAAAAGACATGCCATATTCATTTATATCTGTTCCGTTTATAACCAAACCAAGTTTTTTGTAGTTGGCACCAGCACGATATGTAACTCTATTCCAGTAGCTTGAAATGGAATTAAATTTTGGAGTATAAAACCCTCCAAAAGAGATCGTGCTAGAGTTTTCATAATGATAAGATGTAATATCATTATAAATGCCACCATCAAATTCTAAAGCTTGTTGAAAAGTATAATCTGCTCCAACATACCATTTGTTATCTTGACCGATACCAGAACTTAATGTAGTTTTTATTGGAGATTTAATTGTAGCTGTATAGTCTTCACTAAATAATATATTTACAGGGATATCTACTCCTTGAATAGATTTAAAAGTCTCTAATTGCTCTGAACCTTTTTCGTTTAAATCATGACCTATTTCAGCGGATGCTCCAAATTTTAATTTTAAATCATTAGAAATACTTTTATTGTATTGTGCACCTAACTTAAAAGAAAACCCTTTTACATAAGAATCTGTTTTGTGTTTTGTTGGAAGATTTACACCAAGGCGACGATTAACTATGCTATTATTAATACCGCCAAAGAGATATGCAGTTTCTAAACCAACATTTAAATTAAATGGAAATTGGTAAGCATAACCTAAAAACACTCTATTTGTACCGCCTTCACCAGCTAATAAATTAGTTTCAACCAAAGTGTTTTCTCCGTCAATATCTTCATAAGTTTGATCTAACAAAGAATAACCAACAGCTGTATTTAATTGTAAACCAAAAGCCAAACCTTGATTACCTTTTATAGGTATACCCATTGCAATGTAGGTTAATGAAGCTGCAGAGCTTGTTTGAGACTCTTCGCCATCATCAATAGTTGTTACTTTATTACCACCCGAAAAAACGTAAGTTGTCCATTTTAATGAAGCATATGAAGCTGGGTTGGTTAAACTCAATTGGTATTCGCTATTTAAAGATCCTCCCATAAGGCCCATTCCAATCTCTTCAACAGATTTCAATTGTGCTTGATCACCAATTCCAAAAAAAGAATACGGTGATGAGCTGGTTTTCTGTGCAAAACTTAAAGTAGTAATTATAAGAAAAGTAAATAGTAATATTTTCTTTATCATTCGTCTATATTATATGTCAAAATACTGTTCAATCCTTCCAATAAAAAATTTGGATTGGCAAATATGGTACTTTTTATGTTTCTTGCCAAGAAAATTGTGTCTCCACCTGTTAAAATGACTGTTAATTTTTGTTTTTGGGCTTTATATTGGTCAATAATTCCCTCAATTTCATAAATAACACCTTTTGTAACACCTATATGAATGGCATTTTCTGTTGAACTTCCCTTTTCAGGAATTTTATCAACAAGAGATAATTTAGGTAAATTTGCAGTATAAAAATTTAAAGATTTATATCGCATTGCAATGCCTGGAGAAATTGCTCCGCCAAAATAATCATTGTTCTCATCTACAAAATCATAAGTTATACAAGAACCGGCATCAAAAACTAATGTATTATTATTTGGGTATTGACTTACTGCTGCTGCAATTAATGCAATTCTATCCACACCCAATGTCTTGGGAGTTTTATATTTATTGTTAAAAGGAAGTTTAGTTTCACTATTTAAAATAAGAAGTGAGAATAATTTTTGAATTTTTTGGACTTCTAAAACATCTATTTTATCAACACTAGACAAAATAGCGTGTTTTATTGTATACTTTTTAGAAATATTTTTAAGAGAAAAATAAAGATTCTTTTTCAAAAAATTTGTTCTATCAACAAGGGTATTGTCTTTAAAAACAGCAGTTTTTATTTGGGTATTACCAATATCAATTACTAGATTCATTATCCTAAAAAATGAAAAACAAAAATACAATAGATTTTTTAATGAAAAGTTTTGATTTGTATAAAAATTAAATTTATATTTGCACCCGCTAAAAGCAATGGTACCTTAGCTCAGTTGGTAGAGCAATGGACTGAAAATCCATGTGTCCCTAGTTCGATTCTTGGAGGTACCACAAAAAACCTTTGATTTATATCTTCAAAGGTTTTTTTATGCCTGAAATTCAAAAAAAAATAAAAAGTATTC
>DAOUTI010000164.1 GCA_030626795.1 Flavobacteriaceae bacterium
AAAAAAACTAACCGTCATAGGTATCATTGGGAATACACAAGGGGTTAACAATGCCGCAAATCCTGCAAAGAAGCTAAGGATAAAAAGTGTCCATAAACTTTTATTTTTTTGAGATTTTTCTTTTGATTTATTTTCTACTTCAGATTTTGCAATTACATCTTCACTTTTTGAATCACTAACTTTATTTTTAGTTTCGTTTAAAATATTAAAGTCCACTTTTGAAGTACTATCTTCAGAAGATAAATCACTTACCTTTCCTTGAACAGTAAAAGCGATATCCACTTCGGTTGGGGGTAAACAATTGGTGTCATCACAAACCATAAATTCTAAAGTTTCATTAATGGTAATTTTAGAATTTGTTAAGACTTTGATGCGCTGTTTAAAAACAGCTTCTTTTTCAAAGTATTTGATATCCATTTCAAAGACATCATCAAATGCTTCATGACCATCACCTTCTGTCGTTTTACCTACAAGTTCGTATTGTCCTTTAATGTTTTTAAAACTAAAAGAAGTTGGTATAGGACCTCCATCAGGAACATTTTGTGAGTACAAATGCCAACCTTTATCTATTGTTGCTTTAACAATCAAATCAAATTCAGATGCACTTATTTTTTCTACAGAAGTTTGCCATTGCACCGGGTTATGAATTTGTGCAGTAGTAAATGCCGTAAAAAATAGGGTAAAGATTAAAAGGGATATAAATTTCTTCATGTTGTGCTTTCTATTTTTAATATGTTTTTTGTACTTTTTATAACTTTAAATCGATCGTCTTGACGATAATTTATTATCCAAACAATAGTATTGTTTGAACAAAGTAACCAAATATTTTCTTTATCAATAACAGATAATTTTTCGTCTTTAAAATACTTACTTAACTTTTTTTTGCCCCGCATTCCGAGAGGGTAAAAATAGTCGCCTTTTTCCCATTTTCTTACAGTTAACGGAAAAGTTAACAAAGATTTATCAATGTAAATGATTTTTTGGTTAGTTATCTTCAAGTCTTTAAGAGAAGTCGAATTGGTATTTTGGATTTTAAGTTTAAAATTTTCAACTTTTAAGTTGGTATCACTTTCATTAATTTTATGGCTATTTAATTGACTTTCTATATTTAATTTATCCAAAATTAAATACGCTCTATCTTTGATTAAGCGATGTGTTTTTGAAAAAACTTGTTTTCCAGATTGTGCTTCGAGTAAATTTAAAACATCATCCCATTCGGTAAAACCGTAGGGATTTAAGATTTCGAACAAATAAGCTTTGGGATTATTTAATGATTTTAAAGTTTGAACATTAAATTTTAAACTTTTATCTGTTGCAATAGTTACCTCTTTTTTAATTGCATTAATTCTATCGCTAACAATTTGTTTACTACCCTTAAGATGTTCAATTGTTTTGCTAAAGGATTCTAATAAATTAGGATTTATTTCTTTTAATAAAGGAATAACATCGTGGCGTAATTTATTTCGTAAATATTTGGTTTCGGCATTGCTTAAATCTTCTCTCCAAGAAATGTTATTAGCATTGGCATAGGCTTCAATTTCTTTTCTTGAAAAAGGCAAAAGAGGTCTGATAATTTGATTGTTTATCACGGGAATCCCAGATAAGCCACCTAAGCCAGTACCTCGTGAAAGGTTGATTAAAAAAGTTTCTAAGTTATCATCAGCATGATGCGCAGTGAGTAAATAATCAAAACCTTGTTTTTTTATAAGTTGATCAAACCAAGTATATCGCAAATCACGAGCCGCCATTTGTATAGAAATATTATTTTTTATAGCGTAATTTTCTGTTTCAAAAGAGGTTATATAATAGTTGTTTTGCTGCGATTTTGCAAAATTTTGAACAAAAGCCTCATCTAAATCAGATGCATTTCCGCGTAAGCGAAAATTACAATGTGCTAAAGCTACATCAAAGTTTAATTGATTTAATAAGTGAGCTAAAACCACACTGTCAACACCTCCAGAAATAGCGATAAGTAATTTTTTGTTTTTTAAAAACGAAAAATGAGAATCTATATGTTTTTGAAAATCAAGAAGCAAGAATAAAATTTTTATGATTTAATTATTGCAAATATAAATTTTAAGGGTTAAAGCCAATAAAAAAAGTCCTTAATAATCATAAAATAAAATTAAGAACTTTTTAAACGATGTAATTTTTTTAGTTTTTTACTAAAAGATTTTTGCTAATTTTTAGTTCAGAAAGTACGGTTAAAGCTTCTTCAACATAAATATCTTTACTTAAATTTTTATGCCAAATCTCGCGTTTTTTAGCTAATACAGAATCTTTTTCCATCATAGGAATTTCATAAGTAGGAGAGTTAAAAACTAGATTATTTTTATAATCAGAGATAGCATCAAACTCTTTACTTTCGGCAATACGTTTCTCTAAATCTGCCTTATAAGCATCATAATTTAAGTTGATATCGTTATTATCTCTACCTTTTTTAATCCATCTTGCATTTTTATCAATCAACATAAATTGTGGGTTCGCAGCAATTCTTTTTTTACTATCATTCACTGCACCATGGAAATTTTCATAAATATCAACAGGACTATAATTTGCGGGTTTAATTTTGTCCCATGCCAATGGATTTTTTTCATCACGCTCACCAATATCTAAATAAGTATATCTATCAGGCATAGCAATATCACTCTCAACCCCTTTCAATTGGGTTGAACCACCATTGATGCGATAAAATTTTTGAATAGTCATTTTTAGCGCGCCTAAATCTTTAGAGTATTTAAAGTAATTGTTAAGAGGCAATACATTTTGTACGGTACCTTTACCAAAAGATTGTTTACTACCAATAATCACAGCTCTATTATAGTCTTGCATTGCAGCCGCAAATATTTCAGAAGCTGAAGCTGATAATTCATTTACCAAAATAACCAAAGGGCCATCCCATTGAATTTTTTTATCCTTATCGGATCTCACATTGGGTTTTTCACCTCTATATTTTACTTGAACAATAGGGCCATCTTTAATAAAAAGTCCTGCAATTTCAATTGCAGTTTTTAAAGATCCTCCTCCATTATTTCTTAAATCAATTAATAACCCTTCAATATTTTCTTTTTTTAATCGCGCAATTTCTTGCTCCATGTCGGTTGCCGAATTGCGGAAATTCTTTTCGTTAAAATCGATGTAAAATTTTGGTAAGTTAATAACTCCAAAAGTTCTATCATCAACTTCTACAACACTTGATTTTGCAAAGGTTTCTTCTAATTCAACAATATCTCTAATGATAGAATATACAACAATTGAACCATCAATTTTTTTAATGGTAAGCTTAACTTCGGTGCCTTTTTTTCCTTTAATATATTCAATAGCATCATCTAAACGCATACCTACAATATCAACCGAGGGCTCGTCTCCTTGTGCAACTTTAATGATTAAATCACCAACTTCCAATTCGCCAGCTCTCCACGCAGGGCCACCAGAAATTAATTCGGCAACTCTCGTATAATCTTCTCTTTTTTGTAAGCGAGCACCAATGCCTTCTAATTTTCCAGCCATACTGATATCAAACCTTTTTTTATCTTTTGGCGCAAAATAATTGGTATGGGGATCAAATTGTAAGGTTAAAGTATTGATAAAAACAGAAAACCAATCGGTATCATCTAAATCGTCCATCAAACTATATAAATCGTCCAAACTTTTTTTGGTAGATTCTCGAGCTTCTTTTTCTAATTCAGCAAAAGTTTCAGGTGTTTTAGTTTCAGATTCTTCTTTTTCAGCAAAAGCTTCTTGTAATTCAATCTTTTCTTGTAAACGTGAAAGTGTACTAATTTTTAATTGTAATTGCCAATTTTTTATCAAATCGACCTGTGATTTTGCAAAGGGTTTATTATCATAATCTACACTAAAAGTACCCTCTTTTTCAAAATCAAAAGGAATTTTTAATATTTCTTCATAATAAGTTTTAGTCTCAGAAACTCTTTGATTAAATCTTGTATAAACCATGTTATAAAATGACAGATCTTCATTTTTAATTTGATCGTCTATGTAACTTTTATATACAGAAAACTCATCAATATCACTTTGTAAAAAGAAACGTTTGTATGGATCTAAGGCATCAATAAAATCATTAAAAACATTTTTTGAAAACTCATCATCAATTTGATGAGGTTCGTAATGTCCTTGTTTTAATGCATATCTTATCAAACCAATTAAAATCTTATCTTTCTCAGGATCAGGTTGATTATATTTTTGAAAGCTAAAAAACAAGCCTGCTAAAATGATTATGGGTATGATTATTTTGTACTTTCTTTTCATAAAAAGGATAATTTTTTTCATTAAATTTCTTCAATCATGACATTCAAAACGGCGACAATATAATAAAAAACTCTAGGTTTTAGTTCGATTTTTATTAATTTCTCTTACAAAAATCTATATATGAATAATTAAAATATTATCGACTTATCAATAATATACAATATTATATTAATTTTCTCATAACTAAATGTTAAACATATTTTAATAATGAGATATAAAAAAGGCTTATTTTTGTTTTAAAATAGATAGCATGCAAAAAAAACCATTAATTTTAGTTACCAATGACGACGGAATTACTGCCCCTGGAATTCGAGCTTTAATTTCGGCTATGAACGAAATTGGTGACGTTGTTGTTGTTGCTCCCGATAGACCACAAAGTGGAATGGGTCATGCTATAACTTTGGATTCAACTATTTATTGTGATGCAGTTACCAATGATGAAGGAGATCAATTAGAATATAGGTGCTCTGGAACTCCAGCAGATTGCGTAAAAATGGCGGTTAGCGAAATATTAAATAAAAAACCCGACATATGTGTTTCGGGTGTAAATCATGGGTCAAATTCATCTATTAATGTTATTTATTCAGGCACTATGAGTGCTGCAATTGAAGCAGGAATTGAAGGAATACCTGCAATCGGATTTTCTCTATTAGATTTTTCATGGAATGCCAACTTTGAGAATTTAAAAACAGACATCAAAAAAATTACATTGCAAGTTTTAAAAAATGGTTTGCCAGATGGCATAGTTTTAAATGTAAATTTTCCAAAATTAGAAAAAAAAGAATTTAAAGGCATAAAAATTTGTCGACAAGCACGTGCCAATTGGGTTGAAGAATTTGATAAAAGAGTCAATCCACAAGGCAAAGAATATTATTGGTTAACAGGTAAATTTGTTAATTTAGATCATGGTGAAGATACCGACGTATGGGCTTTAGAAAATGATTATATTTCGGTAGTACCAGTTCATTTTGATTTAACAGCACATCATTATATACAAAAATTAAATTCATGGGAATTATGACTAAAGAAATATTAATTGGGTTTGTCATTGCCATTATAGCTACAGCTGCAGGCTTTTATTTTTATATGGAATATGTTTCTCCATACAATTTAGAAGAAACCATTAATATGATTAATGAAGGTAATTTATATGGTAAAATTTTAGGAATTGCAGCAATTCCTAATCTATTTGTTTTTTTTATATTTCTTAAAAAGAAACAAGATTTAAGAGCAAAAGGGGTTTTATTAGCAACCTTTTTTATTGCTTTTTTAATTTTAATAAGTCAGTTTTTATAAATGAAGTATTATATCATAGCTGGAGAAGCATCG
>DAOUTI010000216.1 GCA_030626795.1 Flavobacteriaceae bacterium
CATAAAAAAGAAATTAGCTACTTATAGCACCATAAGATTAATTGTTTTTTTAGCAACCGCATTTGGGATATATTTCTTTTTTCAAAACACAAATATCGTTATTGGAATTATCATTACCGGAATAGTTTTATTTTTATATTTAGTTGTTAAACATACTGATTTTCAACATAAACGAGATTTAACTAAAGCGTTAATTAAAATAAACAAAATAGAGATAAATGCTCAAAATAGAGACTATTTTGATCTAGATGATGGTAGTGAATTTATAGACCCAAAACACCTTTATAGTTACGATATTGATTTATTTGGTAAAGGATCTTTTTTTCAATATTGTAATCGAACCACTACAAACGAAGGAAAGAAAAAGTTTGTAAAAACCTTATTAGAAAATGATGTTTCTAATATTGAATACAAACAAGAAAGCATTAAAGAATTATCACAAAAACCCAAATGGAGGCAACAATTTTCAGCAGTTACAAGCTTGTCAAAAGTGCAGTATTCCGCAAAATTAATCGCGGTATGGATTCATAATTATAAATCGGTGTTTCCTAAAATATTATCATTTTTACCATTAATTTTTTCATTAATCTCATTATCAATAATTATACTTATTGGTTTAAATATTATAAACTTTCAAGTAATTGTAATTTGGTTTTTTATTGGCTTAGGGGTTTCTGGTGCATTTCTAAAAAAAATAAATATTTTATATGAAAATGCTACTAAAGCTAAGGATACTTTTAAGCAATATCATGTTTTATTAGATAAGATTGAAACAGCCACCTTCAAATCAAAAATTTTAAAAGAAAAACAACAAGACATTCAAATCGAATCCAAAAAGGCATCCTTAATCTTTAGCCAATTTTCTAAAATATTAGATGCTTTAGATCAACGCAATAATCTTTTAATAGCTATTGTAGCAAATGGTCTTTTGTTAAGAGATTTAAAAATTTCAATGAATATTGAAAAATGGATTAAAAACTACCACCACCAAGTTGAAAACTGGTTTGATGTAATTTCCTTTTTTGATGCCCAAAACTCCTTAGCAAACTTTGCTTTCAATCACCCAAAATATATTTATCCTAAAATACATACAGGTAAACAAGTAATAAATGCTAAAAACCTAGGGCATGTTTTATTAAAAGAAAAACAACGTATTGATAATAATTTCATTATTAAAAATCAACAATTTTTTATCATTACAGGAGCAAATATGGCAGGTAAGAGTACTTTTTTACGTACTGTTTCCTTATCCATTGTAATGGCAAATATGGGACTCCCGGTTTGCGCTGAAGAGTTTATATATTCTCCAATTAAATTGATTACAAGTATGCGTACCTCAGATTCTTTGGCAGATGATGAATCTTATTTCTTTTCCGAATTAAAACGACTAAAATTTATTGTAGATCAAATTAATCCTGAAACCTCAAGTGAAAACTATTTTATAATTTTAGACGAAATTTTAAAAGGAACCAATAGTACGGATAAGGCAATTGGCTCGAAAAAATTTGTCCAAAAATTAGTCGCTTCTGGTTCAACAGGAATTATTGCCACACATGATTTGAGTTTGTGTGAAATTGAAAAAGATTTATCACAAATAAAAAACTATTATTTTGACGCCGAAATCATTAATGATGAATTGTTTTTTGATTATAAATTAAAAGACGGTATTTGTAAAAACATGAACGCATCATTTTTGCTTAAGAAAATGGAGATAGTTTAAGGATGCGAATTTACCCAAACTTCACCATCATCAAAATGTTCTTTTTTCCAAATAGGCACGGTTTCTTTTAAAGTGTCAATTGCATATTGGCAAGCCTCAAAAGCTGCTACACGATGTGCAGAAGAAACAGTAATAATTACAGGAACATCTCCAACTTGTAAATTACCAACAGCATGATGAATAGCAATTTTATGAATTGAAAATTTTTCTATGGCTTGCTCAGCAATTTTATACATTTCTTTAATTGCCATGGGCTCATAAGCCGAAAAATCTAATCTTATAACTGTTTTGCTTTTGGTTCTATTTCTAACGGTTCCAACAAACAAAGCGATACCTCCACATGTATCATCTTGCACAAAATCATTACATGTTTGTAAATTTAATTTATCAGAAGTAATTTTTATTGAAATATTTTCTTTCATATCTAATAATTTTTCCCCTTTTGGGAAATAAAAAAGGAGCTTTTACCCTCCGCTAACAGGTGGTATAATTGCAACGGTATCATTATTTTTCAGAGAATAAACCTCATCAATATAAGCCTCATTTACCGCTAAAGAAAAATCATTTATCGCATTAAATTTAGAATATTTCTCTTTGAGTAGATCTTTTAATTCATTTGAATTGAAAGTGTCTTTTAACTCCATATCTAATGCGTTTACACCTGTAATATCTTTAGCAATTCCAAAAAAAAGAATTTTTATTTTCATCCTGTTTTACTCCTAAATTATATTTTACAAAATTAGCTATTCCTAACTACATGACAAATTTTACTTTTTTTAAAAAAATTATTAATTTTAAGTGCTGTTTTTATTAATTGTCCTAATTTTACTATCTAAATTACTTTTAAAAGTAACTAAAGTTACAAGTGGTATAAGTAATTTGATTAAATTTGAAAACACAACTATTAAAATCAATCAATTACTAAGTAGAACTGTTTCATTTTCTTTGACGATAGTTCGCTTATTATAACTCAAACCATAATAAACACAATATGAAATACGGTTTTATTATTGATAATCGAAAATGTATCGGTTGTCATGCTTGTACAACTGCTTGTAAATCTGAACATGATGTTGCGGTAGGTGTAAACAGAACTTACGTAAAACAAGTTGAAAAAGGCGAATTTCCAAATACTCGAAGAATTTTTTCGGTAATGCGATGTAACCATTGTACTGATGCTCCTTGTGTAGAAATCTGCCCAGTTGAAGCGTTATACACTAGAGAAGATGGTATTGTTGATTTTGACAATAACCGATGTATCGGATGTAAATCTTGTATGCAAGCTTGTCCTTATGATGCCTTATATATCGACCCTGATAACAAAACAGCTGCAAAATGTAATTATTGTGCACACCGAGTTGATGTTGGAAGAGCACCGGCATGTGTAGATGTTTGTCCTGAACACGCAATTATTGCAGGTGATATGGATAATCCTGAAACTGAAATCTCTATGCTCTTATCTCGAGAGCAAGTAATGGTTAGAAAACCCGAAAAAGGAACAAATCCAAATTTGTTTTATATTGATGGAGATTATCAATCTTTAAATCCTGAGGCTACCGATAAATCAGGTCCTGGTTTATGGAATTCTCAAGCAAGAGGTGTAGGTCATTATGCAAAAGCTGCCGAAAAAATGATGCATAGTAATGATGATGTAAATCTTTTACAAATGAGTATTGATAATGAATTAGAGGCGGCCTATCAGAAAAAAGATACAGAAAACCCAAATTATATTGATGTTCTAAATGGAAAAGCTCGTAGAGTTTATGACACTCCAGATAAAGGTATTTTATGGGGCTGGGAAGTTTCGGCTTATGTAACAACAAAAGCTATTGCTGCCGGAGCATTTATTATTCCATTTATTGCC
>DAOUTI010000093.1 GCA_030626795.1 Flavobacteriaceae bacterium
ATTGCAGCAGCAGGTTTAAAAAATCACGAAGAAATAAAACGAAAACATGTAAACCGTAGAATTGGTATGCATAAAATAGCGAAGTATAATGAAATATACCCATATATAACAGAGGGTTCATTGCTAAATATTGAAACCAGAGAGTTATAAAAAGTTTTTTAAACTTACCAGAGTTATGTAATAAGGAATTTATTTAACATTAAATTTCATCGTAATTTCTGCATTAGTCTTTGGCGCAGTAATGGTATTTAATACATCAAAAATAAGATTTACCGTAGCTAATTTTTTCACTGTTTTTATGTTGATAGTTGTAGCACTATTTGCTTTCATAGTAATTATTTCACCATGATTATGAAAAGAATAGTCAGATTTATTTTTAAGTATAAAATCAACATCACAGTTATTTTTAATTGTTGTAGACAGCACCGTTGACTTCTCTAAGTATTGAGCTTTAGTAACTTCTAAAGAAGCATTTACTAAAGGAACTATAAATGCTTTTCTACCAATTAATAAATTATTAAAATAAACCACAGTACGTTTTTCAAACAAAGCCTCCTTTATACTATTCTCCGTTCTTTCTTTGGCAAAAACTAATGTAACAGGTCTATGACCACCTTTAGGAACTTCAAAAAGCCAATCTACTAAACCATGTACATCAGAAGTTCCCATGATAGTTAAGTCATTATCTAAAGCAATTTGTAATGCTTCATCAGAATAAGTTGTTTCATTAACAACTTCAATACCATGAAGCATTTTATCGCTTATCAACTGTTTGTGCATTGGAGTTAATTTAGCCATTCCATCCTTTACTTGTGACGTCCAATTTGGGTGATTCCAAAAAACAAATGCACCTTGTTTATTGGCTTCCTTAAAAACAGAAACAGGGTCGTCAATTAATAATTTATTAGCATCATTTATAAAAATTGCATTTGAATGTCCTGGAGGCATTGATCTAGTAATTTCTGATCCCCTAATAACAATTAGGTCATGATTTTTAGCTTCTTTAAGTGCTATGTCATGAGCTCTGTTTCTATCCGGATGTGGTATATCATCTTTATGTGGTTGATATTCTAAATGCTCAGTAATTGATATGGCATCTAAGCCATCTTTTAAAGCTTCTTGTACTCTTATATTTGGCCAAACGCTACCGTCGGAAAAAACAGTATGTTGGTGAAAATCACATACTAGAGTTTTATAACCTACGATATCAGGAAATTCAATTTTTCGGTTTGAAAGATGCGAATGAGGTAATTCTTGGCTAATTGCTATATTTATAAAAATAGTGCTAACCAGCATTATTAAATTTATCTTTTTCATTGGGATGATTTTAAGATTATTTTATAATAAAAATTTTATTTTGGTTTAATGTTTCTAATACATTAAGAAAAAGCTAATAATGTTGTACCAGTAACTTTTTAACCGAGTTATATCCTATTTTTTGAACTATTCTTTCTAATGTATCAAACTGCTGTATGATATATTTTGGATGATGTGCGTCTGCCGAAAAATGTATTGAAATGTTTTTTTCAAATGCCTGCTTAATAATCCAATTTGAGGGATAGGGTTCTTTATCTCCTCTTCGATACATTCCTTTAGTGTTCAATTCTAAAATACAATCTGTTTCGGCAATTACAGTTAATGTTTTTTCAATTTCCTCTTGATACCATGTTTCTTTTTCAGTAAAATATATTTTATGTCTGTTGATTGCTTTTATTCTATCTAAATGTCCAATAATAGTTGGTCTTGATAGATTTACCATTTCTCTAATATTTTGATAATATTTTCGAATCATTTTTTCTATATCATTATCAAAAACTTCTGTTAGCCCTTTTTCTACATTTTTACTATTTCCTTCAAAATCCCAATGTTTTCCATTATTTAATTTTCCTAAAAAATGGACAGAACCAATAACAAAATCTAGATTTTCTGTTTTTAGATATTCACTATTTGGTGAAATTAAATTTGGTACATAATCAATTTCTAAACCTATTAGTACTTCTATTTGGTCTTTATATTTTTCTTTTAAATAATTTAGTGCCTCATAATAAACTTCTAAATTGGGTAGCTTCATATTCCAATCTGTTGGGTAACCTTTTATGGGTGCATGATCTGAGAACCCGATACTTTTTAAACCCATTTCTAATGCTTTTAATATATATACTTCGGGCATATCTGAACCGTCGCTAAACTGAGTATGTGTATGATAATTAAATTGTTGCATTATAAAATAGTTGCAATTAAAATTTTAAAATATTGCCAATATTCTTCATTCATATCAAAATTTGAAAGCTTCCCTTTGTCATCTATTAACCTAAGTGCAATAGAATCTTTAAAAAAAGGGTCTTTTTCAAATAAAGTAGCCTCTTCAATTGTCAAAGCTCCTCCTTGGTAATAAAGTGTTTTTTTACTCGCTAAAGAAAGGTTGTCAAAATATTTAGGGTCTTTAGAGCAAAGGTATCGTTTGGCTAATACATGATTTTTAATTGGCGCAATAACGGATTCTTTAAAACCGGCATTACTTAAATAAGTATAGCCTATTAATTCGTGATTTTCAACTCCCCATATTTCATCAATAAAAAGACTTCCTTCACTTTCACTAGGAATAATATGTCCAATGTCATGTAAAAATGCAGCTAAGATTATTTCATCAGTGCATCCTTCTTGCTTTGCCATTAGTCCACATTGTATAGAATGAGATAAAACACTACAATTTTCACCGTATTCTAAATGTCCATATTTTTGATAAATACTAAATAATTTATCAATTATTTGTTGCGATTTCATGTTTATTTATTTTTGAATTAAAATAGAAATATGCATATGTTAGTCCAGACAATCCTACAAAAAATGTGATATAACTAAAATTTATAAAAAAATTAAGAATAGATAAATCTTTATAAAAAAACTCTTTATAAAACAATATAAAAACACTTCCTACATATCCAATTGCATCAGCAATATAAATCAAGAACCCGGCATTTCCTTTATAACTCAATGCACTTATAATACGGTCAAATAACATGCTTCCAAGTGGAATGTAGGCTATATACGCTCCTAAGCCAGTAATTGTCATCCATGTAAATGGTGATAGCGCATTATGTTGATGAAACAAATAGGTGGTTATTGCTATAGAAATCAATCCTAATATCATCACTAATATCATTGTTTTTACTGCTTTTAAATTATCTTTTATAAAAACAAATAGTGCTAATATTGATAAAGCTAAAAAAGCGATATAGGTTTCGGTCTTTGCAAAAATACTAGCACTATTTTCTAGACCAGTTTCTATCCAAATTTCGGCAGAAAAATTATCTCGATAATCTCTAAATGCTGTTAAAAATAGATACATTACGATTAAAGCCATTAAACCGGGAAATAAACCCCAAAATAGTTTCTTTTTATCTGTCTTTGTCATAGGAAGCCGCTCTTTTCGTAGCAATATGTCTTCTTTTGTAGGACTGGGAATTTTTTCAAGCCACCAAACTGAAAATAATAAAGGGATAAGAAATATTAATCCAGTCAAAAAAGGCATCCAAAATTCACTAACCGAAAATTCTAAGAGTAAATATTTGCCAACGGCTTTGGTTACACCGGAAGCCATTATAAAACTCGCACTTAATATCGTAGCTAATATCTCAGTTATATTTCTTCCTTCTAAATAAGAAAACACCAAGCCCCAAATCATACCTAATGGTAAGCCGTTGAGAAAAAGGAATACAAAGTTATAAGGTGGTTCTACTAAAGCAAAACCCAATAATGCCAATTCTGCTAATAGAATAAAACCAATAATCAACCAAGGTCTTCGTTCTTTCTTCATTTCAGAAATCACCTTTATTCCTATAAATTTAGAGATAGTATATCCGATAACTTGAGAGATGATTAATACTATTTTGTAGTTTATACCCCAAATTTCATAACCTTGAAAAGTTGCAACGGCAAAAGGTTTACGAAAGGCATACATAGAAAAATACACCAAAAAGGCTGCTAAACCGGCAGATAAAATAAGAGATGATTTCTTTTTTAATTCAGAGAGATCCATTTAAAAAAATAGGAACTAATTAAACATTTTAAGTAGAGAAGTTTTTTATATAAAAACCACAAATTAACCTCCATCTTTTTTATTAGATCTTGCATCAGAACAACGTTGTCTAAAGTCACTCGACATTGGGTCAAACGTGCCAAATCTATCTATTCTAAAGGGTTCTGGATTTACAAATAAAGATTCTTCAGTTATCATTTCTGCAATGAGTCTTCCAATACCTCCAGAACCTGCAACTCCAGCACCGGCACAACCTGTTGCCGCATAAAATCCTTTTTTTCCAGGAAAGCTTCCAAGTGTGTAATATCCATCTGGAGTATAAGTTGAAATGCCAGTAATTACATTTTTTACACCCATGTCAAAAAAATCAGGAAAAAATTCTTGAAATTTTCGCCCATATTTCTCAATTAAACCCCATCTATCATCAGGATTCCCTAAAAAGTCTGAATTAGGAAATCTATTTAAATGTTTTGGATGGAAATGTGGACTATTTTCTTCTCTTAACCCAAAAAGAAGACTACCATTTTCTGGTCGAGAATATACGTTTGCATCAGGTATAACCAACATTGGATGATGTTCAGGAAATAAATCTTTATTTGACTCTGTTATCCAATAAATACTCCTTACGGCTGCCATCGGAATAGGAATATTCTCTTTCAAAGACAAATCATTAGACCAAGCTCCTGCAGCATCTACAACGTTAGGGGCATGAACCTCTCCTTTAGTTGTTTTTACACCATAAACTTGATTATTATTAAATAAGATGGATTCAACATCGGTGTTTTGGTTAATTATTACACCTTCTTTTATGGCTGCATCTGCAAAAACTTTAGCTAGAACATAGGCGTCAACAAAAGAATCGTCTTCCATAAAAGAGGCTTCAAGCATAGTTTGTGTATCAAGCCATGGTACTAAATTCATTAACTCTTTTTTATCAATATATCTATTTTTTATATGATATTTATTTGCTAAAGCAACAGTTTTATCTAGATTTATTTTTGTTTCTTCTGATGCAGAAAAATGAAGAGTACCTACCTCTTTTTTACCCACTTTTTGATTGGTAATTTGTTCTATTTCATCAATGTTATTGTAGGTTTCTTGTATCAAAGGAATTAATTCTTCTTTAGTACGTACTTTTGTCATTAATGAAGCTGCTTTAGAAGTATTGCCACTCCCTATTTGATTTCTATCTAATAGAAGAACTTTTTGACCTTTTTTCGCTAAATGCCAAGCTGTTGCTGTGCCAATCGTGCCTGCTCCAATAACGATAACATCAACTATTTTTGGAATTATTTTCATATTTTCAATATTCAAAATAGGTAATTAAATCACCTAAATTATCTAAAATTAATGTAGGTTTTGTTTTAACCAATTGTTGTGAAGTTTGAGCTCCTGATAATACACCAATTGTTATTCCGCAATAAGCATTTTTACCTTCTAAAATGTCAATGGCCGAATCTCCTGCCTTTAGAACTTGTGAAGGTTTTGTAATTTGAAATTGTTCTCTTGCTTTTTCAATCATTTCAGGATGTGGCCTTGAATTTTCAACATCACTTGCCGTTACTAAATAATCATATTCTCGTCCTAATTCCCAATCTAACTTAGCTAATAATAAGTTTGCAATTCGTGAATTGTAACCCGTGTTTAAAGCTATTTTTATATTTTTTTGATGAAGCAATTCAAATAAATCTAATATGCCATCAAAAGTTTTCACTTCTAATTCTTCATAAGCTTCATCTAATAATTCTTGAAAAAGAACAAAAATTGATCTTGTAAACTCATCCGTTAATTCAAGATTAGTTGTTGCTTGTAGAATGTCAATAATCGCTTGGTATTTTTCTTTACCTGCTCCATGCTCTAATACTTCTTCAAGACTGACATTTAAATCTTTTGTATTGATTGCTTTTTGTAAGGTTTTGTAAACAACATTTTGTTCATCTACAGTTGTTCCAGCCATATCAAAAATAACTAATTTTATATTTTTAAAATTCATTGTATGTTTATAAATTAATAAAAACTACCTCTTAACATTGATGTCAGGCTTTGAAAAGAGGCAGGAAACTAACTAACTCAAATATTCTAATTATATATTAAATCCAGTAAGTGCTTTCTACTTTGATCATTTGTATTTTTTTGTGAATCTTTGGCATTATTTGTTTTGATGTTTATACCTGAAATATTCGCTATTAAAGCAGCTATTTCATTTGTATAAATTTGTGAATCTTCATTAACTTCTCCTTTGACTTTAATTGTTGGTCCTAAAATTGCCAACCATGTTTGATCTGAATCTTTTACATCTTTCCCATGGCTTGTCCATATTGATTTAGGGTCAGCACCAACACCTCTTCCATGATCTGTAGTGATTATAAAATAAGTATTGTCTTTATAAAATGAATTGTTTTGAACGTAATTCCACAAATCTTCAATCATTTGATCTGTAGTATATAATGATTTTATGTAATAATCAAAGAAACCTCCATGAGCAAAATCATCAGTTTCACCGTAGGCTAAATAGACTATTTTTGGTTGTTGTTTTTTAATATATTCTTTAGCATAATGATGTGTGTACATATCAAGTCTGACAGATTCCCAGATAATTGGAGCTTGTTTTTGAGTTTCATTTAAAAAGAATTCTCTTTCTGTTAAATTTGATCCGGTTGCATTCATATATCCTGCATTTACAGGAATACCACTTCTTTTATCGTTGATGATGTATGGAAAAACATCCCAACTTGCAAAAGCAGCGACTTTACCTTTATAGTTTGCTGATTGGTTCAACGTTTCTAAAATGGTTATATTTTTATTGTAATTTTTATCATTACTTTTTATATGTTCATCATCGGCTTTACCTGTTAATATTTCATTATAACCCGGATAAGAAAACACCATTTTATTGGTAAGGTTTACAAAACTGTTTTTGTTTCTATTGCCATAGATTTGTCCTTGTTTGGCAATGGTATTCCACATAAAAGGCATTAATTTTTTACGTTTTTCTTCTAATGTGTTTGCAGAAAACCTTTTCTCCAGTTCTTCTTTTGAGTGTGTATATTTTTTATTTTCAAGTAAAACCGTATCAATACCGGTAAATACTTCTTGCCATCTGACACCGTCTAATGTTATTAAGAAAATATTAGGCTCTCCTTTTTGTGAATTTTGCTGTGCGTTTGTTATAAAAGACAGCATTAAAATGATAATGGTGTATAAATAAGTTTTCCTCATGGTTATTTAGTTTTAAATGATAGTGTATTTGACCAATTACTCCAGTTTAAACTTTGATCTCTATAGCGAACTCTCCAGTAATAGGTTGTATTTAGTTTTAATTGTCGTGTTTTTTCATCGGTTAAATCCTCGTATTTTTGTCTGTTTTCTTTGTAGTACCAATTTTGATATTGTTTCCAATTATCAAGAACTAGTTTTGAGAAGTCTTTTGTTGTTGATACTTGCCAATGAGATGCCGCATGAAATGCATTACTAAGTGGACTTTTAAACTTTTCAGCTTTTAATAAAGTACCTGTAATTGCAACGGTTTCGTTATTTGGTGATAGGGCTTTAGGAGCAGTAGGTTTTGTTTCTTTTCTCCAGATGGTAATACTATCTCTGAGTTCATTTTTTCTAAATTTCTCCGAATTCCCTCTGCTAATTCTTTTAATTGTAAATTTTGGATCTTCTGGACTACCATCTACCTCTACCATTACAAAGCCGTATTCGTCTTGTGTTACGGTAAATTCATCATAATCTTTTCCTCCAAATTCTCCCCAATTATCAATTGCTCCACCAGCAGACGCAACATTAATCCAAAGGTGTTTATGGTTTTTAGATTGCCCTCTAGAATAACCATGTGTATGTCCAAAAAAATGTAAACTAGGTTTGCCTGTTGTTGTGCTAAATTTTTCCAATAATTTTATTACTTTTCCTGTAAAATCAATTTCTCCGGGAATCCATAATTCAGATTTATGAGGATGATGCAACTGAGCAAAAACAAAATCAATACCTTCATTTTTCTCTGTATCTTTTAAAAGTTTTTCTAACCATTTATATTGTTCTTTTGAATCTCTATATCCTTCATTGGAATTTAGTCCAATTATTCTAGTATTTCCATAATCCTTATACCACCAATGTTCTGCATAGGCTGGGGTTCCGTTTTTCGGAAGGCTAAAATATTTGAAATAAAAAACTGAATTCTTTTCATGATTTCCTAAAACAGGATATACCGGAACACTGGAAAATAATTTTTCAGAAGGATTAAAAAAGTGATCTTTCCATTGAAAATATTTTGTTCCGTTTTCTACTAAATCACCTGGAATCATAACCAATGCCAAATTATTTGGAAGGTCATCATTGAGTTCCTTTTTTAAGTACTCTAAAACACCTTTATTTACTATCTCTGCATATTTATCAGGATTATTTGAATCGTACTGCATATCACTCATTGCAATTATATTGAATGATTTGTTATCACTTGCAAATGGAGGTGTTTTAAATTTAAAAATTTCAGACCTAATATTACCCGTTTTTACACGATAGTAGTACTCAGTAAATCTTTTAAGTTCAATTAGTTTGACTTCGTGAATTCTACTTTTAGAAAAATTGATATCAAATGATATACCTTTTGTTTTCTTGCCTAATTTCTGAGAAATCCCCCATTCTACAATACTTTCTTCTCCTGTAGTAGTTTCCCACATTATTTTAATAGAATTTGGTTCTGCATCTTGAAGATATGGTTTTATCAAAAATTCTACTTCATTCTTTTGGGCATTTCCTAAAATAGTAAAAACTAATAGTAAGAGAAATAAGACGGGACTTGTTTTCATTTGTTCTATTATATTAATCTTATTTATTCAATACTTTATTAAGTAGAGCTACATCATCAACCATTATCGCATCAATACCTTTATTGATGACAGTAACCATATCTTCTTCTTTTTCTATACCATATACCGAAATTGCTATTCCGTGTTTTTTACACGCTTTGATAAATGCATCAGAAAGCCCTTCGAAGTGCAATAAACAAGCAGGTAGATTTGCATTTCTTATATCTTTCACTTGTTGAATAGGATTTTTTAAAACCGCTTCTTTTTCAATTTCATAAAACATAGTAATACTTGGATCTACAGAACGAATATCTTTAACAGATTGTGGGATTTTTCCAGTTATTATAATATGATCAACCATCCCCATTTCTTTAGCTAATTTAGCCATAGGAACTGCAGTAGTTTCTTCTTTTAAATCTAAATTAAGCATCACTTTACCTTTTGCAAATTCAAAAACTTCCTTAAGCGTTGGGATTTTTTCGTTTTTAAACTTAGCATCTTTCCAAGAACCAGCTTCGAGGTTTTTTATAACATCAAACGTTGTTTCAGTTACTTTACCTGTTCCATTTGTTGTCCTATCTAATGTTGCATCATGTATAATAACCAAAACTCCATCCGAAGTAATATTCACATCGAGTTCAATCCTATCAGTTCCCAGTATTACAGCTTCTTTAAATGCTGCCATAGTATTTTCAGGAAAATTAAAACTTTCGCCTCTATGAGCTTCACGTATTATAGAAATTTTATTTTCTATTTTTAATACCGTATCCTTTTTCGCTATTTCTAGTGTTGTATTTTTTTTCTTCGATTCATTTTTAGCGCATCCGAATGTTGTGCCTAAAACGACTATTATTGTAGCGGTAATTGCTAAAACTTTTTTTATCATTGCTTTTATTTTAGACATACAAGAAGTATAAAAAAATAATACTTCTTGTA
>DAOUTI010000221.1 GCA_030626795.1 Flavobacteriaceae bacterium
AGTTGGAGACACAATTGAATTAGATGAGGCAATTGTTGAAATTGCAACAGATAAAGTTGACTCGGAAGTACCTAGTGAAGTAGAAGGTGTTTTGATAGAAAAATTATTTGATGTTGATGCTGTTGTAGGTGTTGGGCAAACCATTGCAATAATTGAAACAAAAAGCGGAACTGCTGTTGAAATTAAAAAAAACAATAAGGTAGGTGATTCAAAAGTTGAGTTGATAATTCCATCAGTTGAAAGTATAAAATCTGAAAATAAAATTATTGAAGAAGCTATTGAAAATTTAAGTTCACCTAGTGGTAAATTTTATTCACCTTTGGTTAAAAATATTGCTAAGGCAGAAGGGATTACGATGGATGAGTTGGAAGCCATAGTAGGTAGTGGAAAAGACCAAAGAGTTACGAAAAATGATATTTTAGGATATATTAAAAATAGAGGTAGTCAAACTGTAAAAATTGCAGAAACTTCACCTTCAAATATTTCAGTTTCAAAACCAGAAAGGGCTATTACTAAAATACCTGTATCTGTAAATGGCGAAGATGAAATTATTGAAATGACCCGTATGGGAAAACTCATTGCCAAACACATGGTTGATTCGATACAAGTTTCTGCTCATGTGCAAAGTTTTGTTGAGGTTGATGTAACCAATATTGTAAAATGGAGAAATAGAGTTAAAGATGATTTCTTTAAACGTGAAGGTGAAAAAATTACTTTTACTCCTATTTTTATGGAAGCTGTGGCAAAATCTTTAAAAGATTTCCCGATGATGAATATTTCTGTTGATGGGGATAGAATAATTAAAAGAAAAGACATCAATTTAGGTATGGCTGCCGCTTTAGCTGATGGTAATTTAATTGTTCCAGTAATTAAAAAGGCCGATCAATTAAATTTGGTAGGTATGACCAAAGCAGTTAACAATTTGGCTAAAAGAGCAAGAGATGGTAAATTAAACCCAGATGATATTCAAGGCGGTACTTTTACAGTTACCAATGTTGGAGGTTTTGGCAGTATCATGGGTACACCAATTATCAATCAGCCTCAAGTTGGTATTTTGGCTTTGGGCTCGGTTAGAAAAGTACCTGCTGTAATTGAAACTCCTGATGGAGATTTTATTGGTATCCGACATAAAATGATTATTACTCATTCGTATGATCATCGTGTTGTAAATGGTGCTTTAGGTAGTATGTTTGCAAAAAGAATTTCGGATTATTTAGAAGCTTGGGATGTTAATGCCGGTTTTTAATGGAAAGCGTAAAAAAAATAGAGAATAATAAACCCAAATACATGAATATTAAACTTGAAAAACCAATAGCATTTTTTGATTTAGAAACTACCGGTATTCAAATTGCTACAGATAGAATTGTTGAAATTTCAATTTTAAAAGTATTTCCTAACGGGAATAAAGAAAGTAAAACCTGGTTGGTAAATCCAGAAATGGAAATACCAAAAGAAGCCTCCGATATTCATGGAATAACCAATGAAAAAGTAGTTACCGAACCTACTTTTAATGAATTAGCATCTAAAGTGAGCGAGATGATAGCAGGCTGTGATTTGGCAGGTTTTAATTCTAATCGATTTGATATTCCGCTATTAGCAGAAGAAATGTTGAGAGCTAATGTGAGTTTTGATATGGATGGAAGAAAGGCAATTGATGTTCAAGTAATATTTCATAAAAAAGAACAACGAACTTTAGGAGCGGGTTATGAATTTTATTGTGGTAAAAATTTAGAAAATGCACATTCGGCAGAAGCGGATACGATGGCTACTTATGAAATTTTAGAAGCACAAATAGCAAAATATGATGATGTTGAAAGCGATGTTGATTTTTTAAGTGAGTTTTCAACCCATGGTAAAAGAGCCGATTTTGCAGGGTTTATTCTTTTTGATAAAGAGGAGATTGAAATTTTTTCTTTCGGAAAATATAAAGGTAAAAAAGTTGTAGATGTTTTTAGAGCTAATCCAGGTTATTATAATTGGATTCAAAATGCCGATTTTCCATTGTACACAAAAAAAGTGTTAACACAAATAAAAGAAACCATGAAGGCAAAAAAACAAATCAACACCTTAGACGATTTGCAAAATAAATTTAATAAAAAGATATAAAATGTTATTCGAATTTAAAGATTTAGCCGATAGTTCAAAAGTTTGGATATACCAATCTAATAGAGAATTTACCACCAAAGAAGTAGGTGAAATAAGTGTTCTTATTGAAAAATTTGTTGGTAATTGGAAACGTCATGGCGACGATTTAAAAGCTTCATACCAAATCAAATACAATCAGTTTATTATTTTAGCTGTTGATGAATCTTATAATAATATATCTGGATGCTCTATTGATGCTTCAGCAAATCTGTTTAAGCAAATTGAAGACAAATACAATGTTGAATTGTTTAACAAATTAAATACTGCTTTTAAAGACGGAGACCATATCAATATGGTGTCTTTATCAGAGTTTCAAAAATATGTTTCTGATCAGAAAATTAATGCAAAAACAATTGTTTTTAATAATATGGTGCAAACCAAAAAAGAACTAGAAACAAAATGGGAAGTAGCTGCCGATGAAAGTTGGCACAGCCGATATTTTTAATATGCTGTCGAATACATCTCAAGAAAAATTTTTGAAACAAACTATTCTCAAAATTTAACAAAATTTAAAAATTTTTCTAATGAAAAAAATCTTATTGCTTTTTATTATTGTATTTACATTTCAAGTAAGTGCACAAATAAATCCATTTAAAACTAAAGACAGTATTGCTCAAGTAAAATGGGTTGATAGTGTTATGGATAAATTAAACAATGATCAAAAAATAGGTCAATTGTTTATGGTTGCCGCATTTTCTAATAAAGACCAAAAACACATTAATTTTATTGAAAATTTAATAGACAAACACCATGTTGGTAATTTAATTTTTATGCAAGGCACGGCCGAAGGGCATGCAACACTAATTAATAAATACCAAAGTATTTCTAAAGCACCTTTATTAATTGCTATTGATGGCGAATGGGGCTTAGATATGCGTATTAAAAAAATGGTTAGTTTTCCATATAATATGGCATTGGGTGCCATTAGAGATGATAGGTTAATTGCTGATTTTGGTAAGCGTTTAGGTCAGCAATTAAAAAGAGTTGGAATTCATGTGAATTTTGCTCCTGTTGTTGATATCAACACCAATCCAAAAAACCCAATTATTGGCAACCGATCTTTTGGTGAAGATAAATATGATGTTACCGAAAAATCTTTACAATTTGTAAAAGGTATTCAAAGTGAAAATGTAATGGCTTGTGCCAAGCATTTTCCAGGGCATGGTGATACATCTCAAG
>DAOUTI010000113.1 GCA_030626795.1 Flavobacteriaceae bacterium
ATGGGATATTTCGGACTTAACTCTCCAGAAGCTTATGGCGGATTAGAATTAGATCTTTTTTATACCGTAATATTTTTAGAAGAACTGCAAAAAGTAAACTCATCAGGTTTTGCCGCTGCCATGTGGGCGCATACGTATCTTGCTATGACTCACCTCACTAAAGTAGGTGATGATTATATCAAAACTAAGTATCTAACTCCTAGTATTGAAGGAAAAAAAATAGGTTGCTTATGTATTTCCGAACCTTTTGGAGGCTCAGATGTTGCTGGAATGAGAACTACGGCAATTAAAAAAGGGGACACCTATATCATAAATGGTTCTAAAACTTTTATTACTAACGGAATTTATGCAGATTATATGGTTGTGGCTGCAAAAACGCAACCAGAATTAGGTAATAAAGGGATGAGTATTTTTGTCATTGACAGCGCTACCAAAGGAATATCAACAACAAAATTAAACAAGCTGGGTTGGAGAGCTTCAGACACTGCCGAAATTGCTTTTGATAATGTAATTGTACCCGCTCAAAATTTAATGGGAGAGGAAGGAAAAGGTTTTTCTTACCTCATGCAGCATTTCGCCTTAGAAAGATTGGTGATGAGTGTCAATGCACATGCTAGAGCAGAATATGCATTAGACTATGCTTTACAATACACTTCTGAACGAGAAGCTTTTGGCAAAAAAATCAACAAATTTCAAGCTTTACGCCATAATATTGCCGAAATGGCAAGTGAAATAGACGTTTGTAAAAACTACAATTATACTGTAGCAAAACAATTGAATGATGGTATATACGTAGTTAAAGAAGCTACCATGGCAAAATTAGTTAGCACTAAAATGGCAGATAGAGTCGTTTATGATTGTCTACAATTATTAGGAGGTTATGGCTATATGGAAGATTACCCTCTTGCAAGGTTATTTAGAGATAGCAGACTAGGGCCAATTGGTGGCGGAACTTCAGAAATTTTAAAAGAAATTATTGCTAAAATGGTAATTGATAATAAAGATTATAAACCCGCAGTGTAAACCTGATTTCGAACTCAGGTTGAAAATATTATTTTAATTTAATTCATTTTTTTAATCCCATTTTCTGTCCTTTTTTAAGCATAAAAGCATAAGCTTCATCGTAATTATTTGCAATTTTACCATCTAAAATTGCTTCTTTTATCACTTCTTTTAAAGTACCTATTTCTCGGCAAGGTTTTAAATTGAAAGTTTTCATAATCACTTCTCCCGTAACTGGAGGTTGAAATTCACGTACTCTATCTCTCTCTTCAACTTCCTTTATTTTCTGTCTTACTAATTTAAAATTATTTTGGTATTGTTTTTCTTTTACCAAATTTTTTGTTGTGATATCTGCTTCACAATGCGTCATTAAATCATCAATATCTTCACCTGCATCAAAAACTAATCTTCTAACAGCCGAATCGGTAACATTTTCGGCCAAAATAACTGGTCGAGAACTCATCATCACAATTTTTTGAACATATTTCATTTTTTCGTTCAATGGCATTTTTAAGCGAATAAATATTTTTTTTACCATTTTAGAACCTACAAATTCGTGTCCATGAAATGTCCAACCAATTTTTTTATCAAATTTTTTGGTTGGTGCTTTTCCAATATCATGCAATAGTGCTGCCCAACGCAACCATAAATTATCAGTAGTTTTTGAGATATTATCAACTACTTGTAATGTATGATAAAAGTTATCTTTATGTTTCTGTCCTTTAATTTGTTCAACACCCTGCAAGTTTGATAATTCAGGTAAAATGTAGGGTAAAAGATCAGTTTGAAAAAGTAATTTCAATCCAATGGAAGGCTTTTCACTTAATAGAATTTTATTTAATTCATCAACGACACGCTCATTGGTAATAATTTTAATTCTTTCCGAATTTTTAGTTATTGCCTTTAAAGACTCTTCTTCAATTGTAAAATTTAACTGACTAGAAAAACGAATTGCCCGCATCATTCTTAAGGGATCATCACTGTAAGTTATATCAGGATCTAGTGGTGTTTTTATGATTTTATTTTGCATAGCTTTTATTCCGTTAAACGGGTCTAAAAGTCCTCCATAATCCTTTTCATTCAAACTTATTGCTAGCGCATTAATGGTAAAATCTCTTCTATTTTGATCATCTTCTAATGTACCCGTAGTCACTTTTGGGTTTCTACTTTCTTTAGAATAAGATTCATTTCTTGCTCCAACAAATTCTACTTCAATATCTTGAAATCGAAGCATAGCAGTACCGTAAGTTTTAAATATTTGTACTTTTGGTTTACTTGGTAATAGTGAGGCTACTTTTTTTGCCAAATCAATTCCGCTGCCAACGACAACTATATCTATATCCTTTGCCCTATCTCTTTGTAAAACATAATCGCGTACAAAGCCACCAATAACGTAAGTATCTAATTGTAATTCCGCAGCAGCGGCAACAATAAACTTAAATATGGGGTGCTTTAAAGCAATTTCGTAATTTGTATTTGGCATAAACCTTTACTTTCTAATGAATTCTATTTTACCTCTACTATCAACCTTGACAATTTGAGATGCCGTTTTTTGTATTTTTTCGCGATGCAAATTTACTACATAATCTGCTTTATTTAGCAAAGAATCTTCTATTTCATCAAAGTTTTTGGGGGTAGATTTACCGCTGGTATTAGCTGAAGTAGATACGATGGGCTTTCCAAATTGTTGAATTAATTCTTTACAAAATTCATCTTTTACAATTCGAATGGCAACTGTGTTATCATTTGCAACTACATTTTTAGCCAACCCTTTTGGGTTGTTATATACAACACTTGTTGGTTTAGAAGACCCTTTAATAATACAGCTTACTTTAGCAGGAATTTTTTTTATATAAGTTTCTAACATGATCCAACTATCAACCAAAATGATTAAACTTTTGGTTTCGGTTCTTTGTTTTAATTTATAAATTTTAGCAACAGCAACTTCATTGGTCGCATCACAACCAATACCCCAAATGGTATCTGTGGGGTATATAATTATACCCTTTTCGCTTAAAATTTTTATAGCATTTAATACCTCTGAATTCATTTTATCTAAATGGTAATTATTTATTTTAGTTTATAAACTCCCAATTTCTTTTTAATATTTTTGAATGTATAATTCCAATAAGAAGCATTTGCGTTTTTAATGCTTTGGTATTTCCATTTAGAATAAGGAATTACATTTTTTAATAATTCTTCTTTTTGCTGCTTACCAATCTCAAAATCATTAAAAAATTTATCAAAATTCACATCTCCATATCCAAAAAACTCATTCACTTTATTCTCTTGATGAATAATAGATGCCCAAGTTCTAACTCCGCGAATCTGTTCTATATTTTTTTCTCTTTTCCAATGAGAATGTCGTAAAAACCAAACACTTTTAGGATTATTATTTTTTTCAATTAGTGATATAAACGGATTATATTGATCAAATCTTTTTCCAATTTTGACGTTTGGCTGCGTTTGAATTGTGTAACCATCAACAAAATCTAAAGCCATAAAATCTTGGTTATTAAATCTTTTTTGAATTTCTTCAACATAAAACTTACTAATACAATCGTCATTATCTAACCTACTGGTAATTATATATTTTTCATTATTTTTTGCGATATAAGATTTTATTGATGGTAAAAAATAAGACATATCATCAACAAAAACCGGAATGAAATTACTCATTTTTAGCTCTAAACTAATAATAATATCTTTATATTTTTTAGGTGTGTTGGTGTCAAAAAAAACCAACCATTCAAAATTTTTGTTTGTTTGAGATGCAACTGACGAAAAACAAAAATCAGTAAAAAGCTTGAAACGATTTTTATGCCATTCTTCTGTTAGTATTGCCTTATTGTTTTTATTGGTGTTCCAACCCTCTTGCTTTAGGTTAAAACGTGTTATAATAAAGTGTTTGAACATATTGTTTTTGTTAAATAATCAATTGTAAATTACGATTTTTCCTTTTTATACAAAAGTTTCAATTTAATATATCTTGTTAACACTCCAAATGCATGTTGTGCAGCCAAAACATAACCAGGGAAACCATCTAAAAACCCCAAACGAATAACATAGTGTACAAAAAACCTATACAGTGGCTTTAAAACCAAATGAAAAAAGTTTACACTTTTCTTTTTAACAAACAACTCCTTTGCTTGTAGAGAAGCGTAATGATTTAATTTTTTGACATAATGATCATAATTCCGATAAGAAAAATGCTCAATTTTATGATTTAAAAACCCAATATTACCATTATATTCAATTGTTTCGTGTACTAAATTACCATTATACCTACATTTATTTTTTCTAAACAAACGAATTACTTTATCTCGCTGCCAACCTCCATAATTAATTTTTTGATCTAAAAAATAAAAAGTCCTGTAAATAAAAAAACCTACATAATTATTTGGTTTTTTTACCGCCTCTAATATTTCCTTTCTTAACGCTTTTGGTACTCTTTCATCTGCATCTAAAATATAAATCCAATTGTGTTTTGCTTGATCAATTGCATAATTTTTCTGACTAGAAAAATCATCAAATTTTCGCTCTATTAATTTTATATTATGTTTATTGGCTATTGCAACTGTTTTATCTGTACTAAAAGAATCAATTACAATGACCTCATCAGCAAAATCAACCGATTGTATGGCCTCCTCTATATTTAACTCTTCATTAAAAGCAGGGATAATTGCTGTTATTTTTTGTCTCTCTTTCATTAAATCTTAAAGTAACCTAATCGTTTTCTAATTTTAAATTTTCTAATAATATTTAGTGGCTTTCTCTTTAATTTTTTTACATCTTCATTTTTAAAAAAATTTACAGATGCTTCGATAATTCTTTCACTAGATTTACCATCTGTGTAAGGATGAATTACTTGTATATATTTTTCAATGTTATCCATTATTATTTTGGGTTTTGACAAAGCGTATGTTAAACTCTTTTCAATTTCAGATACCATGTCAATATCAATTAAATAATTTCCAGGTTTCTTATTCTTAAATGTAACTACTGGTTTTTTTTGAATAATAAACTCTGTGATAACTGAAGATGTATCTGATAACATTACATCTGCCTTCTTTAAAGGATCTAAAGTATTTAAAACTGGTATAAATTCAATATTCCCTTCTAAAGAACTAAATTTTGCAACAATTTCTTTATCCATTTTTGGATGCAAAGTAATTAACCAATTCCATTTATCTAATTTTACCAATCTTTTTAATTCATTAAACACCTCTTCATTATGAGCCAAACTCAAAGATTTAGTAAAAGTAGATGCAAAAATAATTGTTGGCTTTAAATTTTTATTTTTACTTACAGGAAACAAGGTCTCAACTTTAGACCAACCCGTTTCAATAACATCAAAATGTCCGAATTTATCTTTTAATTTTAAAAAGGTCTTCGTTGTTGATGGACCTTGGGTACAATATAAATCAAAAAGTCCTCTTATTCTAAAATGCCCTTTCGATTCACTTCTTTTATCAACACTAAACCCATGAAAAACTTGTACTTTTATTCCTGGAAAAAATGGCGGAACTTCGTTTGCCGCAACCAGAACAATATCTGGTTTAAATTGTTTTACTTGTGCAACGGTATTTAATAAAATTTCACCAGGTCGCAATAATTTTTTGCTTTCTTCAATTTCAATAAACCATACCACTTGAAAACCTCTTTTAAGAATTTCTTCCTGTAAAGGTCTTACAATCGGGAAACCGTATTTGTATGATATGTATAATAAAAAATTTGGCATTAAACAGCTACATCATTTTCGCGTAAAGCATCATTAAGAGATGTTTTTTTATCGGTACTTTCTTTACGCTTACCTATAATCAGAGCACAAGGTACATTAAAAGATCCCGCTTTAAACTTCTTAGTATAACTTCCTGGTATTACAACCGAACGTGCTGGAATAACACCCTTTGTAATTACAGGTTCATCACCAGTAACATCAATAATCTTGGTGCTCATAGTCAAAACAACATTTGCGCCTAAAACTGCCTCCTTTTCTACTCTTACACCTTCAACAACAATACAGCGAGAACCTACAAAAACATTATCTTCAATAATAACCGGTGCTGCTTGCAAAGGCTCTAAAACTCCGCCAATGCCTACGCCTCCACTCAAATGAACATTTTTACCAATTTGCGCACAACTACCAACGGTAGCCCAAGTATCTACCATAGTGCCTTCATCAACATATGCGCCTATATTTACATAACTTGGCATTAAAATAGTGCCTTTTGAAATATATGCACCATGACGAGCTACTGCATGAGGCACAACTCTAATTCCTTTTTCTTGATAACCTCGCTTTAGCGGAATTTTATCGTGGTATTCAAAAATTCCTACTTCTAAAGTTTCCATTTTTTGAATAGGGAAATATAAAACCACTGCCTTTTTTACCCATTCGTTTACTTGCCATCCTGTTGCAATGGGTTCTGCAACACGCAATTCTCCATTATCTAATAAATCAATTACTTTTCTAATTGCCGCCTGTATTTTATCTTCTTTTAAAAGATCTCTATTCTCCCAAGCACTTTCAATAATTTGTTGCAGTTTATTCATTTTTTAGTTATTTATTTTCATTGATATTGCAAATATAAAAAGGCTTATCAAATAATGCGCCTTAAAATGTGTTCAGAATTACAAAAAATAGGTAAATTTGCAAAAAATTAAACAAGTTATGGCACAAATACTTGCTATAGATTTCGGAAAAAAAAGAACAGGCATTGCAGTTACTGATGATTTACAAATCATTGCATCAGGTTTGACCACTGTAAATACGCCTGAAATATTTACTTTTTTAGAAAATTATCTTAAAAAAGAGCATGTGGAATTGTTTTTGATAGGTGAACCCAAACAAATGAACAATACGCCATCTGAAAGTGAAGTATTGATAATTCCATTTATTGAAAAATTAAAAAAGAAGTTTAAACACATACCTATCAAACGAGTGGATGAACGTTTTACATCGAAAATGGCATTTCAAACTATGATTGATAGTGGTTTGAAAAAAAAACAACGTCAAAACAAAGCATTACTTGATGAAATTAGTGCAACCATAATATTGCAATCGTATTTGTATAATAAAAAATAATTAAATGATATTACCTATTATCGCCTACGGCGATCCAGTATTAAGAAAAATTGGAAAAGAAATAGATAAAGACTACCCAAATCTTAGTCAGCTAATCAATAATATGATAGAAACCATGCACAATGCAAATGGTGTTGGTTTGGCTGCTCCTCAAATAGGAAAAGCCATCCGATTATTTATGATTGATGCCTCTCCTTTTGCTGAAAATGAAGAATTAGAAGATGAAGAAAGAGCTTTTTTAAAAGATTTTAATAAGATATTTATTAATGCAAAAATCATTAAAGAAGAAAATGAAGCCTGGGCATTTAGCGAAGGTTGTTTAAGTATTCCAAATATTAATGAAGATGTAATGAGACAGGAAACTATTTATATAGAATACGTTGATGAAGATTTTGTTCCAAAAAAAGAAGTTTTAAAGGGCTTGGCAGCAAGGATTTTTCAGCATGAATACGACCATATTGAAGGAATTTTATTTACTGATAAGCTTTCGTCTCTTAAAAAAAGACTACTAAAAAAGAAATTAGAAAATATTTCTAAAGGAAAAATAGATGTGGATTACAGAATGAAATTTCCTAACATAAAAAAATAATTTATATCAACAAAATTAAAAAATACACAAATGAAAATAGATAAAATAATTGCAATTTCTAGTAAGCCAGGTCTTTACGAAATAAAATCACAAACAAAAGGTGGAGTTATCGTTGAATCATTACAAGATAAAAAGAGATTTCCTGTAAATTCTGTACATAATATTAGTTCATTGAGTGATATTGCTATTTACACCTACGAAGAAGAGGTTCCATTAAAAGATGTCTTCTTTAATATTTTTAAAAAAGAGGAAGGTAAAAAAGCCATTGACCACAAATCTAAAAAAGAAGATTTATTAAATTATTTTAGTGAAGTTTTACCTGATTATGATGAAGAAAGAGTTTATCCTTCAAACATTAAAAAAGTTTTACAATGGTATAATGCTTTAGTTGATGCAAAATTTGATTTTTCTAGTTTAGAAGAAGAGAAAGAAGCAGAAGAAAACTAATTATGAATAAGCGAGAACAACAATTAGATGCTTTTGGTAAACTTTTGGATATCATGGATGAAATTCGTGAAAAATGCCCTTGGGATAAAAAGCAAACCATACAATCGCTTAGACACTTAACCATTGAAGAAACCTATGAGTTAGGTGATGCCATTTTAGATAATGATTTACCTGAAATCAAAAAGGAATTGGGCGATTTACTTTTGCATATTGTTTTTTATGCAAAAATAGCTTCCGAAAATAACACTTTTGATATCGCTGATGTTATTACCGGAATTAATGAAAAATTGGTATATCGTCATCCTCATGTTTTTAGTGATGTAAAAGCCGATACTGAAGAAGAAGTTGCCAAAAACTG
>DAOUTI010000069.1 GCA_030626795.1 Flavobacteriaceae bacterium
CCAATTTCATATTCTGTTCTTTTTAAGTCACTTATTTTTTTTGGGAAGCCATGTTTCAAACTATTTTTTTATTATGGGAGTTGCTAATTCGTATTTTTTTTTGGCAGCTTGTATCTTTTCTTCGTCCATTTTTCTTACTAAATGCCATATTACATCTTTAGATTTTGGCGAACTTAAGGTGTATTGTATTTTTTTTGGAATGGTATGCTCATTATTTTCACCATAATTTTGAAGTTCAACAAGATCTCTTTTTATAAAATTCCACCCTTTTTTAAATTGCATATCCGCACTCAGCTCAACTTCAATATTAACACCTTCATGCCAATCTTGTTCTTGTATACATGTATCTTTATAATCAAGGGCTCTGTCTATATAAAACCAATAGTACTTATTACCCGTAATTTTGTCAAAGTTACTTTTGATTAACATTTTTTTGTCGGAAACAATAGATACATAAGCTACGTACACACCATATTTTTTTATAAACATAGGTCCGTATAACTGCGAATAAACATCATCGTAAGGCGTTTTGAACTGAGGTCTCCCTATAGCGTCAACTTCACCTTCCCCTTTACATTTTAACATGTTAAATTGACCTTCAAAATGAGAATTCGAATGATTTTTACCAAGCGTTCTAATATCATATTCTGGCAAATTGAAATGGATCGCACCCCTTTTATCAATTGTACCTAGTGTAATTTCATCTCCACCGTTTGGCCATTGAACAAGTTCAAACCCTCCTTTAGTATAATCTAACTCTCCTTCAAGTTGATTTTCAATTTTTGGTAAATCAGTTTTTGTTTGCAATTGTTGAGTCTTGCACGATTGAAATAGAATAATTGCGAGTACTATTAATAGTTTAGTTTTCATAGTTATAGTTTTCTAGCTTTAAATTTTCCTTTGATAATCTGTTTCGTAGTATTATCTATAGAACCGACATCTTCACTTGCTCCCTATACAACAAAAGGGGCGTTTTTTTGATAAGATAGTGCCACTGTTTCCCTTACTGCTGTTGTAAATATTCCTACAGAAGTAGGACTATCTAATGTTAAACCAATTGAGGTCTCTCCTACTGCGGAAATTAAATAAAAATCTACACCATCAACCCTGGCTGTTAAATAGTAATCTCCTTGTTCTGAACCTGTAGAATCATTATCGCTAGAGCAGCTACTTATAACTACTGTTATTAATAATAAGATTAGTGCAGTTTTAGGAAATAATATTTTTAGTGTTTTCATCATAGTTTTTTGGTTTTAATTTTATATGTTTTATTAAAGTGTTCTGGTATAGGTTCAAGGTCGCTATTAGATTTTCTGGATTCCACAAAATCAGCATGTAACTCAATATAATATGTACCAGGATCTAAAATAGATGAAGATGTAATTTTTGACAACCTTCCTCTATTTAAATCTGTTTCAGCACCTATCCATTCAAAATCAAATCCTTCAACAGAGCCACTTTCATTAAAGAAGCGCATTGTTATTCTCATATCATTTGGCATGTCTAATAATTCAGCTTCAATAACACCAGGCTCATCTAATTCCACTTTATACCAATCATAGGTTTTATCATCTCCAGAAGCAATAAAATAGTCTGTAAAACCTGCAATTGCATAAGCCTCTATCGTTTCATCAAATAGAATTTTTTTGGCTTGACCTTGGGTATCATTTCGCTCAAAACAATCTACTCGACTAAAAAACTCCCATTCAATGGTGTAGTCTATAGGGTAAGCATTAGCATTGAAAAAAGGAAAAACTTCTACCGAATAAGAAGCTCCAGGGTGGACAGCGAAATAAGCGATTCTGTTAGATTCATCATTTGTCTGTGCTGCTGAACCGCCAATAATGGTTCCACCAGAATCAAAATCATTATCCACAAATAATGCAGGTATTAAATTTCCATCGCCTTGCATTAATGAAACTCTAACGTAGCCACCACCTGGATCGCCAGGAATGGTTATAAGGTTGGCGTAAACATCTATTTCGTTTGCAATTTCCCAAGTTCCATTAATTGTACCAGATGCAGGAGTCGGTTCATACGACTCGCAATCATTAACTTCTTGTGGAGCTAGAGCTGAATCATCATCACTACAAGATGTGAGCAACAGTAGTGTTAATGCAAATATGCCTTTAATGCAATTTTTTATTAATCTATTTGTTCTGTTTTTTGCTTTCTTTAAATTTTTCATAATATTTATTATTAAGTTATATTTTTATACACTCCAACCTTCTGTTTGTAGGCGGTTTTTGGAAATGCCCATTTCTTCTAATTCTGTTTTTACGGCATCTGTTCTTTCTGCAGCTACTTTCTATACTTTTTCCAAAGTTGTGCTTGGGAAGCGTTACTTATTAATAAAAAAGCAAAGGTTAGTGATAGTGGTTTTAGTGTTTTCATAATTGTTGTTATAAAACAAACATAAAAAACAAATTTAGTGAGTCAAATAGGCGATTAGTATTTAGTTCCTTTTTTAGGATGAATGGTCTATTTTAAAGAATAAGTAGTTGAGAAAAAATTAGCACGCATCTAAGTTGTTTGACCTTAAAATAATGGTATATAATTGATTACAAGAATATTATAATAAAGTAGTATTGTTAACATAGATAAACTAAATCATTTTAGATCAAGTATAGATACTTGATACAAATGAAATTCACTAATTTATATGAGCTGAAGCTAGAAGAGTTTTATTGATTATATCAATTTTTTAGGCATATAAAATAAATTATAAATTATCTAAAAAATCGCTTTTTTTATTTCTTGAAACTGGTATTTGTTTGCCGCCCTCCATAACTACATAAGCGCTTTTACCTCTATAGTACTTTTCAAGAAAATTAAGATTAACCAAATAACTATGATGAACTCTAAAAAAATTCTGAGATACCAAACTGTTTTCAATTTCTTTAAGGGTTTTAGATACTAAAATCTTCTTTTTATTATTTATAAAAACAAAAGTGTAATTACTATCTGATTTACAATAGAGAATTTGAGATGGCTTAACAAATTCTAAACCATCAAGAGTAGAAAGAGCAATTTTGTCTATCTTATTTTTTTTATTGAGCTTGTCAAATAGCAATTCAAATTGTTCTTCTATAATATCTTGAGCATATTGCTTTTTAAGCTTATCAATACATTTTTTAAGCGCTTCTGGCTCTACCGGTTTAAGAATATAATCTATTGCACTTACTTTAAATGCTTGTACAGCGAATTCATCGAAAGCGGTAATAAAAATAACTTGATTGAAATAACCTTTTACTTTTCTTATCAATTCAAACCCGTCCATCTCTGGCATTTGAATATCTAAAAATAATACATCGGGACGGTTTGCCTTAATGGAACTTATGGCTTCTTGAGGATTTTGAAAAGAGTCAATTATTTCTATTTTATCACTAAATTCTTCTAATTCCCATTTTAAAGCGGTAATACTATCTAGCTCATCATCTACTATAATTGCTTTCAATTTATTCATAATTATACCTCTTTAATTGTTATAATAACCTTGGTGCCTTTTGATTTTTTTTCAGATGTATATAAATCAATGGTTTTTATGTCAAGATTAATAAGGTTTTCATTTTTAAAAACCTCTACTGTTTTTTTAATGATATTAGTACCAACGGACCGGTATGCGTTATTTTTTAACTTTAATAATCTTGCTTCTTTTCTACCGATACCATTATCTTCTATCTCAATAATTACTGCGTTATTTTTACTTAGCACATTAAGTTGAAGCAACCTTTTATTTTCTACTTTAGAAAAACCATGCCAGATTGAATTTTCGGCAAAAGGTTGAATTATAGATGGCGGAACAACTATTTCACTAGTATCTAATGAATTATCTATATTAATGTGATATTCAAATTTATCTTTTAACCGCATTTGTTCAATTTCTAAATAATAATTTATTGCTTTGAGCTCTTCTTCTAATGAGATTACTTTCTCTTTAGAATGGTTAAGTATCATACGCATTAATGTTGCAAATTTAGTAAGATAGTTACTTGCTTTTCTTGAATCATTTTTAACAATATAACTCTTAATAGAATTTAGGCTATTAAACAAAAAATGTGGATTCATTCGTGACCGAAGTGCTTCCATTTCCATTTGTAAGAGGTCATAAGATAATTTTTCTTTTAATGCTTCACTTTTTCTTTTTTGGATATTTTTTAAGTGGACATAATAATTTACTATACCACCAAAAATTAGTATCGAAATAATAGAAATTAACCAATAAATTTTTTTATTTTGCTTGCTAGTAATTTTAAGATTGGTGATAATATTTTTGTTTAACCTTTCACGACTCCTTTGCTCTACCTCAAATATTTCATTAAAATCATTAACCCCATAAACCTCTTTATAAAGTAAATTATATTTTTCTGAATAAAATAATGCTTTTTCATAATCTCCTTTTTCTCTATATGCATTTTTTAAGACTCTATATTTAATTACTACTTCAAATTTGTTTCCTGTTTCAATGGCATATTTTAGACCGATATTGGCAGCTTCTATAGCTTTTGAATAATTTTTACCATATAAATAAGCTTTTGCTAATACTCCATAATTGGAGTTTAATTGATTTTTATCATTCATTTGCTTATTTATTTTTAAAGCATAAGTGATTTTTTCTATAATAGAGTCAATATTTCCTTTAGTGTATATTAAAAAATTTGCTTTATTTGAAATTGCTAACGCTAGTAAACGAGTATCTTTTTCTTTTTTTGCCACTGCAATTGCAGAGTCATTATATTGCATTGCTAAAGGAATATTATCTTGAGCTCTAGACATTGTAGAAAATAAATAATAATAATCATAATTATTAGCCTTTATGATTTTTTTATCTATCATTAATTTACTTAATAAAATGTTTTTTTTGGATTCATTAAAATTCCGTACATGTATGTAGGTCCAAGCAAGTGCTAAATAAGTATGATATTTTTCTTGTTTAAAATTGTTTACTTCATTAAGTTCGTTTGCTATATTAAGATATTTTAAAGAATTATATATATCACCAAGTCTATGAAAATTTTCTCCTAATTTTCTTAATGATTTACTATATTGTTTAATCGAGTCTAATTCAAACCACAAATAACCTGATAAGCTTTGAAAATAAATTGCTTCTTTATATTTAGCAATTGAAAAGAGTTTGTAAGCAATTGTATCAGCATTACGAGCAATTAATTCTTTTTCTTTTTTAATTATAGTTGTTTTTTGAGCTTGGAGAAGAAAACAAAATGATGTTAAAGGGTCTTGATCAATATTTTGTTTACTCCTAAATATAAGATCATCAACACTAATATTTTGAGAAATATTAGTGTCCAAGCATGATGGGGTTTCAGGCAATTTATATTGAGAATAAGTAACAGTATTTGCTATAATAAAGCAAATGCTAATTAATCTTTTTTTAATTGCCAAATTCATAATATCTATTTGTTAAACACAAATATCACAATAAATATCTCTTTCTGTTATCTAAAATGAGTAAAAGAATTATTTAGGCTAGTCAAAGGGTAAAAGTAGTTATTAAATAGGGCTTTTATCTTTGTCTAACAAAGAATCAGCTAATTATACTAAAAAAGGCAGCTAAAATTTATATTTAGCTGCCTTTTAATATTTTTTATAACAATACTACACTGCTAAATTACACATAAAATCATTTTCTATAGTTTTTTCTGAAACGATTTTTTTCCTAATTGAAACATAATTTTTTATCCTTTTTGGTAAGTGTATCTTTTAAAGTGGAAAGCCCAATTGTGCCCCCACTAAGGCATGTTTCCAATTACCTAAGATATGCTGTTTAGTAGTATATACGGTTATGAAGGTCATATTAAAAACATTTGTCTAATTTTTTTACATTTTTATAAATATAACTGGCTTTAAAAGAAAAACTTAGAGCACTATCTAAATATTTTTTACGATCAACTTTAGTAATAGTTTGATTAGGATTATTGTCAGTTTTAAACTGATAATAACAAGATTGAGTATAATTAGATTTTGCTTTGAATAAATATTGAATAAACAAAGAAATTATTTAAAAGCAGATATTCCTGTAATATCTAGCCCTGTAATTAGTAAATGAATATCGTGTGTACCTTCGTAAGTAATTACAGATTCTAAATTCATCATGTGACGCATAATAGAATAATCGCCAGTAATACCCATAGCACCTAATATTTGACGTGATTCTCTAGCTATTTTTAAAGCCATATCTACATTATTGCGTTTTGCCATTGATATTTGTGCAGTAGTAGCTCTTCCTTCATTTTTTAAAACACCTAAACGCCAAGTTAAAAACTGTGCTTTGGTAATTTCGGTAATCATTTCGGCCAATTTTTTTTGTTGTAATTGAAAAGCAGCAATGGGTTTTCCAAATTGTATGCGTTCTTTGGCATAACGCAAGGCAGTATCATAACAATCCATTGCAGCACCAATAGCACCCCAAGCAATTCCATAACGGGCAGAATCTAAACAACCAAGAGGAGCACCTAATCCAGATTTATTGGGTAATAAATTTTCTTTAGGCACTTTTACATTGTCAAAAATAAGCTCGCCAGTAGCCGAGGCTCTTAATGACCATTTGTGGTGTGTTTCTGGCGTTGAGAAACCTTCCATACCACGTTCTACAATCAAACCATGAATTCGTCCTTCTTCATTTTTTGCCCAAACTACAGCTATATCCGCAAAGGGAGAATTTGAAATCCACAATTTGGCACCGTTCAATAAATAATGATCGCCCATATCTTTGAATTTGGTTTCCATACCACTAGGATTAGATCCGTGATTTGGTTCGGTTAAACCGAAACAACCAATAAATTCGCCACTAGCTAATTTTGGTAAATATTTTTGGCGCTGCTCTTCGTTACCATATTTCCAAATAGGATACATCACTAAAGATGACTGCACCGATGCTGTTGAACGAATACCAGAATCACCTCTTTCAATTTCTTGCATAATCAAACCATACGAAATTTGGTCTAATCCTGCGCCACCATATTCTACGGGAATATATGGTCCGAAAGCCCCAATTTCTGCCAAACCACTCAATAATTGTTTTGGAAATTTTGCTTCTTGAGCAGCATCTTCAATAATTGGAGAAACCTCTCTTTTAACCCATTCTCGGGCTGCATCTCTAACTAATTTATGTTCTTCTGTTAAAAGATCATCTAACCCATAATAGTCGGGTGCTTGAAATAAATCTTGAGCCATAACTTTTTATTGTAATTTTACAAGACCAAATTTACAATAAAATTGGAGCTATTTATTATTAAAGACCGTTGCAAAAGCTCTTTTGACAAAGAAATACGACGCTCGATATAAATTTAACCCGCAGTAAACCTTTGTTTATGAGGACTTAAATTTTTAGAGAAGTAAGTAATTCGAAGTGAAAAAGGTTTAAATTTTAATTTTGTTCAATATTTCAACGGTCTTTATTCATGCCAAATCACTACTTTTGCAGCAATGCAGCAGACTTATAAAAAGCAAGAAAAATTAAAAAAAAGCAAATTAATTGACCAGTTGTTTGCTGAAGGAAAATCAGTTACAGCTTTTCCAATCAAATTAATTCACCTCCAAATTGAGCACGATTCTCCATATAAAATTCAAGCAGGAGTTTCCGCTTCCAAGCGAAATTTTAAAAAAGCTGTTGACCGAATTAGAATTAAAAGATTATTACGCGAAGCTTACCGAAAAAATAAATATTCGATATATGAGTCTGAACATACTAAAAAACATATATTTATGTTTATATATTTAGGTAAAAAAGAAGTAGATTATCATATAATTGAAGAAAAAATGCAACTTGTTTTGCAAAAATTTCTCCAATTAAAATAAACAGAAAATAATGAACAAACTTAAAAAAATTGGATTAATAAGCTCATTTTTAATTTTGAGTTCTGTTTTTTTTGCGTTTAAAACAGATTATTTTGAGGTTGCTAAACAAATGGAAATTTATACCACTTTGTTTAAAGAACTCAACATGTATTATATTGACGAAATTAATCCCGCAAAGTTAACAGAAACTGCAATAAATAATATGTTGGAGGATTTAGATCCATACACAAGATATTATGATGAACAAGGCGTTGAGCAGGTTAAAATAAACTCGTCGGGTGAATATAGTGGCATTGGTGCACAATCAAAATACACCAATAATAAATTATTTATTGTAGAAGTTTATGAAGGGTTTTCTGCAGATAAAGAAGGAATAAAAGTTGGAGATGAAATTATTAAAATAGATGATGTATATATTAAAAATTATGAAAGTAATCAAGTCGCATCTCTATTAAAAGGAAGTATAAATAGCGCTGTAAAATTAAAGATAAAAAGACAAGGAAAAACATTAGACTTTGCAGTTAAAAGAGAGAAAATAACGTTGAATCCCGTACCACATTATCAAATGGTTACAGATAAGATAGGATATATTTCCTTCAATAGATTTAATAATAAAGCATCTTCAGCAGTTAAAAATGCTTTTGTTGATTTAAAATCTCAAGGCATGAATAAATTAATTCTTGATTTGAGAGGAAACCCAGGAGGTTTATTAAATGAAGCAATTAATATCACTAATTTTTTTGTTCCTAAAAATGAAATAGTAGTAACTACAAAAGCAAAAGTAAAAAAGTGGAGTGAAACCTATAAAACAAAAAGAGAACCTATAGATTTAGAGATCCCTATCGTGGTATTAATTAATGGTAAATCAGCTTCCGCTGCCGAAATAGTTGCTGGATCATTACAAGATTTAGATAGAGCAGTAATTATAGGTCAAAGATCCTTTGGGAAAGGTTTAGTGCAGCGTTATAGAAATTTAACTTACGGAACAAAATTAAAATTAACCATTTCAAAGTATTATACACCTAGCGGTCGAAATATTCAAGAATTAGATTACACCCATAGAGAAGGAGAAGAAATTCCTAAATTTTCTGATGGAAACAGAGAAATGTTTAAAACTAAGAATGGAAGAACTGTTTATGGAGGAGGAGGTATATCTCCCGATGTAAAAATTGAATTACCTAAAGAAACAGAAGCAACCAAAGCTTTGTATAATTCAAATGTAATTTTTAACTATGCAAACCATTATTATTATAAAAATAAGGAGATTGCTAAACCAGAAATCTTTATTTTTAAAGATTCAGACTATCAAGATTTTATCACTTTTGTAAAACAAGAAGAAAATAATTTTAAAACGAAAAGTGAAATTAAATTTGCATCCGCTTTTAAAACTTCTGAAAAAGAAAATCTTTCAGATCCAATTAAGTCTAGCTACCAAGAATTAATCTCACAATTGGAAACACAAAAAATGGAAGAATTAAAAAGCAATAAAGAAGAAATAAAAGAGCATATTTCTGATGAAATTATCAATCGATATTACTTTAAAAAAGGAGAATATCAAAATCATATTGTATTTAATAAATCGATACAAGAAGCAATTAAAGTTTTACAAAATAACAAACAATACTCTCAAATATTAAAGAATGAACGCAATTAAACGAACTCGATCTCAAACCTCAACCAATGCCATTGAACGTATGTATATTACTATGCGTCATTTGTTTAACCGTGGTTTTTATAAACCCATGGGAATTTCTGGGAATACACTTAAAAATGCATTATTAACCTTACAACCAGAAATTTACGGAACTATCGCGGAAGAAAAAACAGAGCTTGATGGCTTGCTTTATATTATTGACAGATTGCCCAACGGAATTGAAGAGTGTAGGTATATCAACCTAACTGCTGATGAAGGGTTTGGTAATTCGCATTTTAAAAACATCATTCCAGCTAAGCGAAGAAGAAATTGTTATCGCATTGATAAAGATCAAATGAATATTGAAATTACAAGAGGAAGATCTGATATTTATGATATTTTGACGCATTTGACATTTATGTTTGTAGAAGCTCATAAAATTGCAAAAAAAGTTTTATTGAATGACGAAGGAAAAACGACCAGAGAATGGATTAACTTAGAAGAGGTGGTTTTACAAAACAAAAAAATAAACACTAAAGAACGAGAAGTATTATTTACACACTTATCAAGCTTTTTAGGAAGAAGTTTTGAAGAAATTAAAGAAGCAGATAGCAACTTTGCTACAAAAACTCAGCCCAATCGTTTTTTTAACATTATTTATTGGATGGGCAAATTAGCAATCAATGAATTGTTGGAAGAGAAAAAACACGTAATCACTTTTAGTCCCACTTTAAGTGAAAGAATTGGTCATCACATTTATGGAGAAATCTGGGCAACAAATATTAAAAAAGTATTGGTTGAAAAAGATTTATTACAGCGTCCGATACATATTATTAGTGCCAATATGCACAGTGTAATGAATTCTATTTATGCACCAATTTTTTTACCAAAAGAGCATAAGACCAATGAGTATATTAAATTATTTGAGTTGATAGGTGATTCGGATAATGACCTACAAAAAATAATTAGAAAAGGTGCTGCTAAAAAAGGCTTAACTTTTATTAAAGATACTTCAGGAACAAATATAGATGTTCAAATTATTGATACAGATAAAATCGATTTTAATATAACAGATTATAAAATTGAGAATTCTAAAGGAGAAAAACCAGTTATTATTGTAATGGATTATGCTTTTGGTGAGCAAGCTTACGAAACATTAGATGAGCTGTTAAAACCTTATTTATTTGAATCGGGTGAAAAACAGCATCTTGATATTGAATCGGTTTCCATTATGGGAAAAGCAGGAATTTTAGAAGGAGGTAAAGGAGATATTATGATTCCTACGGCACATATTTTTGAAGGTACTGCGGATAATTATCCATTTAAAAATGAGTTAAGTATTGAAGATTTAAAAGACTCAGGGGTAAAAGCTTTTAAAGGGTCTATGGTAACCGTTTTAGGAACTTCTCTTCAAAACAAAGATATTTTAGAATTTTTCCACAATTCTACTTGGCAAGTTATTGGATTAGAAATGGAAGGTGCGCATTATCAAAAAGCAATTCAATCTGCGTCAAAAATTAGAGGTAATATTCGTGAAGATGTAAAAGTAAGATATGCTTATTATGCCTCTGATAATCCTTTAGAAACAGGTGGTACATTAGCATCAGGAGGCTTAGGCGCTTCAGGTGTTAGACCAACTTATATGATTACTAAACAAATATTAAAACAGATATTTTAATATTATTATTTACACTTTGATTCATAAGTTTAGCAGCATTTTATGCTTATTTTTGTATTCTAAAAATATAATATATTCATGAACATACTTATTTTAGGATCTGGAGGGAGAGAATGTACTTTTGCATGGAAACTAGCACAAAGTAGCAAAATAGGAAAACTTTTTATTGCGCCAGGAAATGCTGGAACAGCTAATATTGGAACTAATTTATCGATAAATCCAAATGATTTTGAAGCGGTTAAAAAAGAAGTTTTACTGCACAATATCCATATGGTAATTGTGGGTCCAGAAGATCCTTTGGTAAACGGAATTCATGATTTTTTTCTTGCAGATGATAGCTTGAAAAGCATTCCAGTTATTGGTCCGCAAAAGGGCGCAGCACAATTAGAAGGTAGTAAAGAATTTGCAAAAGAATTTATGTTTCGTCATCATATTCCAACAGCAAAATACGAAAGTTTTACAGCAGAAACTTTAGAAAGAGGATATGATTTTTTAGATACTTTAGATGCTCCTTATGTTTTAAAAGCAGATGGTTTAGCTGCCGGTAAAGGCGTTTTAATTTTAAACGATTTACAAGAAGCAAAAGATGAATTAAAAGAAATGCTTGCTAATAAAAAATTTGGTGATGCCAGCACTAAAGTGGTAATCGAAGAATTTTTAGATGGTATTGAAATGAGCACTTTTGTTTTGACCGACAGTGAAAATTATGTGATTTTACCTAATGCAAAAGATTATAAAAGAATAGGCGAGGGTGATCAAGGTTTGAATACTGGCGGAATGGGTGCAATTTCTCCGGTTCCTTTTGCTGATGCGGAGTTTTTAAGCAAGGTAGAAGAAAGAATTATCAAGCCAACTATCGCAGGTTTTCAAAAAGACAATA
>DAOUTI010000232.1 GCA_030626795.1 Flavobacteriaceae bacterium
GGATGTACCGAATTGCAACAAACGAATCCATAACCCACCTTAATAAAAAAGCAACTTTAAATAGAATTGATAATGAAACGCTTCAAAGTCAATTGGTTAATAACCTGGAAGCTGATGTTTATTTTGATGGCGATGAAATTCAATTAAAATTACAAAAAGCTTTAGCTACATTGCCTCAAAAGCAACAATTGGTATTTAATATGAAATATTTTGACAATATGAAATATGATGATATCTCTGAAATATTAGGCACATCTGTTGGCGCATTAAAAGCTTCTTATCATCATGCTAGAAAAAAAATTGAAGCTTTTTTAATAGAATAAATAAACCTTTTATAAAGAATTTGGTCTTAATACTAAATGAATAAAAAGAAAAAAGACATATTAAATAATTTAAAACTTGAAAAAACAGGTTTTAACCATCCTGAAAATTATTTTGAAGATTTTGAAAATAGTTTTCAAGAAAATAATAATAAAATAAATTCAGGGTTTAAAACTCCTAATAATTATTTTAATATTATTGAGGATGTCATCTTCGATAAAGTCAATTTTAAACCAACTGGATTTGAAACACCCAGTAATTACTTTGAATCTGTAGAAGATAAAGTTTTATCTAAAATTAATTCCGCTAAGGTTATACCTCTAAAAAATTACAAAATAATTAGAAGGATAGGTATTGCAGTAGCTGCAAGTTTGGTGCTTTTCTTTAGTTTATACAATTTCAATGCTAAAAACAGTAATTTAAGTCTAGAATCGGTTCATATTAGTGAAATTGAAAACTGGATGGATAATGATTTAATTACTTTTAACACCTATGAAATTTCAGAAATTTTTACAGATGCTGATTTAGATCTTGCAAATAATGAAACAGATGAAATTTTAGATTATTTAGAATATACAGATATAGAAAGTTTAATACTTGAAAATTAATTAAATGCAAAAAATTACAATTACAATATTTGTTATTCTAATAAGCCTAAGTAGTTTATATGCGCAACAACATGATAAAAGAGAAAAATTAAAAGCATATAAAACTGCTTATATAACACAGCAGCTTGATTTAACACCAAGTGAAGCCGAAAAATTTTGGCCAATTTATAATGCTTATGAAAAGAAAGTTTTTCAACTTAAATTTAATAAAATGAAAGAAGAACGAAAAAAAATAAAAGAAAAAGGTGGACTTGAATCACTTTCTGAAAAGGAAGCAAATCAAATTTTAGCAAAAATAACTCAAAATGAACAAGCAATTATTGATACCAAAAAAGAGCTTTTTAGAGATTTAAAAAGTGCTATTTCTTCTAAAAAAATACTACAATTAAATCAAGCTGAGCATCAATTTAATCGCAAACTTTTATCTGATTATCGCAAGAATAAATCTAAGGAAATGAAACATTAATCCATCAAACACTTATTCATTTTCAAGCATTTTTTTGTATTTATTCAAATTATCTTTAGTTGCTTTATCTAATTCAGGTTCATCAATATCGGTATATTGTTTTAAAGTATCTAAAATGGTTTGAGCAACTAACAAACGAGAAGTTTGCTTATCATCAGACGGAATCACAAACCAAGGCGCAGTATCGGTTGACGTTTTATTTAATAAATCTTCATAACAAACCATATAGCTATCCCATAATTTTCTTTCTTTTAAATCTCCACCAGAAAATTTCCAATTCTTTTCTTCTAATTCAATTCTACGTAGTAATCTATTCTTTTGCTCATCTTTTGAGATATTTAAAAAGAATTTTAAAATAATAGTACCATTATCAACCAAATGCTGTTCAAAATTTTTAATCTGATCCATACGATGGTTAAAAAAATCATCATTAACTTGATCTAAACTTTGAATGGAAGGAATATTTTCACCGAGCACATATTCTGGATGCACTCTTGTTACCAATACGTTTTCATAATGCGTACGATTAAACACTCCAAAAGTCCCTCTTTCTGGTAAAGCCAAATAATGTCTCCAAAGATAATCATGCTCTAATTCAAGTTTTGATGGCTGTTTAAAACTATGTACATTGATACCTCGGGTATTAAAGGTTTTAAAAACTTCACGAATCAAACTATCCTTTCCAGAAGTATCCATTCCTTGAAAACAAATCAAGACACTATATTTACCATGAGCATACATTTTATCTTGAATCTTACTTATTTTTTTTCTTACCTTTTTTAGCTCTTTTTTTGCATCACTCTCTACTTGTAAAGTAGTAATATTATTTAATTGAATTTTTTCGAAAACTTGATAAGTGTTTGTTTTCATTGCTTTGGTATTTATAATTATTATTCCCACTAGTGGGTTTAAGATCCCAAAACTTACTTCAAAATATAAAAGATTAGTTCCTTTTAATGCCTCTTGGGCTTGCCCCGAGATAGTTTATTTAACAGCAAAAAGTTTTACATCATTTTCGCTAATGATATCCTCACCTAAAATTAATAGTCTTTCAACAACATTTCTCAATTCACGTATATTACCTGTCCAATCGTAATCTTGTAGTAATTTAATTGCTTTATCGCTAAACACCTTGGTAGTTTCTCCATGTTGTTTTGAAATAATTTCCGAAAAATATTGAATCAATAGCGGAATATCCTCTTTTCTATCATTTAATGATGGCACATTTATTAAGATAACGGCCAACCTATGGTATAAGTCTTCTCTAAATTTACCTTGAGCTATTTCTTTTGCTAAATCTTTATTGGTTGCTGCGATTACTCTAACATCAACAGTAATATCTTTGTCACTACCTACTCTACTTATTTTATTTTCTTGTA
>DAOUTI010000062.1 GCA_030626795.1 Flavobacteriaceae bacterium
ATTGATGAAGCTTTTGACACAACCATTCTGCATCCTTTTAAAGGAAATGTAAACCTTAAAAAATTAGAAACTGTTTTAAAAGAAAACCCTAAAGATAAAATTCCTTTTGTAATTTTAACAATTACCTGTAATAGTTCAGGTGGTCAGCCTGTATCTATGCAAAATATCAAAGATGTTTCTAAAACATGTAAATCTTATGGTATTCCATTATTTTTTGATTCTGCTCGATTTGCTGAAAATGCATACTTTATCAAACTACGTGAAGAGACTTATAAAAACAAAACCATTAAAGAAATTGCTAAAGAAGCTTTTTCGTATGGTGATGGTATGACTATGAGTGCAAAAAAAGATGGTTTAGTAAATATGGGTGGTTTTATTGCTTTAAATGATGAAGAAATTTACAAAAAAGCAACTGTTTTCAACATTATGTACGAAGGTTTTATTACTTACGGAGGTATGAATGGTAGAGATATGGCCGCTTTAGCAGTAGGTTTAGACGAAGCAACTGAGTTTGATTATCTAGAAAGTCGTATCGAACAAATTGCTTATTTAGGAAAAAAATTGGTGACTTATAATGTACCCGTGCAGCAACCTTTTGGAGGACATGCTATTTTTATTGATGCCAATAAATTTGTACCAACCATACCTAGAGATGAATATCGAGCACAAGCATTAGCTATTGAAATTTATATTATTGGAGGAATTAGAGGGGTTGAAATTGGTACTGTTTTAGCCGATCGTGACCCTTTTACAAGAAAAAATAGATATCCCGAATTGGAACTAGTTAGACTTGCTGTACCAAGAAGAACTTATTCTCAAAACCATATGGATTATATCGCTGCAGTTTTAAATAATATTTATGAAACTCGTGATCAAGCCAAGAATGGTTATGTTATTGTTGATGAAGCACCTATAATGAGACATTTTACTGCTAAGTTTGAGAAAATTTAAAGATAAATCTTTAAAAAGATTACAACTCCTGAAAATTTAATGTTTCAGGAGTTTTTTTATAAAAATTTAAAAAATATCTTCTTCCCTTACCAAAAATAAGCCTTACAAAAAATAATTTCAGCCTTATGTAACATATATGACATTTGTCATGTAAATATATTTAATTTACAAATATATTCGCCAAATAAAAGATATAAACATCTTTTATTCTTTAATTCATAAATTTAAATAAACTAAAAAAATGAAAAAACTAAAATTAATCCTAAGTAGCTTAAGTTTTATGGCTTTTGCTTTTTTACTTTTTACAAGTTGTAAAGACAATGAAAAAAAATCAATAGCAATTGATACTTCAAAAATTGTAGTTTCCGGATCTATGGAGGCAGAACTGACCTCACCACCATTTGTTCCTGCATCTGTTGGAAACAGACCTGCAAAAAAATTAATTGTAAACATGGAAATTCTTGAAGAAGAAGGGACTATGACAGATGGTACAACATATATTTATTGGACCTTTGGAGGTTCTGTACCAGGAAGTTTTATCCGTACAAGAGTTGGTGATGAAGTTGAATTTACATTGTCAAACCACCCAGATAACAAACTGCCTCACAACATTGATTTACATGCTGTGACTGGTCCAGGTGGTGGTGCAACATCTTCTTTTGTTGCTCCAGGTCATGAAAAAACTTTTTCTTTTAAAACATTAAACCCTGGTTTATATGTTTATCACTGTGCAACTGCACCTGTAGGTATGCATATTGCGAATGGTATGTATGGTTTGATTTTAGTAGAGCCTGAAGGCGGTTTACCTAAAGTAGATAAAGAATATTACATCATGCAAGGTGACTTTTACACCAAAGGAGATAATGGTGCGCCAGGATTACAAGCTTTTGATATGAAAAAAGCTGTTGCCGAAGATGCCGATTATGTTGTATTTAATGGTAAGGTAGGATCATTAACTGGTGATAATGCGATTACTGCTAATGTAGGAGAAACAGTGCGTTTATATGTTGGAAACGGTGGGCCAAACTTGGTTTCATCATTTCATGTTATTGGCGAAATATTTGATAGAGTTAATATTGAAGGCGGATCTGCCATTAATGAAAATGTACAAACAACTTTAATACCAGCTGGAGGTGCAGCTATTGTTGAATTTAAAGTAGATGTTCCTGGAACATTTATTATTGTAGACCATTCTATTTTTAGAGCTTTTAATAAAGGCGCTTTAGGTATGCTAAAAGTTAAAGGTAGTGAAAGCAAACAATTATACTCGGGTGTTAAACAAGAAGGTATTTACAACCCAGAAGGAGGGACTATTCAAGAAATGCCAACTGACGGTGCTAAAAAAATAGCTGTAAAAGGGAATAAAACATTAGCAGAAAAAATAGCTTCAGGTAAAAATCTTTACACCAAAACCTGTTTCGCATGTCATCAGGCTAATGGAGAAGGTATTCCAAGCGCTTTTCCACCATTGGCGAAATCAGATTATTTGAATGAAGATGTCAAAAGAACTATTGGAATTGTTTTAAATGGAAAAACAGGAGAAATTACGGTTAATGGGAAAAAATATAATAGTGTGATGACTAAGCAAACACTTACTGAAGATGAAATTGCAGATGTTTTAACCTATGTTTATAATTCTTGGGGTAACAATAAAACTAATGTGAAAGTAAGTACAGTACAAGAAGTAAAAAGTGGACACTAAAAATTTATAATGCTGAATAATATTTTAAGATTGACAATTTGTATTTTATTACTAAGGGGAATTGATATGAATTGTCAGTCTGAAATGGTATCTATTAAGGGCGGAACCTATACCCCTTTATACGGTAGAGATTCCTTACAAGTAAAGATTACTGATTTTGAAATGGATGTATATCCCGTTACCAATCAGGCGTATTTAAAATTTGTTAAAGAAAATCCTAAATGGAGAAAATCTAAAGTCATTAGTTTATTTGCAGACGAGAGTTATCTTATGTTATGGTCTGCAGATACTATTTTAGGCCCTTCACAATCTTTAAAAGGACCTATAACCAATGTGTCTTGGTTTGCAGCAAATGATTATTGTGAATGTCAAGGTAAGCGATTACCAACAGTTGACGAATGGGAATATGTGGCTATGGCAAATAAAAATCTGCCAGACGCAAGGACATTAAAAACATATAATGAGTTTATTTTGTCTTGGTATGAAAAGCCAAAAACATTTAATAACAACATTGGTTCAACCTTTAAAAATTACTGGGGTGTATATGATTTACATGGATTGGTTTGGGAGTGGACATCTGATTTTAATTCAGTATTAGTTTCTGGAGAATCTCGAAAAGATGTAGATAATGATAGCAATTTATTTTGTGGAAGTGCCGCTATTGGCGCTACAGATTTAATGAACTATGCTGCCTTTATGCGATATGCTATCCGCGGAAGCGTAAAAGCAAAATACACCATGAAAAATTTAGGTTTCAGATGTGTTAAGGATAAGAAATAGAATGGCTCATAGACCAAATTAAACAAAAATACAGTTAGCAAAACGATTAAGATGAAAAATATTTTAGCACTTTTATTTATTGTCTTCCTATCATTTTTTTCATGCGACAAGCAGAAACCTAAAAATGAAGAAGCAATAAACTACCAATGTCCAATGCAATGTGAAGGTGAAAATACCTTTAGTGAACCAGGAAGTTGCAGTATTTGTAAAATGGATTTAAAACCTATTTCTGGTCAAAAAAAAGTTATTAATACAGGTAATGCAATATCCGAAGCATCGATATTTAACCTAACCAGTAAATGGAAAACGGAAGAAGACAAAACCATTCAGTTGAAAGATTTGAAAGGTAAAACATTGGTTATGGTTATGATTTATACCACTTGTAAAGCGGCATGTCCAAGATTGGTTGCCGATATGAGAAATATAGAAAAACAAATACCTGCTAAAAATCTCAAAAACACACAATTTGTATTGGTAAGTATAGACCCAGAAACAGATACGCCTAAAAAATTAAAAGCGTTTGCGATAGAAAATTATATGGATGGAGCACAGTGGACTTTTTTACAAGGTAGTGTTAGTGGTGTTCGGGAATTTGCAAATGTACTTGCCGTTAAATACAAGGAAATATCTCCTATGGATTTTTCGCATTCAAATATTATTAGCGTGTTTAACCCTCAAGGGGAATTAATGCACCAGCAAGAAGGTTTGGGTGTTGACAATAAAGAAACTATTGCTGAGATTATTAAAATATCAAAAAATTAATATTTAAAAATACATGGAATAACAATGGATATTACATTACAAAAAACAGTAGCCGAAGTGGTGTCAGAAAATATCAAAGCAGCACATATTTTTAAAAAGCATGGGATTGACTTTTGTTGCGGAGGTGGTATTACAATTGAAAAAGCATGTCTAAAAAATAATGTCGACTATGTGACATTAGAAACGGAATTAAAAATTATAGATAACAATATATCTGATGCATTTGATTATAATAGCTGGGATATTGGATTCTTGACGGATCATATTATAAATGTTCATCATAAATATGTGGCAGATAATTCGTTGTTATTAATGCAATACGCAGAAAAAGTTGCAAATGTTCATGGTAGCCACTATAAAGAAGTTGTTGAAATACATGAGTTGGTTGTTGATGTGGTAAAAGAACTTGCTGTTCATATGAAAAAAGAAGAGCTTATTCTTTTTCCGTTTATAAAACAGGTAGATGTTGCAAATAAAATAAAATCAAAACTTAAACCGGCACATTTCGGAAATGTAAGTATGCCAATTCAAATGATGGAAGAAGAGCATGAAAATGCAGGTGCTATTTTTGCAGAAATAACCAAATTAAGTCAGAATTACACACCGCCTGAAGGAGCGTGTAACACATTTAAAGCACTGTATTCAAAGTTAGAAGAATTTGAAAAAGACTTAAACATACATATCCATTTAGAAAATAATATTTTATTTCCAAAAGTGATACAATTAGAACAACAGTTACTTTGATATTACAAAGTTCACTTTTTTAATCAATTTTATTAAAAACAATTAACAAACTAGTGTTTCACAAGAATATAGTCATAAAATGAAAAATTACATTTATTTAACAGCGTTGCTACTTTTGTTAACTGCAAACCTCTTCGCACAACAATTCAAAATAACTGGTGAATTACGACCAAGATTTGAATCTCGACATGGGTATAAAACCTTAGCATCTCCTAACCAAGATGCAGCTAATTTTATTTCACAACGAACAAGAATTAATTTAGGCTATAAAGCAGAAAAATACAATGTGTATTTTAGTCTTCAAAATGTAAGAGTATGGGGTGATGTAAGTACACTTTCTAAAGAAGATAAATTTGGAGTTGCCTTTCATGAAGCTTGGGGAGAGTATTATTTTAATCCAAAGTTTTCTATCAAATTGGGTAGACAAGAAATTGTTTATGATGATCAAAGAATGTTTGGCTCTGTTGGTTGGGCACAACAAGCAAGAAGCCATGATGCCTTATTATTTAAATTCAAAACTGGTAAAAAAGGTAAATTACACCTTGGTTTAGCTTTAAATGCTAATGGAGAAACTTTATTTGATGAAGATTATGCTGTTAATCAATATAAATCTTTACAATATGCTTGGTACAATACCAAATTCAATGAAGCCTTTGGCTTGAGTGCTTTATTTTTAAATAATGGAATGACATATAATCATGTTATTGATATTGATAATACAAATCAAAAAATTACCTATAGTCAAACTATTGGTGGTAGACTTACTTACAAAAAGAATAGACTGAATGCTGATGCTGCAACTTATTTTCAAACTGGTGATACCCCAACAAGTCTAAAAAATGATAAGATGGATTTATCAGCTTATTATTTTACTTTAAATGCAAAATATAAAATTACAGACCAATTTTTATTAGGGGCTGGTGTAGAAATCTTATCTGGTAATAATCAAGGAGGTAATAGTTCAAAAGACAAAGCTTTCAAACCATTTTATGGCACTAATCATAAATTCAATGGTTGGATGGATTATTTTTATGTGGGAAGTTACATGAACAGTGCTGGCTTAATGAATATTAACACCCCAATTATTTATAAAAAAAACAAATTCTCGGCAGTATTAATTCCTCATTTTTTTTCGGCACAAGGAGATTTATTAAACCTAGATGCTTCTAAAGCAGATGCATATTTAGGAACCGAAATAGATTTAGCCTTTGGTTATAAAATATTCAAAAACATTAATTTCAACCTTGGTTATTCTCACATGTTCGCAACAGGTTCTATGGAAATTATTAAAGGAGGCAGTAAAGATGAAACCAATAATTGGGTTTGGGCAATGATTACATTTAAGCCTACTTTTTTCAATAAAAACTTTACAAAATAGATTTAGTTAGTTAATTGTTCCGATGTTGAATTATATTATATTCAGCATCGGATTTTTCTAACCAAAACACATAACAGTATGATTTATAGATACTAACAATTTATCAAGTTTTCAACAATATGATAAATATCATGTATTAATAAAACTTTAACACTTATTTTTGTTCCTATAAAGGATAAAAACATCTTTTATTTATCTTATTAACTTAAACACTATTCACATGTTATCAAAAAAACAAGCAAGAGCATTCTTTTTAGGTGGTACAGTGGTCACATTTTTAATTTTTATTGGGTTAACCGTGTATTCACTATCTGCTGCTCAAGATCAATCTCATGAAGAAAACCTTACTGAATCTGTAGTTCGAGGTAAACATTTATGGGAAAAAAACAACTGTATGGGATGCCATACAATAATGGGAGAAGGTGGGTATTATGCACCCGAACTAACCAAAGTAATTGAACGAAGAGGTGAAGGCTATGTAAAAGCAGCATTAATGTCACCAGTACCTTGGCAACCCAACGGAAGAAAAATGGTTGCTTACAAAATGAGTAAAGAAGAAGCCGAAGACATGGTTGAATTTTTTAAATGGATTGGTAACATTGACTTAAACGGATTTGAAACAGTAGTATCTCCATTAGCAAAAGATAAAATTAATAACTAAACTAAAACATCATGAAATATAAATCACAAAAAGTAGCTTATTGGTTTTTTGCTTTATCAATGCTATTGTTAACATTGCAATTAGTCTACGGTTTTATTATGGGTTTTGCCCATGCAGGCATGGACGGACTACATGAATGGATTCCTTTTAACACTGCAAAAGCAGTACATACCAACTTACTTGTTGTATGGCTTTTATCTGGTTTTATGGGAGCCGCATATTATATTATTCCCGAAGAAGCACAAAACGAATTGGTAAGTGTAAAATTAGCTTATGTGCAATTAATCTCATTAGCTCTAGTTGGAGTTGCTGCAATTATTGGATACCATTTTAATTATTGGGAAGGAAGAAAATTTTTAGAAATTCCAAGACCATTAGATTATTTAGTTGTAGTAAATGTGCTATTATTTATGGGCTTAATTTTAGTAACGCTATTTAAAGGTAAAAGAAGAACAACAACTGCATTAGTACTTACTATGGGTTTACTTTTTGCAGCACTACTCTACTTACCAGGCATGCTAGATTTTAATAGTCAAGTATTAGATTCTTTTTTCCGCTGGTGGGTTGTTCACTTATGGGTAGAAGGTGTTTGGGAATTAATTATGGGTGGTATTTTATCATTCTTATTAATAAAACTTACCGGAGTTGATAGAGAGGTAATTGAAAAATGGTTATATGTTATTGTTGGTCTAACTTTCCTTTCGGGAATTTTAGGAACCGGTCATCACTATTATTATATTGGTGTAAATAAAGTTTGGTTAATCGTAGGTGGTATATTCTCTGCTCTTGAACCTTTAGCATTCTTAGCCATGGCATTATTCGCAGTAAACATGTATAGAAAAGGGGAGAAAAAACACCCTAATAAAATTGCATTGTATTGGACTATTGGTTCTGCAATAGTGTCATTTATTGGAGCTGGTTTACTTGGTTTTGCACATACTTTACCTCAAACAAATATTTTTACGCACGGTACTATAGTAACAGCTATGCATGGGCATTTAGCCTTTTGGGGAGCTTACGCAATGATTGTATTTGCAATTATTAGTTATGCTTTACCAAATATGACTGGTAGAAAATTTTATGATAGTTCACGTGGTAGAATGGCATTTTGGCTATCAAATATAGGTATGATTGGAATGACTGTTGCTTTTGGTGTTGCAGGTGTTGCACAAGTTTACTTAGAACGTATAACAAAGTCAATGAGTTTTATGGAAGTACAATTAGAAATTGAAGTACATTTTATAGTATTAATTATTATGGCAACATTATTTTCTATAGGTATTACATTATATATCATAGAATTTATAAAACATGGACAACCAACTGATGAAGCTCTAGAAATAGATAATCAGTAAAAATATTTTTTAGTTAGTAGTAAGCCAGAGTTAGATATATGCAAATACTTTTGACTCTGGTTTTTTTATTCAGATTTTTTGTAAATTAAACCACCTTTATTAATAATCTTTTAATCAGATATATTTGTTAAAAATCATACAATGAAAAAAGCACCCTATTATAAAGAAACTGGTAAAGAAATTTTGGTTTTTGAGCAGTCTTATAAAAATAAAATTCCGTTTTTATTAAAAGGCCCAACCGGAACAGGTAAATCAAGGTTTATTGAATACATGGCACATCAATTGGGTAAAAATTTGATTACCATTTCATGTCATGAAGAAACCTCTTCTACCGATTTAATCGGAAGGTATATCATTAGAGGAGCCGAAACTATTTGGTTAGACGGTCCACTTACTCGTGCAGTTAAAGAAGGCGCTATTATTTATTTAGATGAAATTGCAGAAGCCAGACCCGATGTCATTGTTGCTATACATTCATTAACTGACCACAGAAGAGAATTGTTTATTGATAAATTAGGAGAAGTTGTAAAAGCACATACCGATTTTATGTTAGTAGCTTCATTTAACCCAGGATACCAACGTGGTTTTAAAGAATTAAAACCATCAACCCGACAGCGTTTTGTGGCAATGAATTTTGCTTACCCAGATGAAAAGTTGGAAACTGAAATACTGGTTAATGAAACTGGAATAGATTCAGCTACAGCAAAAAAATTAGTAAATATTGCCAATAAAATTAGAAACTTGACAGAACTCGGTTTAACCGAAACTGTTTCTACAAGATTATTAGTTGATGCTGCAAAATTAATTCATTCCGGTTTACCGAAAAGACTATCCGTTGAAGTTGCAATTGTAGAACCTTTAACAGATGATATTGAAATTACAGCAGCCTTACGAGATTTATGTAACCTTATGATTTAATTGTAAATGCTTAATGCTAAATTGTTAATTAGAGATTTAATTAATCATATAATAATTATAGTATGAAAAAAAATCCCATTAAAGATAAAAGCTATTCATTTGCCTTAAAATCTATAGATGTATATAAAAATCTACAGAAAAAGAATGAGTTTATATTATCAAAACAATTTCTTCGATCTGCAACCTCCATTGGAGCAAATATTGAAGAAGGAATTCAAGCGCAAAGTAAAAAAGATTTTATTCATAAATTGAGTATATCACAAAAAGAAGCTTTTGAAACTCACTATTGGATTAGACTTTTGAGGGATGCTAATTATTTAGATAAACAAATCGCAATAGAATTACTTATAGATTGTGAAGAGTTACAAAAAATTATCACAGCAATTCTTAAAACAGCAAAAAAATAATAATTAAGCATTTACAATTTAACATTAAGCATTAGAACGCAGTGGCTTTAGACGAATACATTTATGGTAAAATAGCAAGTTTTTTTACAAAACGTAAAAGAGATTCGCTTGAAGCAGATGTAAAAACAGTTAATTTAATAGATATCAAATCTAGATTAACCATTTTTGCAAGAGCCATTACAGGAAACCCTATTGATATTTTCCCTGCCAAAAGAGAAGGTGGTTATAAAAACAACAATTTCTTTTTACCTACTCTATATTTAGAATTTTCGACCTACGAAGAAAACCTTTCGTTCTATTTATTTAGAGTATTGTATCTATCTATTCAAAAGAATTTAGAGTTAAATTGGCAAGATAATACAGATCATCTTATTGAGGAATCGCAAAGAAAAGCATTAGAAGAATCAAAAAAGATATTGGAGAGTTTGTTTAAAGAATTTCCTATTGCAAAAGATATTCATACGGAACTACTTAATTTATATCATGCTAAGGTTACTGAAAAAATTCCTGTAGATTATACTTTCCTTTACGGAAAATGGATGCGAAATAATTCAGAAATAAGTCCAAATGATAAACTAAAAAATTTCAACGAAAAAGCAAAAAAAGCTATTGCCGATGAAATTGAAACCATCTTAAAAGCCAATGCGGTTGAAGAAGTAGTTTCATTGCAAATAGATCAAAAACAACAAGAAGATTATGTAATGACACATGATTTTGAAAAAATTGATACTGCTGAAGAATGGGATGGCGGATGGCGTGATTTTGATGGTGATGATGAGTTAGATGAACACAGTAAAGCTTTAGAAGAATTAAACATGAAATATACGGTACGTGTTGACGATACAACACATTCTGTTTATCAAGCCGAATTTATTGAAAACACAACCGTAGCCGAAAGTTCTGAAATCAACACAAAAGATTATTATATTTCCTATGATGAATGGGATTATTCTAAGCGAGAATACAAACAAGATTTTTGCAAACTCTACCCAAAAAATATTACAGAAACTGATACTACTTACTATAAAAAAACTTTGACAGAAAATGCTTCAACGCTAATGGGTTTACGCAAAATGTTAACCAATATAAATAACAAATACCAGCAACAAAGAAGACAAATTCAAGGGGAAGAATTTGATTTAGATGCACTTACTGATTTATATACTGATATACATTCTGGTCATACCCCATCTGAAAATATATATTTATCTAAAAGAAAAAAAGAAAAAGATTTATCCATTTTAATGTTATTAGATGTAAGCTTATCAAGCGATGGATATGCCGCTAATAATAGGGTAATTGATGTAGAGAAACAAGTTTCTATTCTATTTGGTGAAATATTAAATGAATTTGATGTCGATTTTTCTATCGACTGCTTTTACTCAAAAACTAGAAATTACGCAACTTATTTGACTTTAAAAGGCTTCGATGATGATTGGGATAAAGCAAAATTTAAAATTGGCGCTGTTGAACCTGAAGGTTATACCAGAATTGGAACCGCCTTACGTCATTCGGGTGCTTTATTAGACAAACGAGATACTAATAACAAATGGATTATTTTAATTTCGGACGGGAAACCAAATGATTACGATAAATACGAAGGCAAATATGGAATTAACGATGTGAAGCAAGCATTAAGAGAGCTAAACGAACGAAATATTAATTCGTATGCCTTAGCAATTGAGGCCAATGCCAAATACTATTTACCACAAATGTTTGGTTCAAATCACTATGAAATTTTAACTACTCCTGTAGAATTATTGCAATCACTAGCAAAACTATACGACAGAATAAAACACAAATCATAAACTATTATGAGTAAAAAAGTAAAAATAGCATTAGCCATAGGATTACAATTAGCAATGATCGCTTCTATAGGCGATTTTGTAGGCTGGCCTTATATGAAATATGTGCTTATCACTTCCATTGTTTTTTTTGGATTAACCATTATCTTTTTTATTGCAGATAATATGAAGGATTAAAATAAATACTTAAAAATGGAAACTACTAAAATCGATTATAAAAATATTTATTATCCACCAGGCGGTATCTTATTATGGATTGTAATTATTTTAGAACTAATCACTTTTGGAATTGCATTAATCGCATTGGTTTATTCTAGCAAAGATAACCCTGAACTTTATCACAATTCTCGATTGATGTTAAATGCATCCTATGGGGCTATCAATACTGTTTTCTTATTAACTAGTGGTTTTTTTATGGCTACAACAGTTCATTATTTCAAAAAACAAAAACTTTCTAAGGCCTCCTTTTACCTTAAACTAACAATGGCTGGAGGTGTTTTGTTTTTAATTTTAAAATCTTTAGAATATTACCACAAAATTGATGCTGGTTTAGGTTTAGACTATAATATTTTTTTTACTTTTTACTGGTTACTAACAGGTTTTCATGTGATTCATGTTTTAGTAGGTTTGGTAATATTGAGCTATTTTTATTTCTCTTTAAAGAATCAAAAACTAGAAGATATTGAAGCTGGTGCTGCTTTTTGGCACATGTGCGATTTGATTTGGTTACTACTGTTTCCTATAATTTATTTAATTTTATAGTTATGAAAAGAAAAGACATATTCACACTAATATTTTTGATATTTCTAACTATATCGACTGCTTTTTTCTCAATCAATTATTACGATTTTAAATATATAGGTTTACTTATCCTTTTCCTTAGCGGATTAAAATTCGTAGCGGTAATTTTCCAATTTATGGAAATGAAAAAGGCGCATGCCTTTTGGAAAGCTTTTATCATTATTTTTTTAGTAGCATTTATCGCAACAATCTCAATGCTTTTATAAATATTTAAGTGAGCTGCCTACCAAATATGTTTTTTTTTAATCAGTTACACTTTCTATCAACACATCTAAGATCGCTATAGCGGAATCGCTAATTTTTGTACCAGGTCCAAAAATTCCAACAACACCTGCATCAAATAAATATTGATAATCTCGTGGAGGAATTACACCTCCTGCAATTACTAAAATATCTTCACGTTCAAACTTTTTTAACGCATCAATAACTTGTGGCACTAAAGTTTTATGCCCCGCAGCCAAAGAAGAAACCCCCAAAACATGCACATCGTTTTCAACTGCCTGTTTTGCCACCTCTTGAGGTGTTTGAAATAAAGGCCCTACATCAACATCAAAACCTATGTCGGCAAAACTAGTTGCTACGACTTTAGCTCCTCTATCATGACCATCTTGTCCCATTTTAGCGATCATAATTCTTGGTCTTCTACCGTCTAAATCTGCAAATTTATTCGCTTTATCTACAGCTTTTTTAAAACTTTTATCATTTCTTATTTCTTTACTATACACACCTGAAATTGTATTAA
>DAOUTI010000079.1 GCA_030626795.1 Flavobacteriaceae bacterium
CGGGGTGGCAGGATTCGAACCTGCGACCTCCTCGTCCCAAACGAGGCGCGATAACCGGGCTACGCTACACCCCGAATTGGCTATCATCAAGAAATCTTTTGATTCCTCTTTTCTTTATTCTTTTTTCTAATTTCATTGCCTCCGCTCTATTTTCAACACTTAAGGTTAAAACTAATTCCCAAGGCAAACCACTTTTTGTTGAAGGTACAAATCCATTATTATGTCTTTTAAACCTTTCTTCGAGATTATTTGTTTGACCAACATAATATCTCTTCCTTTTTTCACTATACAATATGTAAACTACATATTCCATAAACATTTTTGTCAGGGTGGTCACGCCTCTAGCGTGACGACCTCCTCGCCCCAAATGAGGCGCGATAACCGGGCTACGCTACACCCCGAATAATTTTCGGTTTGCAAATATAAAACTAAATCTAATATCTACAAGAAAAAAAACAATTATTCAAAGGCTAATTTATAAATTCTTCCTATTGCATTAGAAAGGTCTGGTATACTAACAATTCTACTTTTTCTAATGGTTTCTTTACCTTCAAAAAACACTAATATTGTAGGTTCTACAAATACATTATTTTTAGCCGATATTTCTGGGGAAGCATTCATATCAACATGATAAAAAGGAATTTTCGGAAACTCTTTTTCTAACAAGTTAATTACCTTAGGCTCTAAAGCCTCGCCTACCGAACAACTTATCGTTGAAAAATAATACAACACTCCAATATTTTGTTCTACAACAGAATTAAATTCATCTTCTGTTGTTATCGTTTTAAAATTCATTATTTTATATAAGATATTCTTAATACAAGAATACAAAACAAATTTTAATCCTTTGACTAACTATTAATTTTTATTATAAACCTATTAATAAAAAAAATACGTAAAATTAATTTTAGAGCTAATTATTCTATATTTTTGTTTACCAATTAAAATGTAATAAAATGAGTGATACAATAGAAAGAATAAAATGCTTGATAATAGGATCAGGTCCTGCTGGTTATACCGCCGCAATTTATGCAGCTAGAGCGGATTTAAAACCAGTAATATATACCGGAATGCAAATGGGTGGACAATTAACAACAACTACAGAAGTTGATAATTATCCAGGTTACCCAAAAGGTACGGATGGTACTGCAATGATGGAAGATTTTAAAAATCAAGCCGAACGTTTTGGTACTGATGTCCGTTTTGGTATGATTACCGCTGTTGATTTTAGTAGTAAAATTGGAGGCATTCATAAAGTTACCGTTGATGCATCAAAAACTATTGAAGCTGAAACAGTAATTATATCTACTGGTGCAACTGCCAAATACTTAGGATTAGAAAGTGAACAACGATTAATTGGTGGAGGTGTATCTGCATGTGCTACTTGCGATGGTTTTTTCTATAAAGGACAAGATGTTGTTGTAATTGGAGCTGGTGATACCGCTGCTGAAGAAGCAACCTATTTAGCTAACATTTGCAGTAAAGTTACTATACTAGTCCGCAAAGATTATATGCGTGCTTCAAAAGCAATGCAACACCGAGTTGAAAAAACCGAAAATATTGAAGTCATGTTCAATACAGAACTTAACGAGGTTTTAGGTGATAAAGTTGTAGAAGGCGTAAGCGTTATAAATAACCAAACACAAAAAAAACAAGTTATTGATGTAACTGGTGTGTTTATAGCTATTGGTCACAAACCTAATACAGAGATATTTAAAGATATTCTAGATATGGATGAAGTAGGCTATTTAATTACCAGAGGTAAATCTACCAAAACAAATCTACCAGGTGTTTTTGCTGCTGGAGATGTACAAGATAAAGAATACCGCCAAGCAGTTACTGCTGCAGGAACTGGGTGTATGGCTGCGCTTGACTCAGAAAGATATTTAGGAGCTTTATTATAAAAAATTTAAGCCCTTTTTTTATCAAGAAGGGGTTTTTATTTTACTTTATACTTTAAGCTTTTTGCTATTATCGCCATACCGTTCTAAGGCCAATAATATAAAAATACCAAATATTATAAAACCAATAGCATACCAAGTGGAAACTTCAGATGTATCTGGAATATATCTATGATAATTTTCAATAACCTTGTTTCCTTGACTGTCAAACAGTAATTTTCCATTATCGGTTTTAAAAATTTCTTTTTTCCAAGGCCAAACGATACCCAAAGAACCTGTTATAAAACCAATGATTAAAGCAGTAACTATTTGATGCCATTTTTTTAATAAATATCCTAAAATATGTGATGTTACAACCAAACCAAATACAGAACCCAAAGTAAAGCTTGAAATTATTTTTAAATATCGCATTCTAACTTGATCATGAACAAAGTCAAAATTCCAAGAAAATACATCTACTATTGTTTTTGACAATTCATTTACAGAATCTACTAATAACAACACATAATTACCTAATAATATCAAAATAAAAGAACCTGAAAGACCTGGTAATGTCATTCCTGTAACACCAATAATTCCACAAAAAAACACAAACCAAAGATTGTCATTTTCTTTTGCAGGATTCATTAAACTTATTGAAACACCTAAAATAATTCCAATAATAATTGTAATTATATTTTGCTTAGACCAATCTTTAAAATCTTTAGCAATATAATAAATAGAGCCTAAAATCATTCCGAAAAAGGTACTCCATACAAATATTTCATAATGCTGAAGAAAATAATCAAGTACTCTTGAAACGCTAAAATAACTAAAAGTACTACCAGCAAAAATCAATAATAAAAATCGACCATTTACATATTGATAAAAACCTCTAAATCTTCTGTTTATAAGAAGCATAAAAGCTTTTCTATTTATTTTTTGCAGAGAATAAATAAGTTCTTCATAAAAACCAGCTACAAAAGCAACTGTACCACCTGAAACTCCCGGAACTTTATTTGCTGCGCCCATTGCAACACCTTTTACAAAAAGGAAAATTTTATCCGATAAACTTCGAGTTCTTTCCATTTAGTTTTTTTTATTTACGGCTAATTTTTCTAATAAGAATATAAAAGCGACTCCGGCAAGAGCTAGAAGAACAGCATAAAATAATTGATTATCGCCTTGATAAGCAAAAGGGGATATACTTTTTTCTTCTAATATTTTTAATTTCTCATTAATCATTTCAGATTTTAAAATTTCTTTCCAAGGCCATATTTTATTTAAAGATCCTATAATAAACCCTGTTAAAGTTGCCAATGTAATATTTTGGTAATGATCAAAAAGCCATTTTAATAGTCTTGAAAAAGATAGCAACCCTACAACAGCACCTAACATTAACAAAGCTAATATTTTAAAATCTTTTTCATGAATTGCATCTAAAACTGGTTTATACATACCGAGTAATAGTAAAATATAACTACCCGAAATTCCTGGTAAAATCATTGCGCAAATTGCCAAAGCTCCTGAGAAAAAGACATAAGGATAAGAAATTTCAGCTGTTTGAGGTGTTAATGTTGTAATATAAAAGGCTGTTATTGCTCCAATTATTAAAAATAGAATACTCATCAAATTCCATTTTGTTATTTGCTTTGCCACATAAATTATACTTGCCAAAACCAAACCAAAAAAGAAGGACCAAATTAATATGGGTTGGGTTTCTAATAAATGTCGAATTACTCTTGCTAATGTAATAACGCTTATGGCAATTCCTATTAATAATGAAATTAAAAAATTACCATTAACAGATTTCCACATGGCATTAAAACCGTCTTTTTTTAAAATACCCAGTGTTTTAAAATTTACCTTATTTATGGATGCAATAAGTTCTTCGTAAATTCCAGAAATAAAAGCAATTGTACCTCCAGAAACTCCTGGAACAACATCAGCAGCACCCATAGCAATACCTTTTAAGGAAATAATAATGTAATCTTTTAAACTTCTTTTCAATGGAGTGTGTTTTTAAAATTTAAGAGTCAAAGATAAATAAATTGACCATCCTAAATTGATTTTTAGAGATTATACTTTTAAAATGCAAAATGGTTTTTTTACAATAAGGAATTATATTTTTGCACTAAATAACTTACTTCTTTACGTGCAAATATTGTTGGGAACATTTTTTTGATAACACTTTGATATTCGAAATCATTTTTTAAAGATTTTTCGAGAAAGAAAAAACCTTCACTATCTTTTTGAATTAAAAAATGTAACCCTGCCAATCTATAAGTAATTTCGGCATCTTCTTCATACTTTTCACGAGCATCTAATAACACTTGTATTGCTTCGTTAAATTCACCTAAAAAATGTAGCACATCAGCTAGAGCTATAAAAACTTCTAACCTATCATCTTGTAATCCAATACATTTATAATATGCTCTTGAAGCTTCTTCAAACAGATTTAAATTTAAGTTAATTTTAGCAAAATTATGCCAATATAAATTATTTTCTTCATCAATACTCAAAGCCTTTTTGATATAAAACAAAGCTTTATGAAAGTTTTTATTTTTGATATATATTTCTGTAAGAGCCAACCAACCTTTATCTAAAAGTGGATCTTCATTTACCGTTTTATTATAAAAATCAATTGCCTTTTGTGGCTCATTTAATTTTTCAAAACATTTTCCAATTCGTAAATAAGCAAAAGAAGTTGGTGTATCTAACTCCATGGTTTTATTATAAAAATCAATTGCTTCTTCATACCTACCTAACTCTTCCAATACCTTTGCTTTTTCGAGGTGAGCACCAATAAAATTATCATCAATTAATATGGAATATTCAAAGGCTTCTAATGCTTTTTGATATTTATTGATTATAAAATATTGTCTGCCTAGCTGATGCCATGCAATTTCGCTATAAGGTTCTTTATCGACATATTTGATTAAATAAACGACGGCCTCATTATGCTGTTCAAGCATATCATAGCAGTAAATTACATTGTATAATGAAGAATAATTTTCATATTCAATATCAAGACTTTTAGCGAAATTAAATCGTGCCGTATCAAAATCATCTAAAAATAAGTATTCCATACCTATCATAGATAAAATTTCGGCTTCATCTTCTGTAAAAATCAAGGCAGTTTGTAATGCTTCAACAGCTTTAAAATGATTTCCTTTTTTAGAATAAATAGTTGCTTTTTGAATATAAATCTCATCATTAGAAGGTTCGATATCTTGCAATTGATCTAATATTTTTTCAGCCAATTCTAATTTATCGTCTAAAATTAACAATTCAACTTCTATTAGTTTTAACGCAACTGAAGTAGGATGCTGAGATAAACCTAATTGGAGTGCTTTTTTAGCTAAAGAAAACTTGCCATTTTCTACATAAAATAGAATAATTTCTTCAAATTCATTAGAATCAAAAAAATAAACACTATTAGTTTTGAGCATCAATTCAAATTTTGATAAAGGTAAGCCATCTCTATTATTTGAAAATTGCTGCATATAAGTTCCCGTTTTACTTGATACTAAAGTAGTATAGAATAGTGCTTGAATTTCTTTTTAGAACACTTTTTCTTAACAATTTAATTAACACTTATTTTTTATAATAACATCACAAAAAAAACTGTAACTTTGCTAAACTAAATAATGTTTTTATTGCTACTATGGCCAAAAAGATTTTACTTAACGAAAAAGAAATTCACATCATTCTTCATCGTTTGGCTTGCCAACTTATAGAAAATCACCAAGACTTTTCAAATACAATTTTAATAGGAATTCAACCTAGAGGTATATTTTTAGCAAATAGGTTGGTTAAAATATTAAAAGAAGATTATCATATTAAAAATATCCAATTGGGTAAACTAGATATTACTTTTTATCGTGATGACTTTAGGAGAAGAGAAGACCCTTTAGTAGCTAGTAAAACTGATATTGATTTTATTGTTGATAATAAAAATATTGTATTTATTGACGATGTTTTATTTTCAGGAAGAAGCATAAGAGCTGCCCTAACTGCTATTCAAGCTTTTGGTAGACCAAAAAATATTGAATTACTGGTTTTAATTGATCGTAGGTTTAGTAGACACTTACCAATTCAACCAGATTATAAAGGAAGGCAAGTAGATGTAATTAAAGATGAACAAGTAAAAGTCGTTTGGAAAGAAAATGATACTAAAGATAACGTTTGTATTATTAATTCTGACAATATAAAAGTATAAAAAAGGGGTTAAAAAAATTCAATTGCAATTAAAAATGGCGAATTTAAGCGTTAACAATTTACTAGGCATTAAACATTTAAACAAAGACGATGTCAATTTAATATTTGAAACTGCCGATCATTTTAAAGAAGTTATCAACCGACCAATTAAAAAAGTACCATCTCTAAGAGATATTACTATTGCCAATTTATTTTTTGAAAATAGTACACGAACTAAATTATCTTTTGAGCTGGCTGAAAAAAGGCTTTCGGCAGATATCATAAATTTTTCTGCAGCACAATCATCTGTAAAAAAAGGAGAATCACTAATTGATACGGTTAATAATATTCTTTCAATGAAAGTAGATATTATAGTTATACGACATCCTAACGAAGGTGCTGGTGATTTTCTTTCAAAACACATAAATGCTAAAATTATAAATGCTGGTGACGGAGCACACGAGCATCCAACCCAAGCCTTACTTGACTCCTACTCTATCCGTGAAAAATTAGGTGCTGTAAAAGGTAAAAAAGTAGTAATTATAGGAGACATTCTACACTCAAGAGTAGCACTATCAAATATTTATGCCCTACAATTACAAGGAGCTGAAGTAAAATTATGCGGACCAACAACTTTAATCCCTAAACATATCACTAAATTAGGAGTTGGCTATGAAAATAACTTAAAAAAGGCTTTAGAATGGTGCGATGTAGCTAATGTTTTAAGAGTGCAACATGAAAGAATGGATATTAAATATTTCCCATCAATAAGAGAATATACACAACTTTATGGTATCAATAAAGAATTACTAAATTCTATAAATAAGGATATTGTAATTATGCATCCAGGTCCAATAAATCGAGGTGTTGAACTAACAAGTGATGTTGCCGATTCAAAACAAGCTATTATATTGAATCAAGTTGAAAATGGTGTTGCAATAAGAATGGCAGTTATTTATTTACTAGCACAACAAATAAACAGATAGCAATTAACTGTATTTCAGCATATTATGATAATTACAAAAACTAAAACCTTTACTATATTAGAAACATCTGACAAAAATAGTGGAAAAGATATAATAAGTATTTTTGAATTTTTCGAAGAATTTAATGAAAATTACACTAATTTTAAGAATGAAAATATAATTTTTGATTTTTCAAAGAATATAGACATTGATTTAAAAGAAATCTTGTTATTTTCGCAAAAAAGTAAAGAACATAAAAATAATAATAAATCTTTTGTAATTGTTTGTAACGGCATAAAGTTTGATGAATTACCTAATGAATTGATTGCTGTTCCAACATTTAAAGAAGCTGAAGATATTATTGACATTGAAGATATTGAACGTGATTTAGGAATTTAAACAGACTATATGGTAAAAAAACTACTCTTTATCCTTTTTTTATTAACCCTTTCAGTTAGCATCTTTGCACAAGACGATGATTCTAATGATAAAACTATTCTCGAAAATTCGTTAAGTGGAATTCGTGATGTGGTTGCATCTCCAAATCCATTTAGTGTTACAACTAGAATACGTTTTTATGCGGATGAAGCTTTTGAAATTGATTTTTATGTTAAAGATCTTTTAGGCAATACAATTCATGCTGAAAAATTTAAAACAAAAAAAGGAGCCAATTCAATTCCGTTTTTTAGAGAAGAACTGGAATCAGGAATTTATATCTATTCACTAAAAACAAAATCAAAAGTTATATCTAAACGTATTGTGATTAAATGAGTTTAAAACTCACCATATTAGGATGCCACTCGGCTACACCACGTACTTTTGCGCACCCTTCTTCACAATTCTTAGAGATAAATAATCGATTTTTTTTAATTGATTGTGGAGAAGGTACGCAAACACAATTGCGAAAATACAAAGTCAAATTTTCAAAAATAAAACACATATTTATTTCGCATTTACATGGCGATCATTTTTATGGATTAATCGGTTTAATTTCAACTTTTAGCTTGTTAAACAGACAAACTGAATTACATGTTTTCGCCCCTAAAGGAGCCGAAGAAATAATTAAATTACAATTAAAATTATCCAAATCATGGATACATTATCCGTTACATTTTCATGAATTAAAATCTAAGAAAACTGAAATTATTTTTGAAGATGAAAATGTTAAAATTTATACTATCCCACTAAAACACAGAATTTATACCAATGGCTTTTTGTTTCAAGAAAAATTAGCAGAAAGAAAACTTAATATTGCTTCCGTTTTAAAACATAAAGAAATTGAAATATGCGATTATCAGAACTTAAAAAATGGAAAAGATTTTATAAAAAATAACGGCGATATTATTCCTAATCAAGAATTAACATACAATCCGCCACCTATTTTAAAATACGCCTATTGCAGTGATACCACATATTTTGAAGATATTATTCCTCTAATTAAAGGTGTTGATTTGCTATACCATGAATCTACTTTTTTAGAAGATAATATTGAATTAGCAGCAAAAACAAAACATACTACTGCAAGTCAAGCTGCAACTATTGCAAAAAAAGCACAAGTCAAAAAATTGATACTCGGTCATTATTCAAGCAGATACAAAGACCTTAATTTATTTTTAAACGAAGCGAAATTGAATTTTGAAAATGTAGAATTATCTATAGAAGGAAAAGAGTTTTTGATAGAAAACAGCCAAAATTAATATTGACCTGTACTCAACAAAACTAATGTACAAGCGTTCTCGAAAAAAATATTATTTTTCTTCAATAATTCTTCCAATTCTATATTCTTTGTACCTGGATTAAAAATAACACGCTCAGGCTGTAATGCAATGATATAATCATAATATTCTATTTGCCTTTTTGCGTTTAGATATAAAGTAATTGTATGAATATCATCAACTAAAGGTTTGCCTTTATAAATTTTCACACCTTCAACAAGCCCCTCTTTTAACCCAATACCAATAACATCATGATTTTTTTCAATCAGACTATGTATTGCATAATTTGAATAACGATCCGTTTTTAAAGAAGCTCCTAAAACCAAAGTTTTTGCCATTGCTATCTATTTTTTATCAAAAATAATGAATTACTTAATCGCTTTTTAATTTTTAATAGTAAACTAAGTTATTAGTTCTCAAATCAATTCATTACAATATATTTTAACTCATTTTTCTTGTCATAAGCTATATTTTTTTAGATATTGCGCATTACTAATTTCAAAATTACTTAATACTTATGTACAAAAAAATCCTTTCATTACTATTTACAGTAATGCCAATTTTAACTTTTGCCCAAGAAAAAGGACTAGATCAACAAATTGATAAAGCTTTTGGCAATGCAACGGGATGGTTTGTAAATTTTATTTTTTATCAAATTCCTATAACAAGTGATATCAAAATATATTGGGTATTATTTCCATTAATTATCGGTGCAAGTTATTTCACTATATATTTTAAATTTATCAACTTTACAGGATTTTTCACATCTATTAATATAGTAAGAGGAAAGTATGACGATATTGATCATCATGAATCACTAGAAGAAACAGGAATTTCAACTCCTGGAGAAGATATAAAAGGAACTATAGCTATTGAAAATCACGAAGGTGAAGTTACCCATTTTCAAGCCCTAACGGCTGCGTTATCAGCAACGGTTGGTTTAGGTAACATTGCTGGGGTTGCCATCGCGGTGTCCATTGGTGGTGCAGGTGCTACTTTTTGGATGATTATCGCTGGTTTTTTAGGAATGGCTTCTAAGTTTGTTGAATGTACACTTGGTGTTAAGTATAGAGATATCGATGAAAATGGAACCGTTTATGGAGGTCCCATGTATTATTTAACCAAAGGATTAAAATCTAAAGGCTATGAAAAATTAGGTAAAGTTTTAGCCGCCCTTTTTGCAATCTTTGTTATAGGCGGGTCTTTTGGAGGCGGAAACATGTTTCAAGTAAATCAAGCTTTTCAATTGGTTGAAAACATAACTGGAGGTGATAGTTCTTTTTTACATGGTAAAGGATGGTTATTTGGATTAGTAATGGCTGTATTAGTTGGTATTGTAATTATTGGTGGAATTAAAAAAATAGCTAAAGTAACCGATAAAATTGTTCCTTTTATGGTTGTAATATATGTTGCTGCTTCCTTATTTGTTATTCTTTCTAATTATGATATGATTGGTGATGCATTCTTACAAATATATAATGGTGCTTTTAGTCCTGAAGGTGTAGTTGGTGGTGCTGTTGGAGTACTTGTACAAGGATTTAGACGTGCTGCTTTTTCTAACGAAGCTGGTATTGGGTCGGCTTCTATTGCTCACTCTGCAGTAAAAACAAAATTCGCTGCTTCTGAAGGAATGGTTGCATTACTTGAACCTTTTATTGATACCGTTGTGGTATGTACCATGACCGCTTTAGTATTAGTTATAACTGGCAACGTAACAGCCGAAAATGCATCTTTAAATGATGCGCAAGCCATATTATTAACCTCAGGCGCCTTTGCCTCTGTAATTTCTTGGTTTCCTTATGTATTAACAATTGCCGTAGTTTTATTTGCATTTAGCACCATGATTTCTTGGTCTTATTACGGTTTTCAAGGATGGGCATTTTTATTCGGTAGAACAAAAAAAATGGAATATACCTATAAAATTATTTTCTTATTATTTATTGTAGTTGGTGCTGCTGCAAGTTTAGGTTCGGTTATTGGTTTTTCAGACGCCATGATATTTGCAATGTTAGTTCCAAATATGATTGGCCTTGTAATTTTAGCACCTAAAGTTAAAGAAGAATTAAATAAATATATGGCTGCAATAAAACCTAATAAAAGCTAATCAATAAAAATATGAATTTTTTAAAATCCCATTTCTGGTATAATAAACGCCAACGAAATGGGGCTATATTTTTAATAGCACTTATTCTAGTGCTACAACTTATCTATCTTTTTATTGATTTTTCACCAGATAATAATACTAATTTCGATGTATCGGAAGTAGATACTGCACAAACACAAATTGATTCCCTGAAAAGGGTGAAAATTGAAAACTCAAAACCAAAAATATTTCCATTCAATCCAAATTACTTAACAGACTTCAAAGCATACAAATTAGGATTAAGTGTTGAAGAAATTGATAAATTATTAGATTATAGAAAGACTGGTAAATTTGTCAATTCGGCTAAAGAGTTTCAAAATATAACCGATGTAAATGATAGCTTATTACAAATAATATCACCTTATTTCAAATTTCCAGAATGGGTTAAGACTAAACAAAAAAATAGTACAACAATTAAACCTAATACACATAATTACAACCTATCTAAACCTTCA
>DAOUTI010000068.1 GCA_030626795.1 Flavobacteriaceae bacterium
GGAGAAAAAAATGGAACCACAAATGAAAGCTTATGAAGAAAAAATGAAACAATGGGAAAAAGAAACTACACCACAGATGGAAGCGTATGAGAAAAAAATGGAAGTTCATGCAAAAAAAATGGAAAAGAAGATGCAACAAATGGAAAAAGAAATGGAGGTTAAATATGCTAAAAAAATGAAAGAAAAAGAAGCAAAAATGTCCAAATATAAAATAAAAAAGAGGTTGGCTATTAAAGTTCCTAGTGGAGCAACATTAAAAGTTGATTCACGATATGGTAAAATAACCTTACCAAATGGTATAAAGACTGTAAATTGATTATTGTAGGATAAGCACAAAAATAGTTTGGTTTTATTATATTAAAACATCTAAAATATTCTTTTAGGTGTTTTTTTTATCCCATATTTTAAAAGAAATGTTCTTATCTTTGAAAACTTTAAAATCAATAGCTAAAGTTAAAATAAAATGCAAACCCAATTCATTTACAATTCACTTACAAACAAGAAAGAAGTGTTCAAATCCTTAAAAGATGGTTATGTAGGTATGTATGTTTGTGGCCCAACGGTATACAGCAATGTGCATTTGGGTAATGTGAGAACATTTATGTCATTTGACATGATTTATCGCTATTTTTTGCATTTGGGTTATAAAGTTAGATATGTTCGTAACATTACAGATGCGGGCCATTTAACCGACGATGATGCTGAAGATAAAATATCAACTAAGGCAAGATTAGAACAATTAGAACCCATGGAAATTGTTCAAAAGTATACTGTTGATTTTCATCAGATTTTACAAAAATTTAATTTTTTACCACCGAGTATTGAGCCAACTGCTACAGGTCATATTTTAGAGCAAATACAAGCGATTGAAACTATTTTAAAAAATGGATTGGCTTACGAAGTGAATGGTTCCGTTTATTTTGATGTTTTAAAATATAATGAAACAGAAAATTACGGAATTCTATCTAAAAGAAAAATAGAAGATGCCATTGAAAATACGAGAGTTTTAGACGGGCAATCAGACAAAAAAAATTCTCAAGACTTTGCTTTATGGAAAAAGGCTTTGCCAGAGCATATACAACGATGGGATTCTCCTTGGGGAGTTGGTTTTCCTGGATGGCATTTAGAATGTACCGTTATGAGTACGAAATATTTAGGTGAAGAATTTGATATTCATGGAGGAGGAATGGATTTGAAATTTCCACATCATGAATGTGAAATTGCACAAGCCCAAGCATGTAATCATGTTGCTCCAGTAAAATATTGGATGCATGGAAATATGTTGACGATGAATGGAAAAAAAATGTCAAAGTCAACAGGGAATAATATTTTACCTGAAGAAATTTTTTCTGGAGATAATAAAAATATTAGTAAAGGATATACCGCAAGTGTTGCACGTTTTTTTATGATGCAAGCACATTATAGAAGCGTTCTTGATTTTTCGGATGATGCTATTTTTGCTGCCGAAAAAGGATTTAATAGATTAATGGAAGCTATTAATTTATTAGATAAATTAGAAGTTTCTACCAGTTCAACTTTTGATGTAAAAGCATGGAAACAAAAATGTTATGATGCTATGAATGATGATTTTAATACACCAGTGTTAATTGCTAATTTATTTGAAGCAGTTAAAATAATCAATTTAATAAACGATAATAAAGTAACATTAACTGTTGAAGATTTCAAGGAGTTTAAAACCACTGTTAACGTTTTTGTTTATGATATTTTGGCATTAGAGAATACAAGTACAAACAACAATAATAGTGATAAGTTAAGTGGAGTTGTAGCTATTTTAATAGCATTGCGTAAACAAGCAAGAGAAAATAAAGACTGGGCTTTATCGGATCAAATTCGTGATGAATTGATCGCTTTAGGCATCCAATTGAAAGACGGGAAAGAAGGAACAACTTTTTCTGTAAATTAGTTGTTTAATTTGTGAAATAATGCTTAAAAAAATATTGACTTACCCTTTTATTTTGCTTGTCAAATTTTACCAAGTTGCGATTTCACCCTATACACCAGCTAGTTGTCGTTATACACCAACTTGTTCACATTATACCGTTGAGGCTTTACAAAAACATGGTTTATTTAGAGGTGGCTGGATGGCATTGAAAAGAATATTTAGTTGTCACCCATGGGGAGGTAAAGGTTATGATCCAGTTCCTGAAAAGAAAAAGAAAAATTAATTACCTTTTATTATTCCCTTTAATATATATTTACAACGATAAAATAAAAATAAATGATTTATTTAAGTATTGATTGGAACCCTAATATTGAATTATTCAAAATTGGTTCATTTGCTATAAGGTATTATAGTTTGATGTTTGTAATAGCCTTTGTTTTAGGCTTACAATTGATGAAACGAATTTATATTGAAGATAAGGTGTCATTAGAAAAACTAGATACACTATTTATTTATACTGTGGTTGCAACTATAATAGGAGCAAGGATTGGTCATTTTTTATTTTATGATACAAAGTTTTTAATTGAACACCCTTTAGAAGTATTACTGCCAGTGCGATTTAATCCATTTCAGTTTACTGGATATCAAGGTTTGGCTAGTCATGGTGCAGCAATTGCTGTGATGATTGCCATGTATTTTTATAGTAAAAAAGTATTAAAAAAACCTCTTTTATGGATTTTAGATAGAATTGGAATTCCTGTTGCTATTGGTGGAATGTTTGTGAGAATTGGAAATTTGATGAATTCTGAAATAATCGGCAAGCCAACAAACTCTGATTATGGATTTATTTTTACCCAATTGGGAGAAGATTTCCCAAGGCATCCAACCCAGTTATATGAAGCATTTGGCTATTTAATAACCTTTATTGTTTTATGGTTTGTTTATTGGAAAACGGACAAAAAAGAGAAATCAGGTTATATTTTTGGTTTGTTTTTTGTTTTATTATGGTCGGTTCGATTTATTGTTGAATTTTTTAAAGAAGCGCAAGTCAATCAACGTGCAACATGGGATTTAAACACAGGTCAATTGTTGAGTATTCCATTAATTTTAATGGGATTGTATTTTATGTTTAGAAAGGTAAAATAGATTTTGCTATAAATTGCTAATAACGTGAGTTCGACGTAACGAGTAAATTAACTACTAGCATGTTAGATGCTAACGTTTTTGCGAAGGAGGTACGACTGTGGCAATCTATTTTTCAATGATGAGACAGACTGTCACATTTTACTGAAAAAAGTAAAATCCGCAGAGACGAATACGAGGTAACTAATTGACTATAAGTATTTTTTAATTACTTATCACATCAAATTCACATTAAAAGATTAGAGTTTCTTTTTTATTCGTTCTATAGTATTCCAATTTCGAGTTGTTATATTTTTCCCGAAAAATTGTTCTATTACTTTCATCGCTTTTGGGGTTTTTGATAAAGAAAGGTCTAAAACACTAAAGATTATTTTATTATTATAATCAATTATTTGGTAAGAATTATCTGAACTAACCCACGGTAACTTTAAATTGACCTTTCTATTTTTCTTTAAAAAGGAAACATACAATCTAATATCTTTGGTGAGTTTTATGTTTTTAAATGGTTTATTTTGAATTAATTCGAAAATAATTTCAAATTTTCTTATGATTGTTTGAATTGGAAAACCAAATTTTTTCTCTAAATGGATGGTAACCTTATTCTCTAATTTTTCAATATCATTAGAAATTGTATCAAATATGACATTTCCTGAATTTAGAAGGGTAATAATATTTTTAAAGCCTAATTTTTCAAATTCTTTTTTGAGGTCTAACATTGGGACTTTATGGTGCCCACCAACATTTATTCCTCTTAAAAAGGCTACATATTTTTCGCTTACTTTTTTAGATTGCATTATATCACACTTCTCTATCTTTATTATAAGGTATTTTATCTAAAAGGTATTCAATGGCTTCAATACGAGCTTCGGTTTTTCGATTTGCTCTAATTACTTTAAAGGGTATACCACCATTTTTAGTATTTTCAAACATTTTGTTTTTATAATCGGTATAAGAATCCCATAATTCTTGTGCTTTTTCATCAACCTTACTTATTTTCCATTGTTTTAAAGGGTTATTTTTAATATCCTCAAATCGTTTGACCTGTTCTTTTTTAGAAATAGACATATAAATTTTTACCAATTGAATTCCTGATTCGGTAATCATTCTTTCAAAATCATTTACATGATTCATAAAAACATTATACTCTTTATCTGTACAAAACCCATTTACAGGTTCAACCACAGCACGGTTATACCAACTTCGATCAAAAAACACCATTTCTCCTGCTTTTGGAAACTGTTTGATATAGCGTTGAAAATACCATTGTGTTTGTTCTTCTTCAGATGGTTTGGGTAAGGCAACAATTCGGTAATGCCGAGGGTTAATTCTTTCGGTTATTCTTCTAATAGCACCTCCTTTACCAGCTGCATCTCTTCCTTCAAAAATTACAATTACTCTTTCATTTTTATCTATAATGCCGCTTTGCAGTTTGATTAGCTCTACCTGCAATTTTTTTAATTTTTTTTCATAATCCAGATAGCGAAGCGATTTATGTGGATTAATAGTTTCATTCTTAAGTAAAGAAAGTAATCCTTTTTTAGAATTTAATTTATCTAGATCTTTTTGTGATAGTGTTTCCATAAATATTTTTAAAAAAGATTAATCGTATTTGTGTATTGAACGATAATAATGCATAATTACATTAGGGTCGGTCAGTAATGAAGTTTTAGAATCATCTTTACCTTCATAGTCAACTTGTGATAAAACATAGCGCATACACTCTAAACGGGCTGTATGTTTGTCGTTTGTTTTTACAATATTCCAAGGGCTAAAAGAGGTATGGGTTTTACTAAACATTTGCTCTTTATATTTTGTATAAACATCCCATAATTCTTGTCCTTTTTTATCTACTGGGCTAAATTTCCATCGCTTTAGCGGATTATCCATACGAGCATCAAACCTTTTTTCTTGCTCATCTTTAGTAATTGATAACCAAAATTTTATGATGATAATTCCATCTTCGTAAAGCATGTGTTCAAATTCAGGTAACTGAGCCATAAATTGTTTATATTGCTTATCACTACAAAAGCCCATAACAGGTTCTACAACAGCTCGATTATACCAGCTTCTGTCAAAAAATACTATTTCTCCAGGGTTAGGCAAGTGTTGTATATAACGCGTAAAATACCATTGCCCTTTTTCAACATTTGTAGGTCGATTTAATGCGACCAAACGCATAGATCTAGGGTTCATATGTTCAGTAAAACGACGAATGTTACCTCCTTTACCTGCTGCATCTCTACCTTCAAAAATAATGGCAACTCTTTTGTTATTTTTTTTAACCCATTGTTGCAGTTTTACCAATTCAATTTGTAAAAATTCTTTTTCTTGTTCGTATTGAAGGGTAGATGAAACTTTATCAATATTGATATTTTTTTTATCAAAAATTTCGTAAAGCTCGTTTCGAGTTTTAACTTTTTCTAATTCTTCTTGAGTTAAATTTATTTTTTTTGACATAAATTCTTATTCTGTTATACAAGTGGCGGGATTGTTAGATAAGTGCAATTTTGCATCGGAAGGGGATAAGTAAGGTATTCCTAAACCTAAGCCTCTTAATATAAATAACAATCCAATTATTACTACAAATATAGGGATTGCTTTTTGAATTTTATTCCTTACAGATATTTTTAAAAAATTTCCTAAATATATAGCTCCAGTCATCATAGGAATTGTTCCTAACCCAAATAAAAACATATATAAAGCTCCAGAAAATACATTACCAGAAGAAATTGCGCCCATAACAGCCATATAAACCAATCCACAAGGGAGAAAACCATTAAAAAAACCGATTAAAAAAAATGCTTTATTAGATTTTTGTTTTAGATATAAACCTAGTTTAGATTTTACTTTTCCAATGTTTTGGTAAAGTGGTTTTGTAAAGTTGAATTTGTTTAAAATTTTAGTAGGAATCAGTATTGTTAAAATCATGATAACTCCCATTAAAATGGATAACCTTTGTTGAAAACCCGATAAGTACAATCCTTTTCCAACAAGCCCAAATAATAAACCTATAATACTGTAAGTTAGCAATCTACCAAAATGATATAAAAATGTTTGGACAAACATTTTCGATTTATTTGATTTATCAACGGGCAGAATAAATGCAATAGGACCACACATGCCTATGCAGTGAAAACTACCTAATAAACCAAGTATGAGAGCAGTGTATAAAATAATTTTTATATTTAAATTAAACTAGTGTGAAAATTTAGTAAAACCAACTTTCTTTTAATAAATAATCTTCTCCCTTATAACTCCAATCAATTTTAATGATCCATTTTCCTGGTACTAATAAACTATCAGCAATTAAAACTTCATGAGATTTTAAGTTGATATCTTTTGAGAAATCTAATTTGATATTTGAAAGTTTTTGAAAATTAATTTTTCCTTTTATTTGATTAAAATCTTTATCATTAGGAAAATCTATGGTAATACCTTTGTTTGTATTACTCAATATAATATTTTGCTTTAACTTTAAGGCATTATCTAATTTATCAATCTCTTCTTGGAAATGTAATTCATCTTTATAATAATCGTCTGAAACCAAATCGTGAGTATATTCTGGAGTTAATGATTTATAAACAAATGTCAGTATAAATATCATAAACATTGCCATTGCAATTACAATTCCTGTGCCCCAATTTATTTTTATTTTCATTTTAAATATTTTTATACCGTTTAAGAAACTATTTTATTTTCATAGGAGCAGGGAAATTAGTTTTATTTGTTTCAATAAGTTCTCCATTGTAATATATTCCAATTTTTAATTTTTCTTTCGATAAGTTCATATCTTTTTTTGCAATTTTAATAAACAAGGTCCCTTCGTGTAATTTACTTTTTTCTAAATTTATTATACCTTCTACAACTTTTATATTTCCTGGATGAGAAATAAGCTTGATTTTTATATCATTATAATCGTTATTTGTTTTATTAATCAATTTGTATGTATAAACATTTTGAATAGTATCTCCTTGCGTAATGTATAATTGCCCAGGTAACCGTAAGATATTGGCTTGTATGTCATTGCGTTGAAAAATAAGAGTTACTAAAAATGCCAGCATTAAACTAAGAACAACAATATAACTAATAATACGTGTGTTGAATGTGAATTTTTCTCCTTTTTCAATATCGTTTTCCGAAGCATATCTTATCAATCCTTTATCAAAACCAACCTTATCCATAATTTCATCGCAGGCATCAATACATGCTGTACAGTTAACACATTCTAATTGTGTACCATTACGTATATCAATACCAGTTGGGCAAACTAAAACGCATTGTTTGCAATCAATACAATCTCCAAGTTCATTTACTTCTCTATCTTCACCTTTACGTAATTTTTGACGTCCTTCGCCTCGTTTATGATCGTAAGCTACATTGATTGATTTGTTGTCTAAAAGTACACCTTGTAATCTCCCGTAAGGGCAAACAATAATACAGGCTTGTTCTCTAAACCATGCAAAAACAAAATAAAATACACCTGTAAAAATCAATAGTTTAATTAGTGTACCTATATGCGCTGAAGGGCCTTCTTTAATATGTTGGATTAATGTGTCGCCACCTATAAAGTATGCTAAAAACGCATTAGATATTAGAAAAGAAATAATAAAAAAGATACTCCACTTTAAGGACTTCTTTCTTATTTTTTCAGCATTCCATTCTTGCTTGTCTAATTTTATTTGTTTAGATCTATCACCTTCAATAGCATATTCTACTTTACGAAAAACCATTTCCATAAAAATGGTTTGAGGGCACAACCATCCACAAAAAATTCTACCAAAAATAACTGTAAAAAGGATAACAAAAACAACTCCAACAAGCATAGAAAGTACTAGCAAGTAAAAATCTTGAGGCCAAAACGGTTGCCCGAAAATATTAAATTTTCTATCTATAACATTAAAAAGTAAAAATTGATTTCCATTGATCTTAATAAATGGGGATGCAAATAATAATAGGATTAAAACCCAACTTAGATAAGTGCGATAATTAGTAAATTTACCTTTTGGTTTTTTAGGAAAAATTACATTTCTTTTCCCTTCATCTGTTATTGTTCCGATGGAGTCTCTAAAATTTTCATTCTCTGGTGACATAAGTAACATTAGGTTAATTTAAAAACTTTGAAAAGGCTATTGTTATTTTAAAATAACAAATAGCCTTTTCTACTACTAACTAAAAAAATCAAAAACACAGTAGTTCCACTTTTGGAAAGTGTATCTAATGAAAACTACTGTTTAGTCCAAATAATATCTCCTTCTTCCGCTTTTGGATTAGCAGGAGTTGTACCTTGTAGAGAAATTACATAACTGGCAACTTGTTCGCGTTCTTTTAACTTAATAGAACTTTTCCAAGCAACCATACCTTTTCCTGGTCTTCCACCTTCAGATATAACATGAAATATTTTTTCAATTCCGCCGCCTAATACCCATTTATCATCGGTTAGGTTTGGGCCAATACCACCGCCTCCATCTGCCATGTGACAGGCAACACAATAAGTAGTGAACACTTTCTTACCAGCTTCTAAACTTGCAGCATCGGTAAGTAATTTGACATCCGTATTAAAAAGTTCAGGATTTGCTTTTTTATAAGCTTCAACTTCAGCTTTTCCTTTAGCAACTTCTGCAGCATACTCTTCTTTTTGGCTATATTTTTCTGAATTGGTAAATACCTGTACATAATAAAATATTCCTATACCAATAGTAATATAAAAACCATACAACCACCAAGGTGGTAATACATTATCTAATTCTTTAATCCCATCATAATCATGATCGGTCATTATATCTTCTTCTTTGCCAATTTCATTGGCTTTCGTCATTTTTTGTAAAAACCGTTGCCAGCCAGTTAAATTTTTATTACTGTTCATAATTGTTATTTTTTGAATCGTTATCAAGTGGTAAATTACTTATTTCTTCAATGCTTTTTTTAGGTATTTTATATACATAAATGAGCATAGTTATAAAAACTATAAAAAACAGTAGAAGTGAAATAATTGGATAAATTTCAATACCTGAAATTGTATCTACATGATGTTTGATATATCTTAACATAATATTAGTTTTTTGCAGTTTGTTCTCCTTTAATATCTGTGCCTAGCCTTTGTAGGTAAGCAATTAAAGCAACAATTTCTTTATCTTGAATATTTGCATCACCATAGTTTTTAACAAACTCAGGGTCTTGTCTTAAATTCTTTTCAATTTGAGCAGCTTGATTTTTTAATAAGTAAACTGCTTTATCTAATTCGAATTGTGTGTATGGTACACCTAATTTTACCATAGCATTAATTTTGTCAACCGTATGCGAAATATCTAAATCATCTTGAATTATCCATGGATATTGTGGCATGATAGAACCTGGAGATGTTAATCTTGGGTCTAGCATATGATTAAAGTGCCAGTTGTCATTGTATTTGCCACCAATTCTGTGAACATCAGGTCCGGTTCTTTTAGATCCCCATAAGAATGGATGATCGTAAACATATTCTCCTGCTTTTGAATATTCACCATATCTTTCAACTTCTGATCTAAATGGGCGAATCATTTGCGAGTGACAGTTATTACAGCCTTCACGTATATAAATATCTCGACCTTCTAACTCAAGTGGGGTATATGGCTTAACCGAAGAAATTGTTGGGATATTTGAGTCGACTACCAACAATGGAATAATTTCAACTGCGCCACCTATTAAAATAGCGACTGTTGTTAAAATTGTAAATAAAACGGTACGTCTTTCTAACCAAGAATGCCATCCTTCACCTGCAATTCTAGCTGAAGATATTTTTTTCAATGGAGCAGCTTCAACAAGTTCATCTTCAATAGTACTCCCTGCTTTGGCAGTTTTGACTAAATTATAAGCCATTATAAGGAATCCTACAAAGTATAATGTACCACCAAAAGATCTCATGGCATACATTGGTAAAATTTGGGTAACAGTTTCTAAGAAGTTACCGTAAACTAAAGTTCCGTCTGGATTAAATTGTTTCCACATGGATGCTTGAGTAAAACCAGCCACATAAAGAGGTAATGCATAGAATAAAACACCCAATGTACCAATCCAGAAATGGATATTGGCTAATTTTGTAGAATATAATTCGGTTTTCCATAATTTTTTTGCTAGCCAATAAAGCATTCCAGCAATGATAAATCCGTTCCAAGCGAGTGTGCCTATGTGAACATGACCAACAATCCAATCTGTATAATGACCAATTGCATTTAGGTTTTTAAAAGATAACATTGGTCCTTCAAATGTTGTCATACCATAACCAGTAATTGCAACAACAAAGAACTTTAAAATAGGATCTTCTCTAACTTTATCCCAGGCACCACGTAGGGTTAATAAACCATTAATCATACCTCCCCAAGAAGGGAAAATTAACATGATTGAAAATACAGTACCTAAATTTTGAGCCCACTCAGGTAGCGCTGTATATAATAAATGGTGTGGACCTGCCCATATATATATGAATATTAAAGTCCAAAAGTGAATTATTGATAATCTGTAAGAATAAACAGGTCTGTTAGCCGCTTTTGGAACAAAATAATACATCAAACCTAGCATTGGTGTTGTTAAGAAAAATGCCACAGCGTTATGGCCATACCACCATTGTACTAATGCATCTTGTACACCAGCATAAACAGAGTAACTTTTAAATGCTGAAACAGGTAATTCTAAGTTATTGAAAATATGTAATACGGCAATAGTTACAAAAGTTGCTAAATAAAACCAAATAGCAACATAAATATGACGTTGACGTCTTTTAATTAATGTACCAATCATGTTGATACCCATTACAACCCATATTAATGTTATTGCAATATCGATAGGCCACTCTAATTCGGCATATTCTTTTGATGAAGTTAGACCTAGAGGTAATGTAATTGCAGCAGCAACAATAATTAATTGCCAGCCCCAAAAATGTATTTTACTTAAAGTGTCACTAAACATTCTAGTTTTTAGTAAGCGTTGCATAGAATAATACATTCCAACAAAAAAGCCGTTACCAACAAAAGCAAAAATAACTGCATTGGTATGTAATGGTCGTAAACGACCAAAACTTAGCCATGAAATTCCTTCCATGTAATTTGGAAAATTAAATAAAAAGGCAACCATTAGCCCTACAAGCATACCTACGATACCCCATACAACAGTAGCTATAAAAAAGAGTTTTACAATCTTGTTGTCGTAATAAAATTGTTCTTTTTCCATGAAAATTAAAAGTTTAGATTAGTATTTATTTTGAATTAGTTTTATTAACATCTTTATCTTTAACGAATTCATCTTCAAAAAGCATACGAACTGATGGTGTGTAAACATCGTCAAATTGTCCTGTTTTTACAGATCGTATAAACAAAATAAAAAAGAGTATGGCTATAAATAAGCTTACAATGATAAGCATGAATATGATATTCATTTTTGGTTTTTTTAGTTAAAACAAAAATAATAAAATGTCGGCTTTTTAAAACATGACATATATCATATTTTAAAAAAACTGTTAACATTTTATTAACAAATGCTAATATAAGTATTTTTTAGCAATGAGGTTGGTGCTTATGGTTACAAATATTACAACTGAAATGGAGCTAATGGGCATTAATATTGCAGCAATGATTGGAGATAAGTTACCCGTAACGGCAAAAAATAAGCCAATAGCATTATAAAGAAAGGATATAACAAAGCTTACTTTAATTATGGTAATTGTTTTATTTGATAATTTAATAAAAACAGGTAATTTATCAAAATTATTGGCATCTAGTATAACATCACAAGCAGGTGAAAAGACATTGATATTTTCAGAGATAGATATGCCCACATTGCTTTGTGCCAAGGCCCCCGCATCATTTAAGCCATCACCTAACATCATTACGTTTTGATCTTTATTTTGTAATTTCTTGATGTATTCTAATTTGTCTTCTGGTTTTTGGTTAAATAATATTTGAGATTTAACAGGTAAAATAGGAACCAAATTTTCTTTTTCACCTTCGTTATCACCCGATAAAATGGCGATATCGAATTGTTTTGCAAGTGTTTGAAAAATATTTTTTAGACCTTTTCGATATGTGTTTTTAAATATATATTTTCCTTTAATAACATCATCAAATTTGATGAAAATACTGGTTTGATTGTTTTGTTTTTCATTAGA
>DAOUTI010000114.1 GCA_030626795.1 Flavobacteriaceae bacterium
AATCACAAAAAAACTAATCAAAAATTTAAATTTTCCAAGAAATGCAATTATTGGAGGCGTAATAAGAGATGATGTAGGCGTTATTGCTTTAGGTGATTTCCAAATACAAAAAGACGATAAAGTTGTTGTTTGTTGCTTACCAAAAACTATTTCTAAAGTAGAAAACTTCTTTAATTAATGAAAAAATTTAATATTAAAATCATCTTTCAAATGATGGGTATACTACTCATCTTTAATGGAGGGTTTATGCTTTTCTCAGCTTTAGTTAGCTGGTATTTTAAAGATGGAGCGTTAAAAGGGATTTTATTTGCCGGAATTATTACAATCACTATTGGAATCTTATTACAGTTTTTTACCAAAGGCTTTAAAAAACAAATTAAAAAAAGAGAAGGATACCTAATTGTAACTTTAGGATGGATAACCATGTCGTTATCTGGAGCAATGCCATACCTTTTTACAGATGCTATTCCTTCTTTTACAAATGCTTTTTTTGAAACCATGTCTGGCTATACAACAACTGGCGCCTCTATATTAAATGATATAGAAGCTATGCCTAAGAGCCTTTTATTTTGGAGAAGTACAACACACTGGATTGGTGGTATGGGAATTATAGTTTTGGCTATCGCCATATTACCCTTATTGGGAATTGGAGGTATGCAATTATTTGCTGCCGAAGCTCCAGGGCCATCTTCCGATAAATTACACCCAAGAATTACAGATACCGCAAAAAGATTATGGTTTTTATATATGGGCATAACTCTAGCCGAAACTATTTTATTAAAAGCTGCAGGTATGGGATATTTTGACGCAATTAACCATGCAATGAGTACACTTTCAACAGGTGGGTTTTCAACAAAAAATGCAAGTGTAGCTTATTGGAATAACCAACCCTTAATTCAATATATCATCATCTTTTTTATGTTTATTGCAGGTACTAATTTTGTGCTTAGTTATTTTGCAGTAAAAGGAAAATTTAGTAAATATTTGCATGATGAAGAGTTTAAATACTATGCTTTAATTACTATTTTAATTACTTTAATCTCAACTTTGGTAGTTTTTTATTATGCAGAAGTTACAAAACACACTACCGAAATTCAAGCGATTGCACATCCTATGGTTTTAGGCGAATTAGAAAGCTCGTTTAGGCATTCCTTATTTCAAGTACTTGCTGTAATAACAACAACTGGTTTTGTTTCGGCCGATTTTACTATTTGGTCTCCATTTTTAACCGTCATGTTTTTTATTATGATGTTCTTAGGTGCATCCGCTGGTTCAACAGCTGGTGGTGTAAAAGTTGTGCGACATATTATTATGATTAAAAATGGTTTTTTAGAATTTAAAAGAACCATACATCCTAATGCAATAATTCCTGTAAGGTACAATGGTAAATCCGTTACACAAGATATTGTATTTAACATCATGGCTTTCTTTATATTGTACCTGATCATTTTTGTTGTTGGCGCATTAGTTTTTAGTTTTTTAGGTCTTGATTTTTTAACTTCTACGGGAGCTGCAGCTTCATCTTTAGGTAATGTTGGCCCGGCATTTGGGCAATTAAGCCCTGTTAATAATTATGACATACTTCCTCCTATCGGAAAATGGTGGTCGGCATTTTTAATGCTCTTAGGTAGATTAGAGCTTTTTACGGTTATCATAATATTTACCCCATATTTTTGGAGAAATAACTAATTTTTTACCATTCCAAATCATTAATTATGAATTCTTAAATATTGCTTTTTTACCGCAAGATTTAATCCTGTAAAATCATTAACTTGCAACTTGATTTTTGAAGATTAAATTCATGGAAAGAGTAAAAGCATATATCCCTAAAAATAAGATACGAATTGTTACTGCGGCCTCACTTTTTGACGGTCATGATGCAGCTATAAATGTGATGCGTCGAATTATTCAATCCACTGGTGTGGAAGTAATTCATTTAGGTCACGATCGTAGTGTAGAAGAAGTTGTAAATACAGCCATTCAAGAAGATGCCAATGCAATTGCCTTGACATCTTATCAAGGTGGTCATAATGAGTATTTTAAATTCATGTATGATTTATTACAAGAAAAAGGCGCTTCGCAAATCAAAATTTTTGGTGGTGGCGGTGGTGTAATCCTTCCAAAAGAAATCAAAGATTTAATGGATTACGGTATAACCCAAATTTACTCACCCGATGACGGACGAAAAATGGGTTTACAAGGAATGATCAATGATATGATTGAAAAAAGTGATTTCTCTCCATCAGAATCTCTTCCTATAACTGAAAACATATATCAAAGTTTACAAAATAATGATGTAAATACCATTGCCAGATTAATATCATTGGCTGAAAATAGTCATGATAAATTTATCGAAATTTTTAAAGGTTTTTCCCATACAGGGGAAAAAGGAAAAATAACATGCCCGATATTAGGGATTACCGGTACTGGCGGATCTGGAAAATCTTCATTAGTTGATGAATTGGTTAGACGATTTTTAGCTGATTTTCCTAAAAAAAATATTGCCATAGTTTCTGTAGACCCTTCCAAAAGAAAAACAGGTGGTGCATTATTAGGGGATAGAATTCGAATGAATTCAGTTAATAATGAAAGAGTTTATATGCGCTCACTAGCAACTCGACAATCTAATTTAGCGCTATCTAAACATGTTAGTGATGCACTTAACATTTTAAAAACTGCCAATTACGACCTCATTATTTTAGAAACTTCGGGTATTGGACAATCGGATACCGAAATTTTAGATCATTCTGATGTTTCTCTTTATGTAATGACTCCTGAATATGGTGCTGCGACACAATTGGAAAAAATTGACATGATTGATTTTGCCAATGTAATTGCATTAAACAAATTTGATAAAAATGGCGCTTTAGATGCATTACGCGATGTAAAAAAACAGTACCAAAGAAACCATAACCTTTGGGAAGACAATATAGATACGATGCCTGTTTATGGAACCATTGCATCACAATTTAATGATCCTGGCACAAATAATTTATATCGATTTATTATTGAAAAAATAAACGAAAAAACCAAAGCGACTCTAAAAAGTACTTTTGAGATTAGCGAAGCAATGAGTGAAAAACTCTTCATTATTCCGCCTAAGCGCGTGAGATATCTTTCAGAAATTTCAGAAACTAATCATGCTTATGATAAATGGTGTGTAGAGCAAAGTAATATTGCTCAAAAATTATATGGTATTTACCAAACCACAGAAGCCATTGTTGGTAAAAAAATTACTATTGATGAAAATGGAATTAAAAATATCGATTTTCCATCCGAAAAAAATGCATTGGCTCATCAATTAATAAATGAGTTTAACAAATTAAAAAAAGATTTAAACTCTCACAACTGGGATACGATTTTAAATTTTGATAATAAAAGACAAAGTTATAAAAATGAGGTTTTTACTTTTAAGGTAAGAGATAAAGAGATTCATATTAAAACACATTCTGAATCATTATCTCATTTACAAATTCCTAAAATTACCTTACCCAAATATAAAGCCTGGGGTGATTTATTATTGTGGACTTTACAAGAAAATGTACCTGGAGAATTTCCTTTTACTGCAGGAATTTATCCATTTAAAAGAACTGGTGAAGACCCAACAAGAATGTTTGCTGGAGAAGGCGGACCAGAAAGAACCAATAGAAGATTTCATTATGTAAGTTTAAATGCTCCTGCCAAAAGATTATCTACAGCTTTTGATAGTGTTACCTTGTATGGTAACGACCCAGATACGAGACCTGATATTTATGGTAAAATTGGTAATGCCGGAGTTTCTATTTGTTGCTTAGACGATGCAAAAAAATTATACTCTGGTTTTGAATTAACAAACCCGCTCACTTCTGTTTCAATGACTATCAATGGTCCAGCACCAATGCTACTTGGCTATTTTATGAATGCTGCCATTGATCAAGAATGTGAAAAATACATCCGTGAAAACGAACTAGAAAAAGAGGTTAATGAAAAATTAAATGAAATTTATAATAATCTAGATAGACCTGCATATCAAGGTGATTTACCCGAAGGAAATGATGGATTAGGCTTAATGCTTTTAGGAATTACAGGCGACCAAATTTTACCTCAAAACATCTATCAAAAAATTAAAAGCGAAACCATCTCAAAAGTTAGAGGAACCGTACAGGCAGATATTTTAAAAGAAGATCAAGCGCAAAATACTTGTATTTTTTCAACTGAATTTGCTTTAAAAATGATGGGAGATGTTCAAGAGTATTTCACGCTAAATAATATCCGAAATTTTTATTCCGTTTCCATTTCTGGGTATCATATTGCCGAAGCGGGAGCAAATCCAATTTCGCAATTGGCTTTTACGCTATCTAATGGTTTCACTTACGTGGAATATTATATTAGCCGAGGTATGGATATCAATAAATTTGGACCAAATTTATCTTTCTTTTTCTCTAACGGATTAGATGCAGAATATTCGGTAATTGGTAGAGTTGCTCGTAAAATTTGGGCAAAAGCCATGAAATTAAAATATGGCGCAAATGAAAGATCCCAAATGTTAAAATATCATATTCAAACATCTGGACGTTCGCTTCATGCACAAGAAATTGACTTTAACGACATAAGAACTACTTTACAAGCGCTTTATGCAATTTACGACAATTGTAATTCTTTACATACCAACGCTTATGATGAGGCCATAACTACACCTACTGAAGAATCGGTACGGAGAGCAATGGCTATTCAATTGATTATTAATAAAGAATTAGGCTTAGCTAATAATGAAAATCCTTTACAAGGCTCATTTATTATTGAAGAATTAACCGACTTAGTAGAGCAAGCTGTTTATACAGAATTTGATAAAATCACAGAACGTGGTGGTGTTTTAGGTGCTATGGAAACCATGTACCAGCGCTCAAAAATTCAAGAAGAAAGTTTGTATTATGAAGAGCTAAAACATAGTGGAAAGTATGAAATAATTGGTGTTAATACTTTTTTAAGTAGCAAAGGTTCTCCAACAATATTACCACAAGAAGTAATTCGGGCAACCGAAAAAGAAAAGCGGTATCAAATTGAGGTAATCAAAAATTTACATGCTGTAAATCAGGAACAATCAACAGAAGCAATTCAAAAATTAAAACAAAAAGCAATTCAAAATGAAAATGTTTTTGAACAATTAATGGAAGCAACAAAAGTTTGTTCATTAGGTCAAATTACCTCTGCTCTTTTTGAAGTTGGCGGGCAATACAGAAGAAATATGTAAGCAGAGAACCATTTTTATATTAAATAAAAATGTGTGAATCGCATATCCCGAACTTGTTGACAGTAGGAAAACAAAAATCGGGATCTCATGAAATAAATAGTCTATTAATTAATATTTTTATACATTTAGGCTCTAATATTTTTTACATGGATAAAATCACTGAATACCTAGAAATAGCACAAGAAAAAATAATTTTTTTTGCTCCAAAAGTTTTATTGTCAATTATCATACTTTGGATTGGTTTTAAGATTATAAAAAAACTTGTGAAACTCTTTGAACTAGCCCTAGAAAAAGGAGGAATGTCAGAAAATATTCGTCCGTTTTTAATGTCAATTATGAGTGTTTCACTAAAAGTATTATTACTTATCACAGTCGCAGGCATCGTTGGTATTGAACTTACTATTTTTGCAACCATAATTGCTGCTTCCGTTTTTGCAATTGGAATGTCACTACAAGGAAGTTTAGGTAATTTTGCTTCAGGACTTATTGTTTTATCCCTTAAACCATACCATGTTAATGATTGGATTCAAATTGATGATAAGTTTGGTAAAGTTGAAGAAATTGGGGTTTTTAACACGGTTGTTGTTACTCCAGGTCGAAAAACTTTAATTATTCCTAATTCGAAAATCACAAGTGACGTGGTTACAAATTATTCTAAAAAAGAAATGGTACGTTTAGAAATAGATGTTACCATGCCTTATGAAGAAAGTTTTCCTAAAGTTAGGAAAATTATTGTTGAAGCACTTTCAACAATTCCAAAAATATTAAGTGAGCCTCAACCTGAAATCGGAATTGAAAATTTTGAGAGTCACAACATTCAAATCGCCGTAAGGCCATACGTTAAACCAGATGATTACTGGGAAGTTCTGTTCTCTGCTCACGAAAGCATTAAAAAAGGGTTTAGTGAAAATGGTATTAAAGTAGCTTACTCTGAAGGTGTCGAATTTGGTAGTATTGGTGAATAACATCTTCTTAAAATAATAAATCTAATTTCTGATGAAACTCCATTCTCTAAAAATAACCTTGTTATTTGTTTTAAGTGCCCTAATAACTTCTTGCAATAATACCTCCTCTAATAAAATAGAAAAAAAAAACACTTTTGTTAAAGACAATTATGATAAAAAAGAAGTTACAATCCTTATGCGTGATAGCATCAAATTACACACCGTAATTTATTCTCCTAAAGATAAAAGTAAAAAATACCCAATACTATTACAGAGAACACCCTATAGTACAAGGCCTTATGGCAAAAATGAATTTCGTGAAAAAATTGGACCTAACATCCATTTAATGAAACAAGGCAATATTATTGTTTATCAAGATGTTAGAGGTAGATGGATGAGTGAAGGCACATACGATAATATGCGTGCTTATATTCCAAACAAAAGATCTAATAAAGATATTGATGAAAGTACAGATACTTATGACACTATAGATTGGCTAGTTAAAAACGTTGAAAATAATAATGGGAATGTGGGGGTTTGGGGAATTTCATACCCTGGGTTTTACTCCACTTACGCAACTATTGATGCACACCCTGCTTTAAAAGCTGCCTCGCCTCAAGCTTGTATAGCCGATTTTTTTTTTGATGATTTTCATCATAATGGTGCTTACTTGTTAAGTTATTTTAAAGTTACCCCACTTTTTGGAACTCCTAAAAATAAACCTACAGATACCGCTTGGTATTCATTACCAAACTTAAAAACCCAAGACCAATATCAATTCTTTTTAGATGCTGGACCTTTAAAAAATTTAAATAAATATTTTCAAAACAAATCTGTTGACAATCCAGGTTTAAAAAATAATGATCAAATTGATGATTTCTTTTGGAAAGAACTGATAGAGCATCCAAACTACGATAGTATTTGGCAAAAAAAAGGACTTATTCAACACTTAAAAAATATAAAACCTACTGTTGCAACTATGGTAGTTGGAGGTTTTTTTGATGCCGAAGATTTATACGGCCCCTTAGAAACTTACAAAACCATTGAAAAACACAACCCAAGCAATTATAACACTTTAGTTTTTGGTCCTTGGGATCATGGCGCTTGGGCAAGAACAAAAGGTAAAAATTTTGTTGGGAATTATTATTTTGGTGATTCAATTTCTGAATTTTTTCAAAAAAATATGGAAACAAAATTCTTTAACCATTTCTTAAAAGATAAAGGCGACCATAATTCTGGATTGCCAGAAGCTTATGTTTTTGACACAGGTAAAAAAGAATGGAAAACTTATGATAGCTGGCCACCAAAAAACACTTTTAAAAAAACATTTTATCTATCTAATAATCAGCAACTATCATCAAAGCAAATTTCAAATCATGCTATAAAATTTATTAGCGATATCAAACGGCCTGTTCCATATTCTGAAGATATTAAAACTGTTTTTACACCAAGAAAATATATGACAGATGATCAGCGTTTTGCTGCAAGGCGACCAGATGTATTAGTTTTTGAGACAGAAATTTTACAAGATGATTTTACTTTAGCTGGAGATATATTGGCAAAATTAAAAGTTGCCACAACAGGCACTGATGCAGATTGGATTGTTAAAATTATTGATGTTCACCCGAATGAAATTGAAGAACAAAAAGAAGGCATGCAAGACCACTTAAAATTGAGTAATTATCATTTAATGGTTCGTAGTGAAGTAATGCGAGGAAAATTTAGAAACAGCTTTTCTCACCCAGAAGCATTTATCCCGAATAAACAAACCGATGTTAATATTAAATTACAAGATGTATTTCATACTTTTAAAAAAGGACACAAATTACAAGTGCAAATACAAAGCACGTGGTTTCCGTTAATTGATCTAAATCCACAAACTTTTGTGCCCAACATTTTTAAAGCTAATGAAGATGATTTTGAAACACAAACACACACTGTATTTACATCATCATCAATAATATTTTCTGTATTAAAATAAAAAAAATTGAAGTCAAAAATTTCTTTCAAAGGCGATAAAATTAAATATGCGGTTTTTCTGCTTGCTCCTGCATTATTTTTTTACATCCTTTTTTTTGTAGAGCTTGATAAAAGCAATCCAACAGTAACAGCAACACTAGCAGTAGCAATTTTAATGGCATTATGGTGGGTTACCGAAATAGTTCCATTAGCAATCACTTCATTATTACCTGTTATTTTATTTCCCGTTTTAGGGATTATGAACGGTAAAGAGGTGTCATCAACCTATTTTAATCATGTTATTTTGCTTTTCCTTGGCGGATTTTTAGTCGCCT
>DAOUTI010000160.1 GCA_030626795.1 Flavobacteriaceae bacterium
ATGATACTTTAAGAATAAGCTCTCCAAATGAAGGAACTTATATGATTATGGCAACACAAGAGAGAATAAATGTAGCAAAAGATACTATTCAAGAATTTCATTTACGCTCTTTATATCAATTGGGGCCTTTGCAATTTGTAATTCCTGAGGCAGCAGTTAAGGGTAAAATGCAAATGGTTTCGGGTAATAAAGATGAGCATCCTAGAGACTTGTTAGAAGTGGAAGTTATTACCGAAAACGCCAAACAAAATTACAGCCTCTATGGCAATAAATTAAGCACAGAACCTCCAGTGATTTTCTCTCAAGATGGGTTGAACTTTAGATTGAGTTATGGTTCTAAACAAGTAAAACTACCATTTTCTATAAAATTACGCGATTTCCAATTAGAAAGGTATCCAGGTTCTATGAGTCCGAAATCTTACGCAAGTGAAATCACTGTAGTGGATAATGAAAGAGTATTTGATTTTAAAATTTTTATGAATCATGTTTTAGATTATAAAGGTTATCGTTTTTTTCAATCTAGTTATAATGACCAAGGAAAAATTGAACAAACCTTTTTATCAGTTAATCATGATAATATTGGAACATGGACAACCTATTTGGGTTATACCTTATTATTTTTAGGTTTAATTGTGACACTAATGGTAAAAAACACGCGCTTTGCTTTCTTAAGAAAGAACTTAGAAAAGATTAAGAAAAAGAAAGCAAAATTGACAGTTATAATATTATTGGTAAGTTTTTCTTCTTTTGCACAAAGTACACATAACGAGCAATATAAAACTATAGATTCTTTAATTACTGCTCAAAAGGTAAGTACAGCCCATGCCGAGCGTTTTGGTGAGTTGGTAATTCAAGATGTAGGTGGAAGAATGAAGCCAGTAAATACCTTTGCTTCCGAATTGTTACGAAAAGTTAGCAAAAAAGATACTTATCAAGATTTTGACGCCAATCAGGTTTTAGTTTCCTTAATTACAAATCCAAGAGCATGGTATTTTGTGCCTTTTATTTATATCAAAAAAGACAATACTAAGGTACGTGATTTGATAGGAATACCTCATGATCAAAAATATGCTCGTTTTTCTGATTTATTTTCTAAAAAGGGGGAATATAAATTAAATAATGAAGTTGCTAAGGCGCATAAGAAGAAAATTAAAAATAAATATGAAGAGAGTATTTTAAATATTGACGGACGAGCGAATTTACTTTTCGGAGCTTTAGAAGGAGGTATTTATAAGTTTTTTCCATTAGCAAATGACGTAAATGATAAATGGTACGCATTTCCCGAAGTTGCCCATGCTGGTTTTAAAGGAAGTGATTCTTTATATGTTAGCAATATTATTCCACTTTATTCAAAGGCAATGGTTCAAGCAACCAATACCAATGATTATACAAAAGCTAATGAGTTTTTAGATAGTATGCACAAGTACCAAAGAAAATTTGGCGATCAGGTAATTCCTTCTGAAAATAAAATAAAACTGGAACTTTTTTATAATAAATACGATATTTTTAAGGGCTTGTTTTGGAAATACATGCTTGCTAGTTTGTTCTTATTTGTGGTGGTGATTGTCAATATATTTAATAATAATAAGTGGATTAATATCTTAATAAAAATAGGTGCATTAATTATTGGTTTGTTATTTATTTACCAAACAGTTGGATTGGGAATTCGTTGGTATATATCAGGCCATGCACCATGGAGTAATGGATATGAATCTATGATTTATGTGTCATGGGCAACCATGTTATTTGGTTTGATTTTAGGAAGAAAATCTGCTTTGACTTTAGCTGCAACTACCTTTGTAACATCAATATTATTAATGGTTGCACATTGGAATTGGATGGACCCATCTATTGGTAATTTAGTACCTGTTTTAGACTCTTATTGGTTGATGATCCATGTGGCAATTATTGTTGCAAGTTATGGTCCGTTTACCATTAGTATGATTTTAGGTATTATTGCATTGATACTCTATTCCGTTACAACGAAAAAGAACAAAGAAAAATTGAAATTGGCAATTAATGAAATCACGACCATTAGTGAAATGTCACTAACCATTGGCTTGGTTTTATTGGTGATAGGTAACTTTTTAGGAGGTATTTGGGCGAATGAAAGCTGGGGTAGATATTGGGGTTGGGATCCTAAAGAAACCTGGGCATTGATTAGTATAATGGTCTATGCTTTTGTTTTACATATGCGAATTATTCCCGGTTTAAAAAGTAAGTATACCTTTAATATGATTTCTGTTTTTGCATTTGCATCTATATTAATGACATATTTAGGAGTAAATCATTTATTATCAGGTTTACACTCCTATGCTGCAGGAGAAACCGCTGCAATACCAAATGAAATTTGGGGTTGGCTAGCACTTTCTGTAGTGTTAAGTATTTTGGCTTTTATAAAGTTTAAGAAATATTATAAGAAATAAGAAATTGAAAGTTAAAAGTATAAAGTTGAAAATGTTGAATTTTTAGCGAAATGGTATAATCAGTTTAAAATGAAGAGAAATAATTCATAATCTTGATTATTCTATATCCGAAATATTTTCAGAGTGTACAAAGCCTGGTCGCAGAGCTAGGTCACCATGTGCATTTTAAGGACAAGAAGTGAGTTTTTTGTCGATAGTCTCAAGTCGGAAGTCAAAAGCCGAGTAATAATTCAATGTTTTACTTTAAACTTTGTATTTTTATAGTCAACAAGAATTTGGTATGTTTATAAGAATGTTTAAATAATCAAATAACATAAACATGAGAGTAACAGTTAATAGAAAAGCACATTTTAATGCAGCACATCGTTTGTATAATAATGAATGGACTGATGCTCGAAATGCTGAAATATTTGGTAAATGTGCGAATCCTAATTTCCATGGGCATAATTATGAACTCATTGTATCGGTTACTGGAGAGATTCATCCTGAAACGGGTTTTGTTATGGACATGAAAATTTTAAAAAATTTAATTCGCAATGAGATTGAAGATCAATTTGATCATAAAAATTTAAACGAAGAAGTTTTAGAGTTTAAAACACTAAATCCTACAGCCGAAAATATATCGGTTGTTATTTGGAATAAATTGCGTTTAAAAATTGATTCAAAATTAGATTTATCTATTACGTTATATGAAACACCTCGAAATTTTGTAACTTATTGTGGTGTCTAATTGAATTTATATAGGGTACCAAATATTTATATTAAAAGAATTGTAAAGAACAAATTTATGTTTAAAAGAAACAAATTTTTTATTTTAGCCGGACTACTCATCGGTGTAGTTTTTATGATTAGCAGTATGAAAAAAGAAAAAAAAATCAAAGAGGGAGATAAAGTGCCGTCGTTTGTGTTGAAAGATCAATTTGGTGAAGATTTTAATAGTTTAGACTTTATAGGTAAGACAGCAATGGTAATTTATTTTTACCCTAAAGATGATACTCCTGGATGTACCAAAGAAGCTTGTAGTTTTAGAGATACTTACCAAGAATTTACAGATAAGAATGTAAAAGTGATTGGAATAAGTTCAGACAATGTAGTAAGCCATAAAAAGTTTGCAGAAAAGTATAATTTACCATTCACTTTATTGGCAGATACTAAAAAAGTAGTCAGAAAATTATTCGGAGTACCAAGCAGTATGCTTGGCATGGTTCCTGGCAGAGTTACTTATGTAGTTGATAAAAATGGAATCGTTATATTAATTTATAATAGCATGACTAATGCCGAATCACATATTGAAGAGGCATTAAAAGCACTACATTAATTATATTTTTCATAATAGGTTTCTAGTTCGTCTAAATATATTTGTTTGGTTTTATCATCAAGTAAGGCATATTGAAATGAGTTTTTAGCCAATTCATATAAGTCTTGTTTACTTAAATTCAAAGCTTTTTGAATTTCAATATAATTTTGATTTACTTGTCCGCCAAAATAAGCTGGGTCATCTGAGTTGATAGTTACTTTTAATCCTAATGCCATCATCTTTTTTAATGGATGATCTTTTAAATCACTTACCACTTGTAATGCAGTATTTGAAAGTGGGCAAATGGTTAAGGCTATATCGCGTTTGATGATTTCTTTAATTAATTGGGGGTCTTGCAAAGCGTTATTACCGTGATCTATGCGTTTAATTTTTAAAAGATCTAATGCTTCCCAAACATAATCGGCATTACCTTCTTCACCAGCATGAGCTAGAGGAATATATCCTGCTTTGACAGAAGCTTCAAATACATTTTTGAACTTAGATGGTGGATTTCCCTTTTCGGAAGAATCTAATCCAACGGCAGTAATTTTATCTTTAAACGGAAGAGATTGTTTTAATGTTTTAAAAGCATCTTTTTCGCTTAAATGCCTTAAATAACTCATAATTAACAAAGAGCTAACTCCCAATTTATCTTTTGCATCTTCACAAGCTTTGCTAATTCCGTTGATTACAGTTTCAAAGGCAACACCTCTTTCGGTATGCGTTTGTGGGTCGAACATAATTTCGGTATGTCGCACATTTTGAATCGCGCATTTTTCAAGATAGCTGTAAGTTAAATCATAAAAGTCATGTTCGTTAATTAAAACACTAGCACCTTGGTAGTAAATATCTAAAAAATCTTGCAAGCAATCAAATTTGTAGGCATCTTCAATTTCTTTAACAGATTTATAAGGTATTTTTATATGATTTCTTTTGGCAATTTTAAACATTAAAGCAGGTTCAAAAGTACCTTCTATATGTAAATGTAATTCGGCTTTTGGTAAATTTTCAATAAAATTTTTCATAAAACAAAAATAAGAAAATAACCTTTATTGACAGGAGTTTTTATTATGAATTAAATTTACTCGATATTTGTAAAAAAAATAAACTAAATGCTTGATTATCCATTAAAGTTCACGCCAATTTTAAAAGAAAAAATTTGGGGAGGTGAAAAATTAAATCAAATTCTTGGCAAAGGTTCAAAAAAGAAAAATATAGGTGAAAGCTGGGAAATTTCTGATGTGGATAGTGATATATCTGTAGTTGTAAATGGTGCACTAAAAGGCAAAACTTTAAAAGAACTTGTTTCAAAATTTAAGGGAGAATTGGTAGGAGAAAAAGTGCACCAACAATTTGGAGATAACTTTCCGCTATTGATTAAATATATTGATGCTAAAGAAGCTTTAAGTATTCAATTGCACCCAAATGACGTACTCGCCAAGCAAAGGCATGATTCCTTCGGTAAAACCGAAATGTGGTATGTTATGCAAGCTGATAAAAATGCGAATTTGATTGTTGGTTTTAAAAATGATGTAAGTAAAAGTGAATATTTAAGTCATTTACAAAACAAAACTTTGACTGAAATATTAAATATTGATTTGGTAAATGAAGGCGATGTATATTTTATTCCTACAGGTCGAGTACACGCCATTGGCGCGGGAGTTTTACTGGCCGAAATACAACAAACAAGTGATGTAACATATCGAATTTACGATTGGGATAGGCAAGACGACGCAGGTAATTATCGTGAATTACATACGAATGAAGCCATAGATGCTTTAGATTTTAAATCCCAAGTTAAATATAATACTAGTTATAGTAATAATTTAAATAAAATTAATAATATTGTTGATTGTCAATATTTTACAACAAATATATTATTATTGAACAAGAAAATTGAAATTGATAATACAAATAAAGATTCATTTGTTATTTATATGTGTGTGCAAGGAGAAGGTGTTCGATTAAA
>DAOUTI010000019.1 GCA_030626795.1 Flavobacteriaceae bacterium
CCTAAGCTGATGATTTGTGAATTTTTGTTTATAGATTTATCTTCTATATATGCAAAATCAGTAATAGAATAGAAATAACTCGAATTGTTTGGTTTAAAACGGTATTCTAAATTGAAGATGCTGTAACTAGACGCAAAAATACTTTCTTCATTAACTCCTCTAATAGTGTTTATACCGCCAATTCTAAACAATTCGTTTTCAAAATAGTTTTTTGAATTTAATAAAGCACTTTGGTTTTGTAAGAAAATATAATTTTTTTGATCAAAAGACCATAAGTAATTTGTTTGTAGTGAAAATTTAGATTGATTGGTCTTTGTGTTTTCAGAATTTCGATTACCTAAATAGGAACTCATATTAAGTTTGAACTTTACAGGAAATAAGTTGTCATTTATTATTTTTTCATAACTGTAATTTATTCCGTAAAAAACATTCGTAAAAGATTCTATATTAGCATTAGAGTTTTTTGACAGGCTATTTGAATTCTCTGTATGAAATGAAGCGGTAATGTAGCCTTTTTTGTATAAAGAATAACTCAAGTCAATATTTGTTAGTGTGTTGCTATAGGTTGAGTCTTGTCGGAAAAGTTCAAAGTTTATTTTTGGAATGATGGGTAAATTAAAAATATATGGAATTTTTGCACCGATAAAAAACCTTTGACTTTCATTGCCGTTGTTTTTCCAAAACAAATCAACATTTTCACCTTGGTTAAAAATATTATTAAACGACAAATCAAGATACCCGTTAAATTCTAGTCCGCTTTTTTCTTCTTTAGACGAAAACCCAATAACACCATCAAATTTATTGGCTTGTTTCTTTTTTAAATATAAGTATATAAAAGTAGAGTCGTTAGTAAATAGTACTTCTGGTGGTTTTTGTTCTTCAGCAAATGTAATTTTATGCAGCGCAATAGATGCATTCTTTAATTTTGTTTTATTAAACGTCGAACCAATTTTAAGGTGTAGCTCGTGGCTAATAAATTTTTTTGGAAAATCACTATATCCTTTAACAATTATTTTATCTATAGTTCTGGTTTTTGTAGTGCTGATTTTTAATTCCGCTGTAGCGTAATCATCTTTAAGCATAATATTTGTCAAATGAGACTGTGTAAATGAGTAACCTGCATTTTCGTAATAATTTGTAATAAATTGCAATGTGTATTCTATATCTGTAAATAGAATTTCAAAATGGGTATTGGTAACATTTGATGATATTTGATTTAATATTTTTTTTGATAAAACATCATTTGGTATACTAGTATAATTAATTTTTATTTTTTTGGTTTGCTTCCCTATATTATAGATGGCTGTATATGTGGTTTTCGTTTTAAAAACGGAATCTAATACGGTATTTAAATACCCTTTGATTTCTAGTTTAGATAATACATGGTCTATTTCATTATAGGCACTTTCTTTGGAGGTATGTTTATTCTTAAAAGATAAATTGTTAATTATTGATTTATTTAATTCTTTTTTAGACAAGATTTTAAGTTGAAGTTCTTGCCCACTAATGGAGGTGGAAACCAACATAAAAAAAAGTATATATATATAAGGTGTAAAGCGGAATTCCAATGGTTAAATAATTTGAGTGTAAATATCCTATTATTTTATTAAATATCAAATGTAAGTTGCTTTCAAATCTATAGTTTGTGTCTATATGGGGTTTAAGAGACAATAGCTTTAGTTTATGTTAATTGGTGAGATATTAAAATAGAAACCTCCGGCTTTGTTTTTGAAGAAAAACTAAACTCAAAAAAATCAATGATTTATAAATTGAATATCAATTAAAATGTTATACATTTGCACACTCTAAAAAATAGAGATTTTAAACAAATTAATTTAATTAAAAAATAGTATGCCAACTATTCAACAATTAGTACGAAAAGGAAGAACCAAAACAACCAAGAAGAACAAATCGGCTGCTTTGAATTCATGTCCGCAACGTCGTGGAGTATGTACTCGTGTTTACACAACTACACCAAAGAAACCTAATTCAGCAATGCGTAAAGTTGCAAGGGTAAGGTTAACCAATGGTAATGAAGTAAATGCATACATTCCAGGAGAGGGACATAATTTACAAGAACACTCGATAGTATTGGTTAGAGGAGGAAGAGTAAAAGATTTACCTGGTGTAAAATATCACATTGTTCGTGGTGCTTTAGATACAGCAGGAGTAGAAGGGCGAACACAACGTCGTTCAAAATATGGAACTAAGCGTCCAAAGAAATAATTTTTAAGCTTTAATGTAAGAATAATGAGAAAAAAAGTATCAAAGAAAAGGATTCTTTTACCAGATCCTAAGTTTAACGATCAATTGGCTACACGTTTTGTGAACAATTTGATGTTAGATGGTAAAAAATCTGTTGCATTTAAAGTTTTTTATGATGCATTAGATATCGTAGAAGCAAAAAAACAAGACGAAGAAAAAACAGCTTTAGAGTTGTGGAAAGATGGTTTATCAAATGTAATGCCACATGTTGAGGTCCGTAGCCGAAGAGTTGGTGGAGCGACCTTTCAAATTCCAATGCCAATTAGAGCTGACCGTAAAATTTCAATGGCTATTAAATGGATGATTTTATTTGCTCGTAAGAGAAATGAAAAATCTATGGCGCAGCGTTTAGCAGGCGAAATTCTTGCAGCAGTGAAAGAAGAAGGAGCAGCGGTTAAGAAAAGAGTGGATGTACATAAGATGGCAGACGCTAATAAAGCATTCTCACATTTTAGATTTTAAGAAATGGCTAGAGATTTAAAATTAACTAGGAATATTGGTATTGCTGCACATATTGATGCGGGTAAAACCACAACTACAGAACGTATTCTTTTTTACACAGGAGTTTCACATAAAATAGGTGAGGTACACGATGGTGCTGCAACTATGGATTGGATGGAGCAAGAGCAAGAAAGAGGTATTACAATTACTTCTGCTGCAACAACATGTACATGGGAGTTTCCATCAGAAAATGGAGAGCCTACTGCAGAGACTCAAGGATATCATTTTAATATAATTGATACCCCTGGTCACGTTGATTTTACAGTTGAGGTAAATAGATCGTTAAGAGTTTTAGACGGTTTGGTCTTTTTGTTTAGTGCTGTTGATGGTGTTGAGCCACAATCAGAAACTAACTGGAGATTGGCTGATAATTACAAAGTGCCAAGAATTGGTTTTGTAAATAAAATGGATCGACAAGGTTCTGATTTTCTTAAGGTAAATAAACAAGTGAAAGAAATGTTAGGTTCAAATGCTGTGCCTATCGTTCTTCCAATTGGTGACGAAGAAAATTTTAGAGGAATTATTGATTTAGTAAAAAATAGAGCTATTGTATGGGATGATGAAAATCACGGATCTACATTTAAAGTGATTGATATTCCAGAAGATTTAAAAGAAGAAGCTCATGAGTATAGAGCTTTATTGATTGAAGAAGTTGCAAGTTATGATGAAAATCTACTTGAAAAATTCATGGAAGATGAAGATTCAATCACTGAAGATGAAGTACATGCTGCTTTAAGAGCTGCTGTTATGGATATGGCAATCATACCTATGGTTTGCGGTTCTGCATTTAAAAACAAAGGAGTTCAATTCTTGTTAGATGCGGTTTGTCGTTATTTACCTTCGCCGGTAGATAAAGAAGGTATTATTGGTATAAACCCTGATACAGAAAAAGAAGAAACAAGAAAACCATCAGTAAAAGAGCCTTTTGCTGCATTAGCTTTTAAAATTGCAACCGATCCTTTTGTTGGTCGTTTGGCTTTCTTTAGAGTTTATTCAGGTAGGTTAGATGCAGGTTCTTATATTTTAAATAATAGATCTGGTAAAAAAGAACGTATTTCACGTATTTACCAAATGCATGCAAATAAGCAAAATGCTATCGATTATATTGAAGCAGGAGATATTGGTGCAGCTGTAGGTTTTAAAGATATTAAAACTGGTGATACGATGACTTCTTTAGATGCTCCTTTAGTGTTAGAAAGTATGGATTTTCCAGATCCTGTAATTGGTATTGCAATTGAGCCTAAAACTAAGGCAGATGTTGATAAATTAGGTGTAGGTCTTGCTAAATTAGCAGAAGAAGACCCTACGTTTACAGTGAGAACTGACGAGGTTTCAGGTCAAACGATTATCTCAGGAATGGGAGAATTGCATATTGAAGTTTTAATTGATCGTTTAAAACGTGAATTTAAAGTTGAAGTTAACGAAGGAGAGCCACAAGTAAATTATAAAGAAGATTTAACAAAAACTACAAAACACAGAGAAACATATAAAAAGCAATCTGGTGGTCGTGGTAAGTTTGGTGATATCGTATTTGAAATGGGCCCTGTTGATGAAGATTTTGAAGGTGCTGGATTACAATTTGTTAATGTGATAAAAGGTGGTAATATTCCTAAAGAATTTATCCCATCTGTTGAAAAAGGATTTACAATGGCAATGAAAAATGGCCCATTGGCAGGATTTGAAATGGATTCTATGAAGGTAACTTTATCAGATGGTTCTTTTCATGCTGTGGATTCAGATGCTTTGTCTTTTGAATTGGCTGCTAAGTTAGGATATAAGTCTGCTGCAAAAGCTGCCGGAGCTGTTATTCTTGAGCCAATTATGAAATTAGAAGTGGTTACTCCTGAAGAAAACATGGGAGATATTGTAGGAGATTTGAACAGAAGAAGAGGTCAGGTTCATGCTATGGATGATAGAAATGGAGCTAAAGTTGTAAAAGCGAATGTGCCTTTATCAGAAATGTTTGGTTATGTTACTACTTTGAGAACATTATCATCTGGTAGAGCTACTTCTACAATGGAATTTTCACATTATGATAAAACACCTTCTAATATTTCTGAAGAAGTAATTAAAAAAGCACAAGGATAATCCTACTAAAATTATAAATCATGAGTCAAAAAATTAGAATAAAATTAAAATCTTACGATCATAATTTGGTAGATAAATCTGCTGAGAAGATTGTAAAAACGGTAAAAAATACTGGAGCTGTTGTTAATGGCCCAATTCCATTACCAACACATAAAAAAATATTTACTGTATTGCGTTCACCGCACGTAAATAAAAAATCAAGAGAGCAATTTCAACTGTGTGCATATAAAAGAATTTTAGATATCTATAGTTCTTCATCAAAAACAATTGACGCTTTAATGAAATTAGAGTTGCCAAGTGGTGTTGAGGTTGAAATCAAAGTTTAATTAATTTTGGTGATTATTTCCAGCGAAAGCAGGAATCTCACAAACTGAAAAAGGAATTTCAGTTATTTGTCCGGAGCGATTGACGAAGGAAAAACGTAAAAATATATTCAGGGTTGAAAATATTTTGACCCTGTTTTATTTAGTGATTCCGAGTCCTCGGGATAATTTTAATAAAAATTAGTTCATTAGAACTAATCTCGCCAAAGCGGGATTTCAAATAAGAATAAATAGAATAATAATTAAATAATTAAAAATGTCTGGGTTAATAGGTAAAAAAATAGGAATGACCAGTATTTATGACGCAAATGGAAAGAATATTCCATGTACAGTTATAGAAGTAGGTCCTTGTGTAGTTACCCAAGTCAGAACCAAAGAAGTTGATGGGTATGAAGCTCTTCAATTAGGTTTCGATGACAAAGCAGAAAAACAGTCAACAAAAGCGCTTAATGGGCACTTTAAAAAAGCTGGAACTACTGCTAAAAAACGTGTCGTTGAATTTCAAGGTTTTGATGAAGGAGTAAAATTAGGTGATCTAATCACAGTAGATCACTTTGAAGAAGGTGAATTTGTTGATGTATCAGGTACATCAAAAGGTAAGGGTTTCCAAGGGGTTGTAAAACGTCATGGATTTGCTGGTTCAGAAAGAACACACGGTCAACAAAGTATGAATAGAGCTCCTGGTTCTGTTGGTGCTGCATCATATCCTGCAAGAATATTTAAGGGTATGCGCATGGGCGGTAGAATGGGTGGAGAAACTATTACAGTTCAAAATCTAAGAGTTTTAAAAGTGGTTAAAGAAAAAAATCTTTTAGTAATAAAAGGTGCAGTTCCAGGCCATAATAATTCATACGTAATTATTAAGAAATAATGAAAGTAGCTGTAATAGATATCAACGGGAAAAAAACTGGAAGAAGTGTTGAGCTTTCAGATGCTATTTTTGCAATTGAACCAAATGACCATGCTATATATTTAGATGTAAAGCAGCATTTGGCAAATAAGAGACAAGGTACTCATAAAGCTAAAGAAAGAGCAGATATTAAGGGAAGTACTCGTAAAATTAAAAAGCAAAAAGGTACAGGTACTGCAAGAGCAGGTAGTATTAAATCTCCTATTTTTAGAGGAGGGGGTAGAGCTTTTGGACCGAGACCAAGAAATTATTCTTTCAAGTTAAACAAAGGTTTAAAAAAACTAGCACGTTTATCAGCTTTATCAATTAAAGCAAAAGAAGAGAATATAGTAGTGTTAGAAAAATTTAATTTTGAGACACCAAAAACAAAAGAATTTACTAATGTTTTAAAGGCTTTAGAGCTTGAAAATAAAAAATCTTTGTTTGTGTTGGATGAGTCAAATAAAAATGTATATTTGTCATCACGAAATTTAAAAAATGTAAATATCGTAAAAGGTTCACAATTAAACACTTACTCAGTTTTAAACACAAATAAGTTAGTGATATCTGAAGAGAGTTTAGAAGAAATCGAATCTAATTTTAGCAAGTAATAGTTATGAGAATATTGATAAAACCTATTATTACGGAAAAAGCAACAGACCAAAGCGAGTTAAATAACTGCTTTACTTTTGTTGTAAATAAGTTGGCTAACAAGATCGAAGTTAAGGTAGCAGTTGAAAAAGCTTATGGCGTATCTGTTAAAGATGTGAGAACAATGAATTACCCTGTAAAACGTAAAACTAAATTTACAAAAAAAGGTGTAGTTTCAGGTATGAAAGGCTCTTATAAGAAAGCAATTGTACAGTTAGCTGAAGGAGAAAATATTGATTTTTATAGCAATATCTAAGATAAGAAGATGGCATTAAGAAAATTAAAACCAACAACCCCAGGACAACGATTTAAAGTTGTGACTGATTTTGACGTTATCACAACCGATAAACCAGAAAAGAGCTTATTAGCTCCTATAAAGAGATCTGGGGGACGAAACAGTGAAGGTAAAATGACAATGCGCTACATTGGTGGTGGTCATAAAAAAAGATACCGTATCATTGATTTTAAGAGAAATAAAGATGGAATTCCTGCAACGGTTAAGTCTATTGAGTATGATCCAAATCGTACAGCATATATTGCTTTATTAAACTATGCAGATGGTGAAAAACGATATGTAGTAGCTCAAAACGGATTGCAAGTAGGTCAGAAATTAATATCAGGAGATAAAGTGGCTCCAGAAATTGGAAATACAATGCTTATAAGTAGTATTCCATTAGGTACTGTAATTTCATGTATTGAATTAAGACCAGGTCAAGGAGCTGTAATTGCTAGAAGTGCAGGTTCATTTGCACAATTGATGGCAAGAGAAGGTAAATATGCAACTATAAAATTGCCTTCAGGTGAAATTAGATTAATTCTATTGACTTGTAAAGCAACTATAGGTGTCGTATCAAATTCCGATCACCAATTAACTATATCTGGAAAAGCAGGTAGACATAGATGGTTAGGAAGACGTCCAAGAACTCGTCCGGTAGCAATGAATCCAGTAGATCATCCAATGGGTGGTGGAGAAGGAAAAGCTTCAGGTGGTCATCCAAGATCAAGAAATGGTATTCCGGCTAAAGGATTTAAAACGCGTTCTAAAACGAAAGCTAGTAATAAGCACATTGTTGAACGTAGAAAAAAATAATTAGATAGAAAGTATGGCACGTTCATTAAAAAAAGGACCTTATGTTTTTCATGCATTGGAAAAGAAAGTCCAAAAAAATATAGATTCAGGCAAAAAATCAGTTATTAAAACTTGGTCAAGAGCCTCAATGATTACACCAGATTTTGTTGGACAAACAATTGGTGTTCACAATGGTCGTCAATTTGTACCAGTTTATATTACTGAAAACATGGTAGGTCACAAATTGGGAGAGTTTTCACCAACACGTTCGTTTAGAGGACATGCTGGTGCTAAAAATAAAGGTAAAAGATAGGTTATGGGAGTTCGAAAAAAATTAAGAGCAGATCAACTTAAAGAGGCACGTAAGAATGTTTACATGGCTAAACTTAATGGTTGTCCTACATCGCCAAGAAAGATGCGTTTGGTAGCTGATTTAGTAAGAGGTGTTGAAGTTGAAAAAGCACTTCAAATATTAAAGTTTAATCCAAAAGAAGCATCAATTAACCTTGAGAAATTGATGTTATCAGCAATAGCGAATTGGCAAGCGAAAAATGAAGATGCAAGTATTGAAGATGCAGGTTTGTTTGTTAAAGAAATATATGTTGATAGCGCAACAATGTTAAAGAGATTACGTACTGCACCGCAAGGTCGTGCGCATAGGATTAGAAAACGTTCAAATCATGTAACGTTGATTTTAGGTACTAATAATTTAAGCAATTAATAAATAGCATGGGACAAAAGACAAATCCAATAGGAAATCGTTTAGGAATTATCAGAGGATGGGAATCTAACTGGTACGGAGGAAAAGACTATGGAGACAAACTTGCTGAAGACAGTAAGATTCGTAAATATATTCATGCTAGATTATATAAAGCAAGTGTTTCACGTGTAATCATTGAAAGAACTTTAAAACTTGTAACCGTTACTATCACTACTGCAAGACCTGGTATTATTATTGGGAAAGGTGGCCAAGAGGTAGACAAGTTAAAAGAAGAACTTAAAAAGATTACAGGTAAAGAAGTGCAAATCAATATCTTTGAAATCAAACGCCCAGAGTTGGATGCAAAGTTAGTAGCTGCAAGTATTGCTCGTCAAATTGAAAATAGAATTTCATACAGACGTGCAATTAAAATGGCTATTGCTGCAACGATGCGTATGAATGCAGAAGGTATTAAAGTGCAAATTTCAGGCCGTTTAAATGGAGCTGAAATGGCACGTAGTGAAGCTTATAAAGAAGGAAGAATTCCTCTTTCTACTTTTAGAGCAGACATTGATTATGCACTAGAAGAATCCAATACTACTTATGGTAAAATAGGTGTTAAAGTTTGGATTATGAAAGGTGAAGTTTATGGAAAGAGAGAATTGAACCCATTAGTTGGTTTGTCTAAAAAAGGCAAAGGTGGAGGAAATTCAGGACCAGGTAGAAATAAACCTCGCAGAAGATAAATTTTTTAAATTTAAAAAATGTTACAACCAAAGAGAGTAAAATATCGTAAAGTACAGAAAGCGAAAGGTAATATGAAAGGGATCTCGCAAAGAGGTCACAGACTTTCGAACGGAATGTTCGGTATCAAAGCTTTAGATCAAGACTTACTCACCTCACGTCAAATAGAGGCAGCTCGTGTTGCTGCAACTCGTTATATGAAAAGACAAGGGAGTTTGTGGATTAAAATTTTTCCAGACAAACCTATTACCAAAAAACCTTTAGAGGTACGTATGGGTAAAGGTAAAGGAGCACCAGAATATTTTGTTGCTGTTGTGAAACCGGGAAGAATTATGTTTGAAGTAGGTGGTGTTTCTATTGAAATAGCTAAAGAAGCATTGCGCTTAGCAGCTCAAAAATTACCTGTAAGAACAAAGTTTGTGGTTGCAAATGATTTTGACAACGCTTAATTTTTTAATAGAGAAAATATGAAACAATCGGAAATTAAAGAATTATCAGTAGAAGAGCTAAATGAAAAGTTTGCAAGCTTCAAAAAGAATTATACTGATTTGAAACTTGCACATGCAATTTCGCCTTTAGAAACTCCTCTGCAATTAAAAACAGTTAGAAGAACTGTTGCTAGAATTGCGACTGAATTAACTAAAAGACAATTACAATAATTGTAATTATTTTGTAAAGATGGAAAAAAGAAATCTTAGAAAAGAAAGAGTAGGTGTAGTTTCAAGTAATAAAATGGAGAAATCTATTGTTGTTGCAGAAGTGAAACGAGTAAAACACCCTATGTACGGAAAATACGTATTAAATACGAAAAAGTATGTAGCACACGATGAGAATAATGATTGCAATATTGGAGATACTGTGAAAATAATGGAAACTCGTCCGTTAAGTAAATCTAAACGTTGGAGATTAGTAGAAATTTTAGAAAGAGCTAAATAATATGTTACAACAAGAATCAAGATTAAAAGTAGCTGATAATACCGGAGCCAAAGATGCTCTTGTTATTCGTGTACTTGGCGGAACAAAAAAACGTTACGCTTCGGTAGGAGATAAAATTGTAGTAGCAATTAAGCATTCTACTCCAAACGGTACTGCGAAAAAAGGACAAGTATCTAAAGCAGTTGTGATTAGAACTAAAAAAGAAATCAGACGTAAAGATGGATCTTATATTAGATTTGACGATAATGCGTGTGTTTTATTAGATTCTACTTCAGGTGAAATGAGAGGGACCCGCGTATTTGGTCCTGTAGCTAGAGAACTTCGTGATAAACAATTCATGAAAATTGTATCATTAGCACCAGAGGTGCTTTAATACGTTTATAAAATGACAAAGCTAAAAATTAAAACTGGAGATACAGTAAAAGTAATTGCTGGAGATCATAAAGGTGAACAGGGTAAAATTGTAAAAGTTTTTATTGATAAAAACAGAGCAATTGTTGAAGGAGTTAATATGGTTTCAAAGCACACAAAACCTAGTGCTGATAACCCTCAAGGTGGTATTGTAAAGAAAGAAGCAACATTACATATTTCTAACTTAATGTTAGTTGAAGGTGATGCAGCCACAAGAGTTGGATACCGTATGGAAGGAGATAAAAAAGTTAGGTTTTCAAAAAAATCTAAAGAAGTTATATAGTTATGGAAAATATGCCAAGACTTAAAGAAGATTACAATAGCAGAATTAAACCTGCTTTAACCAAAGAATTTGGTTATAAGAATGTAATGCAAATTCCGAAATTACAAAAAATTGTAATTAGTAAAGGAGTTGGAGCTGCTATTGCAGATAAAAAATTGATTGATTATGCTCTTGAAGAGTTAGCAACAATTACTGGCCAAAAAGCAGTTGCAACAATTTCTAAAAAAGATATTGCTACGTTTAAATTACGTAAAGGAATGCCAATTGGTGTGAAAGTTACTTTACGTTCAAATAAAATGTACGAGTTTTTGGATAGATTAGTTACTGCATCTTTACCTCGAGTAAGAGATTTTAAAGGTGTTAAAGCTACTGGTTTTGATGGACGCGGAAATTATAATTTAGGAATTACGGAACAAATTATTTTTCCTGAGATCAATATTGATAAAGTACACAAAATTGGAGGTATGGATATCAGTTTTGTTACTTCTGCCAAAACAGATAAAGAAGCAAAATCATTATTACACGAATTAGGTATACCATTTAAAAAGAATTAAAAGATGGCAAAAGAATCAATGAAAGCTCGCGAAGTAAAAAGAGCTAAGACTGTTGCAAAATATGCTGAAAAAAGAAAGGCTTTAAAAGAAGCTGGAGATTATGAAGCATTGCAAAAATTACCAAAAAATGCATCTCCTGTTCGTATGCACAACCGTTGCAAATTAACTGGTCGTCCTAAAGGATACATGCGTCAATTTGGAATTTCACGTGTAACTTTTCGCGAAATGGCAAATCAAGGTTTGATACCAGGTGTTAAAAAAGCAAGTTGGTAAAAAGAAAATTAATTGGTTTCAGGTTTAGCAATTAAGCTAAATACCAAAACCGCAAATAAATATTATGTATACAGATCCAATAGCAGATTTTCTTACGAGAATCAGAAATGCTGCGAGTGCTAAACACAGAGTTGTTGAGATTCCAGCATCTAACTTAAAAAAAGAAATGACCAAAATCTTATTTGATCAAGGTTATATTTTAAGTTATAAATTTATTGAAAACAAAGTTCAAGATTCAATAAAAATTGCGTTGAAATATGATAAAGAATCAAAACAACCAATTATTAAAAAAATTGAGCGTATTAGTACACCAGGATTACGTAAGTATGCTGCTGCTAACGAAATGCCAAGAGTATTGAACGGATTAGGTATAGCAATTATTTCAACTTCAAAAGGTGTGATGACTAATAAAAAAGCTCGTCAAGAAAATGTAGGTGGAGAAGTATTGTGTTACGTTTATTAAAAAGTAAATAAGATGTCAAGAATAGGAAAAAGCCCAATAGCAATTCCGGAAGGAATTACCGTTGATATTAAAGACAACGTAGTTACTGTTAAAGGTAAGCTAGGCGAGTTATCTCAAAACATTGGTGAGATTGCGATAAAAAATGAAGATGGAACCTTAACTTTAGAAAGATTATCAGAGGCTAAAGACCAAAAAGCTAAACATGGTTTGTACAGAGCTTTAATCTATAATATGATTGAAGGTGTTTCTAAAGGTTGGACTAAAGAGTTAGAATTGGTTGGAGTAGGATATAGAGCTTCAAATCAAGGTCAAAAATTAGAATTAGCACTTGGTTTTTCTCATAGTATTGTTATGAATATTGCTCCAGAAGTAAAAATCGAAACAATATCTGAAAAAGGTAAAAATCCAATAATTAAATTAACTTCTTTTGACAAACAATTGGTTGGTCAAGTAGCTGCAAAGATTCGTTCTTTCCGTGCACCAGAACCTTATAAAGGTAAGGGAGTTAAGTTTGTAGGTGAAATATTAAGAAGAAAAGCAGGTAAAACTGCATAATTAGTATAGTTATGGCATTGACAAGACTTCAAAGAAGAAATAGAATAAAAAATAGAATTAGAAAAGTTGTTTCTGGTACTGCAGCAAAACCTAGGTTAAGCGTATTTAGAAGTAACAAAGAAATTTCTGTTCAATTAGTAGATGATGTTGCAGGAAAAACATTAATTTCGGCAACTTCTAAATCTAAGAAACCAGCAAAAGGTACTAAAATTGAAATTGCAACAGCAGTTGGCAAATCTTTAGCTGAAAAAGCAGCAAAAGCAGGAATTGAATCATGCGCTTTTGATAGAAATGGGTATTTATATCACGGTAGAGTGAAAGCTTTAGCTGATGGTGCAAGAGAAGAAGGTTTAAAATTTTAAGATTATACCATGTACAAAAAATATAAAAATATAGAAAGAGTAAAACCTAGTGGTTTAGATTTAAAAGATCACTTGGTAGGAGTACAAAGAGTTACCAAGGTGACCAAAGGTGGTAGAACCTTTAGCTTTTCTGCAATTGTTGTTGTAGGAAATGGTGATGGAGTAGTAGGTCATGGTATGGGTAAATCTCAAGATGTAGCTTCTGCAATAGCAAAAGGAATTGAAGATGCTAAGAAAAACTTAGTTAGAATTCCAATTATTAAACAAACTTTACCTCACGAACAAAAAGGTAAATTTGGTGGAGCAAAAGTTTTCTTAAGACCAGCATCTCATGGTACTGGGGTAATTGCTGGTGGAGCTGTACGTGCGGTATTAGAATCAGTGGGAGTACATGATGTATTATCTAAATCTCAAGGTTCATCTAATCCTCATAATGTTGTAAAAGCAACGTTTGATGCTTTATTAAACTTACGTGATGCAAAAACTATTGCAAAACAAAGAGGTGTTTCATTAGAAAAAGTGTTTAACGGATAAAAGGTTTGATGATGAAAAAAATTAGAGTAAAACAAGTACGTAGCAAGATAAGACGACCTAAAAACCAAAAGTTAACACTAGAGGCTTTAGGATTACACAAAATGAATCAAGTAGTTGAACACGATGCAACTCCTTCAATACTTGGAATGGTAAAAACAGTTAATCATCTAATTTCTGTTGAAGAAATTAAATAAGATATTAAGATTATGCAGTTAAATAATTTACAACCTGCAAAAGGTTCAATAAAAGCAGGAAAACGAATTGGTAGAGGTCAAGGTTCTGGAAAAGGAGGAACAGCTACGAGAGGTCATAATGGTCAACAATCTCGTTCAGGATATTCAAGAAAAATTGGATTTGAAGGAGGGCAAATGCCTTTACAACGAAGAGTACCTAAATTTGGATTTACAAATATAAATCGTATAGAATACCAAGGAATCAATTTAGATAAATTACAACAATTAGTAGAAGATGGTAAAATTAAAGATACTGTTACTATGGATGTTTTAATTGAAAACAGATTGGCTCGTAAAAACGATTTGATTAAAATTTTAGGTAGAGGAGAATTAAAAGCTAAATTAAATATTACGGTACATAAGTTTACTGCTTCTGCAAAAGCAGCGATTGAGAAAGCCGGAGGTGAAGCAGTTACCATTTAATTATAAATATTTAAATGAAAAAGTTAATAAGTACCGTCCAAGATATTTGGAAAATTGAAGAGCTTAGAAGTAAAATTCTATTAACATTAGGTTTAATGGTTGTTTACCGATTAGCGGCTCAAGTACCGTTACCGGGAATTGACCCTACTCAATTAACAGGTTTGGCCAATAAAACCAACGATGGTTTACTAGGTTTATTAAATGCATTTACAGGAGGAGCTTTTGCAAAAGCATCAATTATGGCTTTAGGTATTATGCCTTATATTTCGGCTTCAATTGTGGTGCAATTAATGGGTATAGCAGTTCCATATTTGCAAAAATTACAAAAAGATGGTGAAAGCGGTAGAAAGAAAATAAATCAAATTACACGTTGGTTAACAATTGCAATATTATTAATTCAAGCACCAGCATATTTGGTTAGTTTACCTGCTTTAGGTATACCAGAAAGCGCATTTTTATTAGGACACGGACCTTTATTTTATTTTTCATCTATATTGCTATTAACAACTGGAACCGTATTTGCAATGTGGCTTGGTGAAAAAATCACTGATAAAGGAATTGGTAATGGTATTTCATTATTAATTATGATTGGTATTATTGCTCGTTTACCTGCATCATTTATGCAAGAAGCAACATCAAGAATTAATCAATCTAATGGTGGTTTAATTATGATTTTAATTGAAATTGTAATTTGGTTTGTAGTTATATTTTTAAGTGTACTACTTGTAGATGCGGTTCGAAAAATACAAGTGCAATACGCTCGTAGAACTGTAGCTGGTAGTATTAAAGATGTTGCTGGAGCAAGACAATACGTGCCTTTAAAGTTGAATTCATCTGGAGTAATGCCAATTATCTTTGCACAAGCATTAATGTTTGTACCAGGATTATTAGCTAGTTCAGATAACAATACGATTAAGTCAATAGGAATTGCATTTACAGATATGTTTGGATTATGGTATAATATTTTGTTTGCAGTTTTAATAATTATTTTTAGTTATTTTTACACAGCAATTACGATACCTACAAATAAAATGGCAGATGATTTAAAAAGAGGTGGAGGTTTTATTCCAGGTATTAGACCAGGAAAGGATACTGGTGATTATTTAGATACGATTTTATCTCGTATTACCTTACCGGGTTCCATATTTTTAGCTTTATTAGCAATATTACCTGCTGTTATAACTAAATTAGGAGTGCAACCAGGTTGGGCAATGTTTTATGGAGGTACGTCATTATTGATTATGGTAGGTGTTGCAATTGACACATTACAACAAATTAATGCACATTTATTAAATCGTCATTATGATGGATTAATGAAAGCAGGATCTAAAAGAAACGTATCTTAATTATGGCAAAACAAGCAGCAATAGAACAAGATGGTAAAATCAACGAAGCATTGTCAAATGCAATGTTTAGAGTTGAATTAGAAAACGGTCATATTGTTACCGCACATATCTCTGGAAAAATGAGAATGCATTATATTAAATTGCTTCCAGGAGATAAAGTAAAATTAGAAATGAGTCCTTATGATTTAACTAAGGCAAGAATTACTTATAGATATTAAAGAATAACATTAAGATGAAAGTAAGAGCATCAGTAAAGAAAAGAAGTGCCGACTGTATCATAGTACGCAGAAAGGGCAGATTATATGTAATCAACAAAAAGAATCCTAGATTTAAACAAAGGCAAGGATAATTATGGCAAGAATAGCAGGAATTGACATCCCAAAGAACAAAAGAGGCGTTATCGCATTAACTTATATCTTTGGAATCGGAAGTAGCAGAGCTAAAGAAATTTTAGCAAGTGCAAAAATTGACGAAAGTATTAAAGTTCAAGATTGGAATGACGAGCAAATCGCAGCCATACGTGATCAAGTTGGTGCTTTAACAATAGAAGGTGAATTAAGATCTGAAATTCAATTGAGCATCAAACGCTTAATGGATATTGGATGTTATAGAGGTATTAGACATAGAACAGGTCTACCTTTAAGAGGGCAAAGAACTAAGAACAACTCTAGAACTCGTAAAGGAAAAAGAAAAACCGTTGCAGGTAAAAAGAAAGCAACTAAATAATAGTTAAAGATGGCAAAGTCAAGTAAAAGTACGAAAAAACGTAAAGTTATCATTGAGTCTGTAGGTGAAGCTCATATTACCGCTTCATTCAACAATATCATTATCTCTTTAACTAATAAAAAAGGAGATGTAATCTCTTGGTCAAGTGCTGGTAAGCAAGGATTTAGAGGTTCTAAAAAGAATACTCCTTATGCTGCTCAAACAGCTGCTGAAGATTGTGCTAAAGTTGCTCATGAAGCAGGTTTACGTAAAGTAAAAGTTTATGTAAAAGGCCCAGGTAACGGTAGAGAGTCTGCAATTAGAACATTACATAATAATGGTATTGAGGTAACTGAAATTATTGATGTTACACCAGTTGCACACAATGGATGTAGACCTCCGAAAAGAAGAAGAGTTTAATAAATATTTTATAATAACACTAAGGAATTAGATTATCGAAGGAATGCCTTAATTCATAATCCCTTAAAAAATAAATAAAAATGGCAAGATATACAGGACCAACGTCAAAAATCGCTCGTAAGTTTGGAGAAGCAATCTTCGGTGAGGACAAAGCATTAGAAAAAAGAAATTACCCTCCAGGACAACATGGAAACAATAGAAGAAGAGGTAAGCAATCTGAATATGCTTTACAATTAAAAGAAAAACAAAAAGCCAAATATACTTATGGTATATTAGAACGTCAATTCCACAATCTTTTTGAAAGATCTCAAAGAAGTAAAGGTATTACAGGTGAGGTATTGTTACAATTATGTGAATCTCGTTTAGATAATGTAGTTTTTCGTTTAGGTATTGCACCAACACGTAGAGGAGCACGTCAATTAGTTTCTCACAAACATATTACTGTGAATGGAGAATTGGTAAATATACCATCATATTCATTAAAAGAAGGAGACGTTATAAGTGTTCGTGAAAAATCAAAATCATTATTGGCAATTGAAAATTCTTTAGCTGCTAAATCTAACGTTTATGAATGGTTAACATGGAATACTGAAACTTTAGAAGGAAGATTTGTTTCTGTACCAGAAAGGATTCAAATTCCAGAAAACATTAATGAACAGTTTATAGTTGAGTTATACTCTAAATAATTTTAAAGATAGAATCAAACTTATGGCAATATTAAATTTTCAGAAACCAGACAAAGTATTAATGATTGAATCTACTGATTTTAGCGGTAGATTTGAATTCAAACCTTTAGAGCCAGGTTACGGATTAACTGTAGGTAACGCTTTAAGAAGAGTTCTTTTATCATCATTAGATGGTTATGCAATAACTTCTTTAAGAATAGAAGGAGTTGAGCATGAATTTACAACAATTAAAGGTGTTGTAGAAGATGTTACAGAAATTATTTTGAACTTAAAACAAATGCGTTTTAAGCAACAAATTGAAGAAACTGATAATGAAACTGTAGTTATATCTGTAAAAGGTCAAGAACAATTAACAGCTGGAGATTTTCAAAATTTTATTTCAGGTTTTCAAGTATTAAATCCAGATTTAGTTATATGTAATATGGAATCTTCTGTGAAATTAGATATGGAAATTACCATAGATAAAGGAAGAGGTTTTGTATTGGCTGAAGAAAATAAAAAAGTTACAGCTCCTTTAGGAACAATTTTTATCGATTCAATTTACACGCCAATAAAGAATGTAAAATATGCAATTGAAAACTTTCGTGTAGAACAAAAAACAGATTATGAAAAGTTAATTTTTGACATCATTACTGATGGTTCTATTACCCCTAAAGATGCATTGACTGAAGCTGCGAAAATATTAATTCACCACTTCATGTTATTTTCTGATGAACGCATAACGCTTGAAGCGGATGAAATTGCTAAAACAGAAACTTATGATGAAGAATCATTGCATATGCGTCAATTATTAAAAACTCGTTTGATTGATATGGATTTATCAGTTAGAGCTTTAAATTGTTTAAAAGCTGCAGAAGTTGATACATTAGGTGATTTAGTATCATTTAACAAAAGTGATTTAATGAAATTTAGAAACTTTGGTAAAAAGTCTCTAACCGAATTAGATGAATTAGTAAATGTTAAAGGTTTAACCTTTGGTATGGATTTAACAAAATACAAATTAGATAAAGAGTAATTTTGTTATTTGTAATAACAAAAATAAAATAGTCAATTGAAAGATGAGACACGGAAAGAAATTTAATCATTTAAGTAGAAAAACAGCGCATAGAAAAGCAATGTTAGCTAATATGGCTTGTTCATTAATTGAGCACAAACGTATTAATACTACTATAGCAAAAGCAAAAGCATTACGTCAATACGTAGAGCCAATTATTACTAAATCGAAAAGTGATACAACACATAATAGAAGGTTAGTATTTAGCACATTACGTGATAAGTATGCAGTTACTGAATTATTTAGAGATATTGCAGTAAAAGTTGGAGATAGACCAGGAGGATATATTCGTATAATTAAATTAGGTAATCGTCAAGGAGATAATGCTTCTATGGCAATGGTTGAACTTGTTGATTATAACGAAATTTACAATCCAAAAGGAGATAAAAAGAAAAAAGCAACTCGTAGAAGAGGTGGAAAAAAAGCAACTACCGCTAAAGAAACTACCGACAAACCTGTTGAAGAAACTAAATCAAAAGAAGCTGAGAATAAAGAAGAAGCATAAAAATGATTTTAGTATAAACATTTTAAAAAGGATAAGCTATTTTAGCTTATCCTTTTTTTTTACATAATTTTTTTAAAATAGGATTATTATGAAAAAATATTTAAAAATAAAATCTATGAAATCTCTAATCATTATATCATTTTTATTGTCATTTTTTTTGCTTTCTAGCCAAGAACTCGCAACCCAATCTAGTGTTGGTACTGTGACAAGTATGAATGATTTATTTACAAAACATTTAAAAGCATCCGGTAATGAAGAAGTTTTAGGAAGTCCATTTTTGTTTTCAAACTGGGAAAATACAGGTGTAATATATTCTGAAGGGAATAAGCACTCCTTAAAAAACTTAAATTATAATATATTGTCTGATGAAGTAGGATCCCTAAAAGGAAAAGATTCTGTTTTAACTTATGATAAGGTTAAGATTGATTCATTTTTAATTGGTAAAAAAACATTTAAAAAGTATTATAAATCATTTTACGAAGTTTTATATAATGGTGCTAAAATCTCGTTACTTAGAAAATATGAAGTAAATATTATTGAAGGAATGTTTAACCCTATTGACGGTACTAAAGAAAAAAGTAGATTTAAAACAATAGATGATTTTTACATAAAAAAAGGTGAAGACATTGTAAAATATATCCCTTCCAAAAAAACTATTTCAAGCGTTTTTGATGAACATAGGGATTTGGTAAAGAAATTTATTAAAGAAAATAAGTTATCCTTAAAAAAGGAAAAAGATTTGATTCAAATTTTTGAGTATTATAATCAATTGTAAATAAGAATAAATAAGATATTTTTATATCATGAAATATGTAAATAAAAAGAAAGCCATTTTATTATTAAATGATGGTACCATTTTCGAAGGAAAATCAATCGGTATAGAAGGCACTGCAGTCGGAGAAATTTGTTTTAATACAGGAATGACTGGATACCAAGAAATATTTACAGACCCTTCCTATTTTGGTCAACTAATGGTTGCAACCAATGCACATCTCGGTAACTACGGAGTTAATAAAAATGAACAAGAATCTGATTCTATTAAAATTTCAGGTTTGGTTTGTAAGAATTTCAGTTTTGAATATTCACGAGAAAACTCCGATACATCGTTATTTGAATACTTTAAAAGGCAAAATTTTGTTGCAATTTCTGATGTAGACACTAGAGCACTTGTAAGATATATAAGAGATAAGGGAGCAATGAATGCTATTATTTCCACGGAAACAGATTTAGATATTTTACAAAAAAAACTAGATGAAGTGCCTTCAATGGAAGGCTTAGAATTAGCTTCAAAAGTATCTACCAAAAAAGCTTACACCGTAGGAAACGAAAATGCAACTTATAAAATTGCAGCTCTTGATATTGGAATAAAACAAAATATTATCAATAACTTAGTAAGTAGAGATTGTTTCGTAAAAGTTTTTCCTTACAATACAACATTTAAAGAAATGAGTGCTTTTAATCCAGATGGTTATTTTTTATCAAACGGACCCGGAGATCCTACTCCTTTAACAGATGCTCAAAATGTAGCTAAAGAAATAATTGAAAGAGATTTGCCTTTATTTGGGATTTGTTTAGGGCATCAAGTAATTGCCTTGGCAAACGGAATTAAAACCTATAAAATGCATAATGGGCATAGAGGAATTAACCATCCTGTAAAGAATTTAATTACAGGTAAAGGAGAAATTACTTCTCAAAATCATGGTTTTGTAGTTGATAAAAAAGAGGTTGAACAAAATGAAGCATTTGAAATAACTCACGAACATTTGAATGATCAAACTTTGGCAGGAATGCGTATGAAAGACAAAAACTGTTTTTCTGTACAGTATCACCCAGAAGCAAGTCCTGGGCCTCATGATTCATCTTATTTATTTGACCAGTTTATAAGTAACCTGAGTCCGTCCTAAGAATTAATTTTCAGAATCAAAAGGAGTGGTGAGATTTGAAGTATTAAATTTAGAGAATATCTGGATATTTTAAAAATTTTATACGAAAAGATTACTACTCCTTTTGATTTCCAGAGGATTTGATTAATCCCCTCCAATTCTTGCCTCATTTTTTTAAATTAACCAGTTAGTTATTCAAAAATTTGACTTCGAATTGAATGGAAATTAACCTAAACTGAAAACAATTCTTAGGACGGACTCAGGTTAGTAATATTAAATCTGTAATAAAGTAGTATCAATTTTGAATTAATACCGAAAACGTTATCGTATTAATATCATTTTATTAGAATATAAACCTATTTAATTGATTAAATTTACAATTGATTAAATTCAATAAAAACAAACGATTATGAGTATAATATTAGACATACACGCAAGACAAATTTTTGATTCAAGAGGTAATCCTACCATCGAAGTTGATGTTGTTACAGAAAATGGAGTTTTAGGAAGAGCAGCCGTTCCGTCAGGAGCTTCTACTGGTGAGCACGAAGCTGTTGAATTGAGAGATGGCGGTAGTGATTATATGGGAAAAGGCGTATTAAAGGCAGTTGATAATGTAAATAGTACTATTGCTGAAGAATTAATCGGATTTTCTGTTTTAGATCAAAATACGATTGATCAAGTAATGATTGAATTGGACGGAACTCCAAACAAAGCGAATCTTGGTGCAAATGCAATTTTAGGTGTTTCTTTAGCGGTTGCAAAAGCTGCTGCTAACGAATTGAATGTTCCTTTATATAGATATATAGGTGGTGTAAGTGCTAATACTTTACCAGTACCCATGATGAATATTGTAAATGGTGGCTCGCACTCTGATGCGCCAATAGCATTTCAAGAATTTATGGTAATGCCAGTAAAAGCTAAAAACTTTACACATGCATTAAAAATGGGAAGCGAAATTTTCCATAATTTAAAAAACATATTACATGATAGAGGTTTAAATACTGCAGTAGGTGATGAAGGTGGTTTTGCTCCAACATTCAATGGTACTGAAGATGCTTTAGATACCGTTATTGAAGCAATTTCAAAAGCAGGTTATAAAGCAGGTGATGATGTGATGTTAGCTTTAGATTGCGCTGCTGCGGAATTCTTTGTAGATGGAAAGTATGATTACACTAAATTTGAAGGAGATAAAGGTAAAGTACGAACTAGTGAAGAGCAAGCAGATTACCTTGCAGAATTGGCTGAAAAATACCCTATTATTTCTATAGAAGATGGTATGGATGAAAACGATTGGGATGGTTGGAAATACTTAACCGATAAAATTGGCGATAAAGTACAATTGGTAGGTGATGATTTATTTGTAACTAACGTGGAAAGATTATCAAAAGGAATTGAAAATAATATTGCGAATTCAATATTAATTAAAGTAAATCAAATCGGTACATTGACCGAAACTATTGCTGCTGTAAATATGGCACATAACGCAGGTTATACTTGTGTGATGTCACATCGTTCAGGAGAAACAGAAGATAATACAATAGCTGATTTGGCGGTGGCATTGAATACAGGTCAAATTAAAACAGGTTCGGCTTCTCGAAGTGATCGTATGGCAAAATACAATCAATTATTAAGAATTGAAGAAGAATTAAATGATGTAGCATATTATCCGCAATTAAAAGCGTTTAAGATAAAGTAAAAAACAAATAATTTTTTAATTAAAAGCTGGATTAATTCCGGCTTTTTTTTGTATCTTAAGTTACTTATTTTATACAAAAAATGTCCTAGTTATTTTGTAAATTCGTAAGGAGAAAATAAATAGTATAAACAATTCAATAAATATTAAATTATGTCAGATATAGCAAAGTTAGAGATAGATGGTAAAACCTATGAATTTCCTGTAATAAGAGGTATTGAAAACGAGATAGCCATCGATATAAAATCATTAAGATCGGTAACTAATGGGATAATAACTCTTGATGCGGGTTTTAAAAATACAGGTTCATGTGAAAGTAAAATTACATTTTTAGATGGTGAAAAAGGAATTTTACGTTATAGGGGTTATGCTATTGAAGATTTAACAAAAAAAGCTAATTTTTTAGAAGTTGCTTTTTTGATCATTTTTGGCGAATTACCTACTAAGGCTGAGTTTAATAAATTTGAAAAGGATATCAAACGTCATTCTTTATTAAACGAAGAGATGAAAGATATTATAGATGGTTTTCCTAAAGTTGCTCATCCTATGGGTATGCTTTCTTCATTAACAAGTGCTTTAACTGCTTTTAATCCAGCAACCGTTGATATTAATTCCAAAGAAGACTTGTATGAATCTATTGTTAAGCTAATGGGTAAGTTCCCGGTTTTAGCTGCATGGGCACATAGTAAAAATCAAGGTACACCTTTAAATTATGCAGATAACTCGCTTAATTATATTGAAAATATCATGCAAATGATGTTTAAAATACCTACAGAAACATATAAAATGAATCCAATTGCCGTTAAAGCATTGGATGAACTATTGATTTTACATGAAGATCATGAACAAAATTGTTCAACATCTACAGTTAGAATTGCAGGCTCATCAGAGGCAGGCTTGTTCGCTTCAATTTCTGCAGGTGTTTCTGCACTTTGGGGAAGATTGCATGGTGGTGCAAATCAAGCAGTGTTAGAAATGTTAGAAGATATACAAAAAGATGGAGGTGATGTTGAAAAATATATTGCAAAAGCGAAAGATAAAAATGACCCATTCCGTTTGATGGGATTTGGGCATAGAGTTTATAAAAATTTCGATCCAAGAGCTAGAATTATCAAAAAAGCAGCAGATGATTTATTTGAAGACTTGGGCACTAATGATCCTGTTTTAGCAATTGCAAAACATTTAGAAGAAGTAGCATTAAAAGATGAATATTTTGCAGAAAGAAAATTGTATCCTAATGTAGATTTTTATTCAGGTATTATTTATAGAGCTTTAGGTATACCTGTTGAAATGTTTACAGTTATGTTTGCCATTGGTCGTTTACCAGGTTCGATAGCACAATGGAAAGAAATGAGATTAAACCATGAACCAATTGGTCGTCCACGACAATTATATACAGGTTATGCTCATAGAGAATTTAAGTCTTATAGTGAAAGATAA
>DAOUTI010000041.1 GCA_030626795.1 Flavobacteriaceae bacterium
TGATAGAGCATGCTGAGTTTCATAAAAATAAATATGGAGATGGTTTTTTAGTATTTATATCAAAACACTATGGTGATTTAGAGCAATCGCATAAAAAGCAGCACGAAGAAGAGAAGAAAAATAATTCGCATACTCCAATTAATCATGACTCTGGTTCGCAAGTGCAGGTCTCTTTTTTACTAAGTAAAAATTCTTTTACCATTGAAATTCCACAATTAATAGAAAAGATTACAAAGTTTTATTATCAAGACAAGTTTTCTACATTTGAAAAACAAAAGATTTTTCAACCACCCAAATTCGCATAATTTTTAATTTGAATAGAGTTTTAAAAAAGCTTTAAATGAGTTATAATGGAATATTTTTCATCATAACTTATTAATTATCAATCATTAATTAAAACATTATGTTAACAAACATTATAAAGTTTAGCTTAAAAAATAAGCTAATCATATTATTATTTACCGCTTTTATTATTGGTTTTGGAATTTATTCATTAACCCAAATTCCTATTGGTGCTGTACCAGATGTTACAAATAATCAGGTGCAAGTAATAACTACTTCTAAGAATCTATCTACTCAAGATATTGAGCAGTTTATAACTTATCCTGTCGAAATTGAAATGGCTAATTTACCTGGTGTAATTGAAATAAGGTCAGTTTCAAAATTTGGATTGTCAGTGGTCACCATTGTTTTTGAAGATAACATGGGTACATATCTACCAAGGCAATTAATCTCTGAAAAAATTAAATCAGCAAGTGAAAAAATACCTAAAGGATTTGGCACACCCGAAATGGGACCAATTACTACTGGGTTAGGTGAAATCTATCAATATATACTCGATACAAAACCAGGATATGAAGATAAATATTCTGCAACAGAATTAAGAACTGTTCAAGATTGGATTGTAAAACGACAACTATCAGGTATTCCTGGAGTTGTTGAAGTAAATACTTGGGGTGGTTATCTAAAACAATATGAAGTAGCAATCAATACTGATAAATTAAAAGCAATGAATATCTCAGCTATAGATGTTTATACTGCTTTAGAAAAAAACAATAGTATTGCTGGTGGTGGTTATATTGAAAAGCTGAACAAAGCCTATTTTATTAGAGGTGAAGGCTTAGTTAAATCATTAGATGATATTAAAAATATTGCAGTAAAGACTGTAAATGGGTTTCCTATATATATAAAAGATGTTGCTAAAGTTGGATATGGCAGCGCTACTCGTTTTGGGGCAATTACTGGTAATGGACAAGGTGAGAAAGTTTTAGGACAAGTAATGATGCTGAAAGATGGGAATTCCAAAAAAGTAATAGAAGCGGTTAAAGAACGTGTTGCTTCAATTTCAAATTCACTCCCAGAAGGTGTTTATATCAACCCTTTTTTAGAGCGAAGTGAGTTAATTGCAAAAACAACACATACTGTTGTTGAAAATTTAATTTTAGGGAGTTTAATCGTGATTTTTATTGTGGTTTTATTACTTGGAAATATGCGTTCAGGACTAGTTGTTGCATCTGTTATTCCATTAACATTACTTTTTGCTTTATCCTTAATGTATTTGTTTGGTGTAGATGCCAATTTAATGAGTTTAGGTGCAATTGATTTTGGGATTATAATTGATGGTTCAGTAATTATTGTCGAATATATTGCTTTTCAAATCACCTCGAATAGGCGTGAATTATTTAAACTAAACGCTATTGAAAAGCAAGAGGCAATTAACGAAATAACATTTAAGAGCTCATCAAAAATGATGAATTCTGCTGTTTTTGGACAGCTTATCATCTTAATTGTATTTATTCCAATTCTTTCATTAACAGGTGTTGAAGGAAAAATGTTTAAACCTATGGCTTTAACTTTTAGTTTTGCTTTGGTTGGTGCAATGATATTCGGTTTGACTTACATACCTGTAATGTCATCTATATTTTTAAAGCCTATAAATACTTCTTCTAAGAATATATCTGTTAGATTGATGAAATTTTTAAGTGATGCATATGAACCTTCTATTCGTTGGGCATTAAATAGTAAAAAAACTATTTTAGGAATAGCTTCTTTTTTATTGGTATTTTCAATTTACCTATTTACAACTATGGGTGGCGAATTTGTACCAACATTAGATGAAGGTGATTTTGTAATTCAACCTGTACTTAAAACGGGTACTTCATTAAGTAAAACCATCGAAATAACAACTAAAATTGAAAATATTCTCTTAGATGAATTTCCTGAAGTTGATCAGGTTGTAAGTAGGATTGGGGCAGCTGAAATACCAACAGATCCCATGTCAATGGAAGAAAGCGATGTGATTATTAAATTAAAGCCAAAAAGTGAATGGGTTTCTGCTAAGACTAAAGATGAACTTGCAGATAAATTTAAAGAAGCTTTAGCGATTATACCAGGTATGGAAGTTGAATTTACTCAACCTATTGAAATGCGTTTTAACGAGTTGATAACTGGTGTTAGAGCTGATATTGCAATTAAAATATTTGGTGAAGATTTAAATGTATTGAGTGCAAAAGGAAATGAAATAAAAAAAATAATTAAAAATGTTGAAGGAGCTTCAGATATTTCGGTTGAGAAAATTGCCGGCTTACCGCAGATGAGTATTCTTTATGACCGAAAGAAAGTAGCTAGATATGGTTTGAAGATTGAGGACATAAATAATATGATTTCAATGGGGTTTTCTGGAGCTGTGGTTGGTAATGTTTTTGAAGGTGAGAAACGTTTTGATTTAGCTATTCGATTAGATGAGAATAACAGAACTGGTATTTCAAGTTTAGAAAACCTTTATATTGATTCACCAACGGGAATTAAAATCCCTCTACATGAATTGGCTACAATTACCCATACTAAAGGGCCTGCAAAAATATCAAGAGATGACACAAAACGAAGAATAGTAGTTGGTATTAATGTAAGGAATCGAGATTTACAATCGGTTGTAGATGATATTCAAAAATTAATTGAAACAAATATTAAACTCCCTGTTGGTTATAATATTACCTACGGCGGACAGTTTGAAAATTTACAAAATGCAAAAGCTCGATTAAAAGTAGCTGTTCCAATTGCATTGGTACTTATCTTCTTCCTGTTGTATTTTGCTTTTAATTCGGTAAGTGAAGCGTTGATGATTTATTCAGCAATACCACTTTCAGCTGTTGGTGGTGTATTCTTATTATGGATAAGAGATTTACCATTTAGCATTTCTGCAGGTGTAGGTTTTATTGCACTTTTTGGTATAGCAGTGTTGAATGGAATTGTATTAATTGAGCATTTTAAAGAATTAAAACAAGAAGGAATGGATGATATAAATGAAAGAGTAATCAAAGGAGCTAAAGAGCGTCTTCGCCCCGTTATATTAACAGCAGCGGCTGCAGCACTAGGCTTTCTTCCTATGGCTATCTCAACAAATGCAGGAGCAGAAGTACAACGACCTTTAGCTACGGTAGTTATTGGCGGTTTGGTATCCGCAACTTTATTAACGATGTTAGTATTACCAGTTTTATATTCAATTTTTGATAAAAAAAGAGAAACAAAAAAACGTAAAAAAACCAATATCAAAATTATAGGGTTTTTAGCAATATTTTTGAGTCTTACAACAGTGCAAAGTAAAGCTCAAGAATTAAAACCATTAAGCTTGGATGAAGTTTATAGTTTGGCTTTAGAAAATAATACAGGCTTAAAGGCTTCTTCATTAAAAGTTGATGAAGCAGATGCTTTGATAGGCAATGCATTTAGTTTTGATAAAACTGAAATATATTATAATTATGACGAAAGTAATCTGGCAATTAATGATATACCTTTGAATGTATTTGGAATACGACAAGATTTCCTATTTCCCACAATATATTTTGCAAGTAAAAAATTAAATAGGGCAACGTATAATCTAGAATCAAGTTCTTATAATATAAAAAAGAAAATATTAGAACGTGATATTACTTCTACCTACTATCAATTGCAATATGAATTAGAAAAAGAAGATGTTTATAAAAAGTTAGATAGTTTTTACAAAACTTTTGCTTACGCAGCAAAACGAAGGTTTGAAACGGGAGAAACCAATTATTTAGAAAAGATTACTGCACAAGCAAAACAAAAACAATTGCAAACTATTTACAAACAATCACAAGAGGATACGGGTTCAGCTTTAGTTGGTTTACAACAAATTGTTCAAAGTGATAATAAATTTATTGTAAAACCTAAAAGTTTAGAAAAAATTGAACTGTTAAGTCTTGCTGTTAATGAAAACATTGGAATCACCTATTTTGAAAATAAGAAATCATTATTTCAAGCTAAAAGTGGCTATGAAAAACAAAAACTATTACCAGATATAAGTTTAAATTATTTTCAGGGAACTAATTCAAATTTGAATTATAACTTAACTGGTTACCAGATAGGATTAAAAATCCCCATACTATTCAGTGGAAATGCTTCAAAAATTAAAGCTTCAAAAATAGCACAAGAGGTAGTTGTAAAACAAGCTGAAGATTATAAAATTAGATTAAATGCCAAACAAGTTCAGTTGTTATCGCAATTAAGAAAATATGAAGAAGCAATTTTATATTATGATGAGGAAGGAAAAACACTTTCAGAAGAGATTTTTAAAACAGCAAAGTTTAGTTATAAAAATGGTGAAATTGATTTTTTTCAATACATTCTAAGTTTAGAAAATGCATTTGGAATATTACTTACCTATTTGGATAATTTGAATTTATACAATCAAACAGTTATTAAAATAAATTATTTAACACTATAAATTATTAAAAATGAACACATTAATTAAATATATAATTTCAATATCAATATCACTTCTAGTGATAAGCTGTGGAAAGTCAGATAACCCAACAGAAAAACTAAATACTTTAGCTAATAACGATGATGAGAGTAAAGTTAGCAACGAAATAATTGTGTCAAAAGCACAATTTGAAAATGAAAATATGAAGTTAGTAAACTTACAAGAGGTTTCTTTTCCTAAGTATATAAAAACTACTGGAACAATTGATGTTCCGCCCAATAGTAGAGCTATAATTAGTGCTCAAATTGGAGGGTATATTAAAAATTCACCTTTACTAATTGGTGATGAAGTTAAAAAAGGGCAAGCATTGGTTACCATTGAAAACCTTGATTTTATTCAAATACAACAAGAATATTTAGAAACTTCTGAGCAATTAATTTATTTAAAATCTGAATATGAACGTCAAAAAGAATTATTTGAAGAAAAAATATCCTCTAAAAAGAGTTTCTTAAAAGCGGAAAGTGATTATAAAAAAACAAAAGCTAAATATAATGGTTTACATAAAAAATTACAAATGCTAAATATAAATCCAATAGCTGTTAAAAATGGGAATTTAACTTCGGTCTCCACAATTTATGCACCGATAAGTGGGAGTATTACATCTGTTAACATAAGTACAGGCGCTCATGTATCACCAGCTGATAAAATAATGGAAATAGTAAACACAGAACATATTCATTTAGAATTGAAAGTATTTGAAAAAGATGTTTTAAAACTAAAGAAAGGTCAAAAAGTGGTTTTTAGAATTCCTGAATCAACCAATGAAAGTTTTGAGGGAGATATCCATTTAATCGGAAAACTAATTGATGAAAACAGAACAGTTCAAGTACATGCCCATATTGATCATAAAATAAAACATAATTTTATAGTTGGTATGTTTGTAGAAACAGATATTTTGATTGATAACACTATTTCAAAAGCATTGCCTGAAAGTGCAATTATAGATGCTAATGACAAAAAATATGCTTTAATCTTAAAATCAAAAGAAGGAGATAATTATACTTTTATTAAAAAAGAATTAACCGTAGGTGATACTTATAATAGCTTAATCCAAATTAAAGAAAATAGTAAAATTAAAAGTACTGATCAATTTTTACTGGGGGGCTACCATCTTATTTCTGATGAAGAATAATCCATGAATATAATTTAAATAAGGTGTTAAATATATTATATTAGCCATTATACAAATGTTATCAAAATTAAAAACATAATATTTTCTAATGGACACTACTTCTATAATAAACAATGAGTTAAGAATTTCATCTCAAGTAATTAATAAAGTACTAGTTTTATTAAATGATGGGGCTACTATACCTTTTATTGCCAGATATAGAAAAGAAGTTACTGAAAATTTAGATGAAGTTCAACTCATCAAAATTAAGGAAAGACATGGCTACTGGGAAGATTTTTTCAAACGGAAACAAGCTATAATCCAATCTATTGAAAGTCAAGGTAAATTAACTGATGAATTAAATAGTAAAATTGCTAAAATCAATAAAACCTCTGAGCTTGAAGATTTATACCTACCCTTTAAACCAAAAAGGAAAACCAAAGGGCAAAAAGCAATAGAACAAGGCTTAAAACCATTGGCAATCTTTATTCAAAAAGAGCATAACGATGGTAAAATAAAAAACCATGCTTTAAATTATATTAATGATGAAATAAATAATGAAGAAGATGTATTACAAGGTGCAATTAATATTCTTGCAGAATGGATTTCTGAAGATACTTGGGTTAGAGAAAAACTTAGAACACAATTTAAGCGTTTTGCTCAAATAGGTTCAAAAATTAAAAAAGGTAAAAAAGAAGAAGGTATTAAATATAAAGATTACTTTGATTTTACAGAACAAACTCAACGTATTGCTCCTCATAGAGTTATGGCTTTGTTAAGGGCAGAAAAAGAAGGTTTTTTAAACTTAAAAATAGAAGTAGATATTGATAGAGCAATTGAAAATATAGAGCGTATTATTTATAAAAATTATGCAGATAATATTTTTATTGAAAAAGCAATAATTGAATCTTACAAAAGAATACTACAACCAACCTTTGAATCGGAAATTAGAAAAGAATTAAAAAATAAATCAGATATTGAATCTGTACATGTTTTTACTGAAAATTTGAAGCAGTTATTATTACAGCCTCCCTTAGGAGCAAAATCAATATTGGCAATTGATCCAGGTTTTAGAACTGGTTGCAAGATAGTTACACTAAATAAAAACGGTGATTTCATTAGTAATACAACTATTTTTCCACATCCTCCACAAAATAAAGTTATTGATTCCAAAAATATATTAAAAAATTTAGTTGAAAAATATAAAATTGAAGCTATTGCCATAGGAGATGGTACTGCAGGTTTAGAAACCGAAAAATTATGCAGAAGATTATTTAAGACATCTAATGTTCAAATTTTTTCAGTAAATGAAGCTGGAGCAAGTATTTATTCAGCTTCTGAAATTGCAAGAGAAGAGTTTTTACAATTAGATTTAACGGTTCGTGGCGCTATTTCAATTGGTAGACGCTTGATGGACCCATTGGCTGAATTGGTGAAAATAGATGCAAAATCAATAGGAGTAGGGCAATATCAGCATGATGTCAATCAAACTTTATTGAAGCAAAAACTTACTGAAGTTGTTGAGCACTGTGTAAATCATGTAGGTGTAGAATTAAATACTGCATCTTACCCCATACTTTCATATGTTTCAGGATTAGGAACAACTTTAGCAAAAAATATTGTTAATTACAGAGAAGAAAATGGAAATTTTACTGAAAGAAAACAATTACTAAAAGTACCAAAAATGGGAAAAAAAACCTATGAACAAGCTGCAGGGTTTTTACGAATTAATAAAGGTACTAATCCTTTAGACAATACGATTATTCATCCTGAAACTTATGCCATTGTTTATGAATTGGTTAAAAACAATAACACTAAAGTAGAAGAAATTCTAAATAATAAGGAAACGATAAATCAAGAAATTATAAACTCTTTAAAAGCAAAATACAATAATCACACCATTCAATTTATTGTAAATGAGTTACAAAAACCAACTAGAGATCCTAGGGAATTTATACAAGAACCTGAATATAATAACATTGATACTATTGATGACTTGCATGTAGGTATGCAATTGAACGGTAAAATTAATAATATTACTAATTTTGGGGCTTTTGTTGATCTAGGCATTAAAGAATCTGGATTAGTGCATATATCTGAAATATCAAATATTTTTATTACTGATATTCAGGATGTTATAAAATTAAACCAACAAGTACAAGTAAAAATATTAGAAGTCGATATACATAGAAAACGCATACAACTTAGTATAAAGCAAGTAAAATAATATTGATTTATTACATTTTGGTCAAATTTATTGTAACATTTTCTTTATTTTTAGGACTTATAAAAAAAAATATTCAATTAAATCAAATTATGAAAACATTAAAATTACTAGCCATTGTGTTGATTGTAAGCTTTACATCAACTATCAATGCACAAACTGCCAATGAAATTATTACAAATTATTTTGAAAATACTGGAGGTGTTGAAAATTGGGAAAAAATAACAGGTATTAAAATGAGTGCCAAGGTAAATCAAGGAGGAATGGAAATACCGATTGATATTATTCAATTAAAAGGAGGAAACCAAATGACAGTTATCAACTTTCAAGGAAAAGAAATTAAACAAGGTGTATTCGATGGTGAAACTTTATGGGCGACAAATTTTATGACTCAAAAAGCTGAAAAAAGCGATAAAGAAGCTACAGATAATATGAAGCTTAATAATAATGATTTCCCAGATTCCTTTTTAAATTACAAAGAAAAAAAATATACAGTTGAACTTTTAGGTAAGGAAACTATTGATGGTACTGAAACTTTTAAAATAAAATTAGTTAAAGAACCTATTATGGTTGATGGTAAAGAAGAAGAAGATGTTTCTTTTTACTTCTTCGATACTGAAAATTTTGTGCCAATTGTTGTTCAAAGTGAAATCAGATCAGGTCAAATGAAAGGGCAATTTTCTGAATCTAAACTTAGTGACTATCAAGAAGTTAATGGTTTATACTTTCCTTTTTCTCTAACACAGGGTTTAAAAGGACAAGCTGGTCAAGGCATCACAATTGATAAAATAGAGGTTAATCCTGAAATTGATGTAAAAGAGTTTGAATTTCCGGAAGAAGAAGTTACAACTACTCCTGCAGAAGAAAAAAAGAATTAAAATATTATAAATTCTCAATGACCAATTGGGGATTTTTTGTTTAAAAATCACCTAACTCAAATAAAAATGAAAAAATTACTTTATACATTATTATGGAGTGTTTTGATACTCCCTACAATAACAAATGCACAAACTACAGATACACTTAGCGCAAAAAATTTATTTGGCGATTTAAGAGCTAGACATATAGGTCCTGCGTTAATGAGTGGAAGAATAAATGATATGGAAGTTCATCCAACAAATCCACGTATTATATATGCAGGAACCGCTGGTGGGGGTGTTTGGAAATCAAATGATGCTGGTACTACCTTTAATTCTATATTTGATGATTACTGCCAATCTATTGGAGCTGTAACATTAGATCCGAATGATCCTGACAAAACTATTTATGTTGGTACAGGAGAAACTTGGACTCGTAATAGTGTTTCAATTGGTGATGGATTGTACAAATCCGTTGATGGAGGCTCAAACTGGAATAAAATTGGTTTAGAAAATTCTGAGCGAATTGCCAATATTATTATTAATCCAAAGAACTCTAATGAAATTTATGTTGCAGTTTTAGGTGCTCTTTGGTCAGATAGCGATGAAAGAGGTGTTTATAAATCAATAGATGCGGGTAAAACATGGAATAGAATACTCTATGTAAACCCTAAGACAGGATGTGCAGATTTAGCTATGGATCCTAAAAATCCAAATATACTATATGCATCTATGTGGGAATTTAGAAGAACTGCATGGTCATTCGAATCTGGAGGAGAAAATAGTGCCCTTTACAAATCAACAGATGCTGGGAAAACATGGAATAAAATACATAACGGTTTCCCGAAAGGAAAATTAGGGCGTTTAGCAATAGCTGTAGCACCTTCTGATGGAAATATACTTTATACAGTTATTGAAGCTGAAGAAGATACAAAAAAAGGACTTTACAGAAGTGATGATGCGGGTAAAAACTGGAAACAATTAAATAATGATTTCGGTATTACCGTGCGTCCATTTTATTTTTCAAGAATTGTTGTTGACCCAAAAAATCCAAATGTGATAGTTAAAGGTGGTTTAAGCGGATCTATTTCTCGTGATGGAGGAAAAACCTTTAAGAATTTAGGAAATATGCATAGTGACATTCATGATGTCGTATTTGATATTAATGATTCTGATAGAATTTATGCAGGTACTGATGGTGGTGTTTATCGCTCATGGAATGGAGGGACTACTATGGAAATAGTTGAAAACTTACCTCTTTCTCAGTTTTATCACATAAGTGTTGATAATGAAGAACCATACAATATATATGGTGGTCTTCAAGATAATGGCTCTTGGTATGGGCCTTCAAGATCTTCTGGAGGAATTAATGCAAGAGACTGGAACTCTATTGGCTATGGAGATGGTTTTAGAGTTTTAAAACATCCAACTAAAAATATTATTTATTCAGAAATGCAAGGCGCAGCAAATGTTTGGAGATATGACGTTGATAAAAAATTAGTAAAAACCATACAACCTTTACCTAAAGAAGGTGATCCAAAATTAAGATTCAATTGGAATGCTCCAATGGCTGTTAGTGCACATCATCCTGATAGGTTTTATATGGGAAGTCAGTTTTTGCATGTTTCGGATGATATGGGGGATACTTGGAAAATTATTTCTCCTGATTTAACTACTAATGATAAAACAAAACAAGAACAGGAAAATTCTGGAGGTTTATCTAAAGACAATTCTGGAGCCGAAAATCACACAACAATTTTTACCATTACTGAATCTTCTTTAGATGCCAATATCATTTGGGTAGGTACAGATGATGGCAACGTACAAATAACAAAAGATGGCGGTAAGAGTTGGACTAATACTTCTGAAAACATATCTGGTTTACCTAAAAATACATGGGTTTACCATATTGAAGCTAGTGCTCATGATAAAGCTACTGCTTATGCCGTATTTGAAGGACATACTCATGGTAATATGAAACCTTACACTTATAAAACTACTGATTTTGGGAAAACTTGGAAAAATATTATTACCGATGAAGTAAATGGGTTTGTTAGAAATATTCAAGAAGATTATGTAAACCCTAATTTATTATTTTTAGGTACTGAGTTTGGGTTATATATCACTTTAGATGGAGGAAATAGTTGGGCTAAATTTATGAACAATATGCCATCAGCTGCAGTTCATTTTATTGATCTACAAAAACAAACCAATGATTTGGTTATGGGAACACATGGTCGTGGTATAATTATTATTGATGATATTTCCCCTTTAAGGGAAATTACTCCTGCTATTATGAAAGAAAAAGTTCATTTCTTTAAATCAGAACCAACTGTAATGAGAGATCAGAGTGGTTTTGCTGGAGGTTTTGGTATTGAAACACAGTTCGTTGGACAAAACCCAACAACAACAGCTCAAATAAAATATTTCCTTCCTAAGCGTCATACCTTTGGTAAAATGAGTCTTGAAATTCAAGATATGAATGGTAAAAAACTAACAACTTTAAGTCCTGGTAAAGCAAAAGGGATTAATTCTGTAAATTGGACTTATACCATTAGACAACCAAAAATTGCTAAAGGAAAAACATTTAGTTTTGGTGGTTTTACAGCTCCAAAAGTTAAAGCAGGAACATATAAAGCTGTAATTACCAAAGGCAAACAAACCTATGAGCATGAATTTAAAGTTATTTATGATTCTCGCACAGGGTTATCCGATAAGGATAGAGACATGAAATATGATACTACAATGAAAATGTATGATATGACTGAAGAATTAGCATATATGGTTTATGAATTAGATGCAATTACTGATGCTGTTCAAGGAAAAAGTAAAAAATTAGATACCAAGTTAAAAGCTCTAAAAGAGTCTTTGGTTGTTACTACAGGCGATAATTATGTTGGTAGTGCAGAGCCTCAATTGAGAGAAAAAATGTCTGATTTATACAGTAAGTTAGCAAATAGTTATGATAAACCATCTAGTGCGGAGTTAGATAACTTAAAATTATTGGAAAATCGTTTTGATAAGGCTAAAGTAGATTTTACAAAATTAAAAAAGAAAGCAAAAGTTAATGACTTAGACTTAAAAACCTATGAAGAATTTCTTGCTGAATAATAAATGTTTTAAATTAATTAAAAAGAAGCCAGTTTTTTGACTGGCTTCTTTTTTGTCTTAAATTGAAGAATCATTTTATTATATTTAAACAAAAATTAATATTGTGAAGAACACAATCAAAATAAAAAAATACTCTGGAGCTCTGGTTGATTTTGATCTAGATAAATTGATACAATCTTTAAGAAATTCTCAAGCTAATGAAGAATTGGTACAGAGTATAGCTAAAGAGGTACAAAATAAACTGTTTGATGGTATTACCACTAAACAAATATATCAAATGGCTTATAAGAAGTTAAAAAGGAAAACAACACCTTCTGCTTCTAGATATAAACTCAAAAAAGCAATTATGGAACTCGGGCCATCTGGGTTTCCTTTTGAAAAATTTATTGGTAAAATTGTAAGTCATGAGGGCTTTAAAACTGAAGTTGGAGTTATTGTTCAAGGCCATTGTGTTACCCATGAAGTAGATGTTGTTGCAATTAATGACCCAAAACACTATATGATTGAGTGCAAATACCACAATACACAGGGTAGAGTAAATAATGTGAGAATTCCGCTTTACATTCAATCTCGATTTAAGGATATTGAAAAACAATGTAAAAAAGATGAAAAAGGTAAATACAATTTCCATCAAGGTTGGATTTACACCAATACACGCTTTACAAGTGATGCCATAGACTATGCAAATTGTGTTAACTTAAAATTGGTAAGCTGGGATTACCCTCCAGGGAGTAGTCTAAAGGATAAAATCAATAAATACCGGCTATTCCCTATAACAACATTAACAGCCTTAACTAAAAGTGATAAAACAAAATTATTAAAAAAAGGGTTTGTTTTATGTAAAGAAGTTTGTGAAAACCCTCAAATTTTAACGGATGTTGGTATTGACAAGAAAAAACATAAAAAAATTTTAAAAAATGCTAAAGAACTAAGTGAAGGTTTGTAATTATAGTCTTTTAGCTCACGAAATGAACTCAAAGTCATCCCGTATTTTCTGTTTTAAATTCATCTGATGGCTATTTGCTTAGCGTTTTTTAGCCATCTGATGAATCCTATTATTTATTCTTTTCTTCAATCCATTTAGATAAGTATTTGGTACTTTGCATGGTATGATGCTGTAATATGGCACCTGTAAAATTATTTAATCTATGGTTTTCTAGGTTTTTCTCTATTTTAAAAATGGTATTTATAAATTTTTTACTAAATAATTCTTTACTGTAGCATTGGTTTATTATTGAAATTCCATTTTGTTGTGCTTTTTTCCAAATCTTTTTATTTTGATATAGTTCAATAGATTTTTTAGCAAATTCTTTAGGATTATCCTCAATAAAACCATTCCAAGGTAAATTATCATGCATGGCTTCTGCACCAATACTTGTTGTTATACTTGGTGTCCCGAATAGCATGGAATCTATAAGCTTTCCTTTTAACCCAGCTCCAAATTGTAATGGAGCTAAGCAAATTCGGTAATTTTCAAAAATCTCTTTTGCATTATCAGCCCAGCCTTTGATGATGAAACCTTCTTTTTTATTATTCAGTTGATCTACCTTCTCAGTTACATAAGCACCATATATATGTAATTCTGCTTTAGGTAATTCTTTACGTATCATTGGCCAAATTGTAGCTTTTAAATATTGAACAGCATTCCAATTCGGTTCATGTTTAAAATTCCCAATGGTCATAAAATTTTTACGTTCCTCGAAAGAAGGGCAGGAGTTGAATTCATTTTCACTTATGTTTTCCAATAAAAAAGGTAAGTATAACAAAATTGATTTATCAACTTTAAATGTTTCACAAAGTAATTCAAATTCATATTTTGAAATAATTAATGATAAATCACAGCGATAAATACCAGCCAATTCACGTTTTGCTATAGGATTAGCGAGATATTTTAAAGAAGTTTCTTTCTTATCTTTAAATGCTTGATGTCTAGCTTGTCTTAAAAAATGTAAATCTTCAGTATCTAAAATGCGTAAGGCATTAGGGCAATTTTCAGCAACTCTCCAGCCAAATTGTTCTTCGGTTAAAAATCGATCGAACAAAACAATATTTGGGTTAATTTTCTTTATTAATATATCAAATTTAGAATCATTTAGCTGGATGTCATAGGTTTGTATATTTAATTGCTCCAAGCGAAATGATTTGTCTGACAGGCTCGCTGTACTTACAAAAACTATATGGTAATCCTGTTTTTGAAAAAACGCAATCAACTGCAGCATTCTTGTACCTGCTGCCGTAGAATTAGGTTCAGGCCAAACAAAACCGATAATTAATAATTTTTTGTTCATGCTTAGCTCTAAATAATGTCATTAAAATGATCAATTTCTAATACTTCGCCAACTTTCATTTTACCTAATTTGATATTACCAACTCTAGTTCTCACCAAACGCAAGGTAGGAAAACCAACTGCTGAGGTCATTTTTCTTACTTGTCGAAATTTACCTTCTCTTAGTGTAATAGAAATCCAAGTAGTAGCACCATGTCTTTCATCTCTCACTTTTTTTGCCCTTTCGGGGAATATGGGATCGTTTTCTAAACCAAATGCATTACAAGGTTTTGTTACATATTTCCCTCCCTCAAATCCAATTTCAATACCATTTTTTAATAAATTAATGGCTTCATTTGTAATTATCCCATCGACTTGTGCATAATATTCTTTCTCTACCTTATTGCTGCGGATAAAATCACTTACTTTACCATCGGTTGTGAGTAATAATAAGCCTTCCGATTTTTCATCCAACCTGCCAATAGCCATAATATTATCGGGAAAATCAAATAGCGCGCCTAATAATTTTTTATTTTTTCGCTTAGTTTGATTATTCACAAACTGACTCAAATAACCATAAGGTTTATAAATAATGAAATGCTGGTGTTTTTTACGATTTTCCATTTAGAATTGAGTAAACCAATGCTTTTGTTAATTCTTTACCATGGGCTAATTGTCTAATCTTATCAAAACTAAAAACAAATGCACAACCATTTTTATAATCGCTACATCCATAGGCCGTTTTCCCTTTTATTACTGTTCCTTTTTTGCATTTAGGACAATCTATTTGATCAGGAACATGAGTTGTTATTCCTGCATCAGCGGAAACCTTTTTTTCTTCTAAAACCAATTCAAATTTATCATCAAAACGGATTAAACCTTCGGAAAAACCATTTTTAGATTGAAATCCTTTTAAATTTACAGTACATCCTTTTTGTAACAATCTAATAAATTGATTATCAGATATTTTTTTATCCATAAACTTAAAAGGAAGTCTGAAATCACAACCATTTTTGTAGCTACTGCAGCCATAAGCTGATTTTCCTTTTAAAATATTTCCTTTTTTACATTTGGGGCATTTTTCATGAGTAATACCTTTTGATTTTTCCGTAATAACGGAAATCTTATCCTTTTTAGAAGTAATATGAGAGATATTAGCACGGTTCTTTTCGGTTCGCACTTCATAAACCAAAAGATCAACCATTTTTTTCATATTATTAATAAAAGTACCTGCATTAAAGTTACCTTTTTCAATTTCTTTCAATTGTTTTTCCCAACGCCCAGTAAGTTCAGCCGATTTTAACAAGTCATTTTGAATGGTATCAATTAATTTTACACCAGTTTCTGTAGGTAAAATTTGTTTCTTTTTTCTTACAATATATTTTCTCTTAAAAAGTGTTTCAATAATATTGGCACGAGTAGATGGTCTGCCAATTCCATTATCTTTCATTAATTCACGCATCTCATCATCATCTACCTGTTTACCAGCTGTTTCCATAGCTCTTAATAGGGTGGCATCTGTGTAATATTTTGGTGCTTTGGTTTCTTTTTCTAAAAATGAAGGTTCATGAGCCCCTTTTTCTCCTTTTACAAATGCTGGCAATATTCCTTTTTCTTCTTTTTTGGTATTTGAGCCACTTGTAGCCGAGGTATCAAAAACAACATGCCATCCTTTTTCTAAAATCTCTTTACCAGTCGTTTTAAAAGTAACGGTATCCGCTTTTCCTATTACAGTTGTATTTGCTACTTTACAGTCGTCATAAAAAACAGCAATAAATCTTCGAGTAATAATATCGTAAACTTGCTGTTGGTTATATTGCAGTTTGATTTGTACTCCTGTTGGAATAATGGCATGGTGATCGGTTACTTTTTTATCATTAAAGACCTTGGTTGATTTTCTTATCTTTTTATGAAGTAACAATTTAGTTAGATGATTATAACTATTTAACTTTGATAGTATTCCGCTAATTTTAGGATAAACATCATTTGGTAAAAAAGTGGTATCCACTCTTGGATAGGTTACTACTTTTTGTTCGTACAATTTTTGAACAATTTTTAGTGTTTCATCTGCAGTAAAACCAAACTTAGTATTGCAATAAACTTGCAAACCTGTTAAATCAAATAATTTTGGAGCATATTCTTTACCTTCTTTTTTTGTAACAGAAACGATTTCAAAATCACTTTTTTTTACTTTTTCAGCAAAAGCTAAGCCATCTTCTTTCTTTAAAAATCTCCCTTCTTCACAGTTGAAAAGTATTTTTCTATACCATGTTTGCAATTCCCAATAGGGTTGGGCTTTAAAATTTTGAATTTCCTTAAAGCGATTAACCAACATAGCTAGAGTAGGGGTTTGTACCCTACCAACAGATAGAACTTGTTTATAACCACCATGTTTTACCGTATATAACCTTGTGGCATTCATACCCAATAACCAATCGCCAATCGCTCTTGAAAAGCCAGCATAATAAAGGTTATCGTATTGATTTGAAGGCTTTAAGTTTGCAAAGCCTTCTTTAATTGCTTCAGATGTTAGTGAAGAAATCCAAAGTCGTTTAA
>DAOUTI010000177.1 GCA_030626795.1 Flavobacteriaceae bacterium
ATAATAACAATCCATTTAAACAATTTAATTTCAAATTCAATTTTTATTGGATTTACGGAATTATTTTTGCTTTGTTAATTGGATACCAACTTCTAAACAGTACCGAACTAACAAACAACAAATTATCTCAAAATGAATTTCTTGCAATTTTGAATGATAATGATATTGAAAATATCGTTATTATCAATTCGGATGTTGCTCAATTAACTATTAAAAAAGAAGCTTTAGATAAAGAAAAGTATAAAAAAAATAAAAATAGTTCTTTTTTAAATCAAGGTGCTGCAATTTACCTTTATGATTTTGGTGATTTGCAAAATTTTGAAAACTCATTAGAAAAAGCTAAAACTGAAAGCAATTTAGATCTGGATTGGAAAAATGATACTCGAACTAGCTTTCTAGATTCATTTTTAGTTTGGTTGCCATTTATATTTATTATTGGTCTTTGGATATTTTTTATGCGTCGCATGTCTGGCGGTGGAGCTGGCGGTGGAGCTGGAAGTCAAATTTTCAACATTGGAAAATCCAAAGCAAAAGTATTTGACCAAAACACAAAGGTAAAAACTTCATTTAAAGATGTTGCTGGTTTAGAAGGCGCAAAAGAAGAAGTTCAAGAAATTGTTGACTTCTTAAAAAATCCTGATAAATATACTGCATTGGGAGGTAAAATTCCTAAGGGAGCCTTATTGGTTGGACCTCCTGGTACTGGTAAAACTTTATTAGCAAAGGCAGTTGCTGGTGAAGCCGAAGTACCATTCTTTTCACTTTCAGGATCTGATTTTGTAGAAATGTTTGTTGGTGTAGGTGCTTCAAGAGTTCGTGATTTATTTAAACAAGCTGCAGCAAAATCACCATCAATTATTTTTATTGATGAGATTGATGCCATTGGTAGAGCAAGAGGAAAAAATAGTATGACTGGTGGTAACGATGAAAGAGAAAATACTCTAAATCAACTTCTAACCGAAATGGATGGATTTGGTACGGATACCAATGTTATTGTTATTGGGGCAACAAACCGAGCTGATGTTTTAGACAAAGCTTTAATGCGTGCTGGTAGATTTGATCGTCAGATATATGTTGATTTACCAGATAAAAATGAACGTAAAGAAATTTTTGAAGTACATATCAAGCCTTTGAAATTAGCCGATGATGTTAATATCGAATTTTTATCTAAACAAACACCTGGTTTTTCAGGAGCCGATATTGCAAATGTTTGTAATGAATCTGCATTAATAGCTGCCCGTAAAAGTAAAAAGAAAGTATATCATGTAGACTTTTTAGATGCTGTTGATAGAATTATTGGCGGGTTAGAAAAGAAAAATAAAATCATTACTCCTAAAGAAAGAAAGACTATAGCTTATCATGAAGCTGGTCATGCAACGGTTAGTTGGATGTTAGAACATGCTGCTCCACTAGTCAAGGTAACTATTGTACCTAGAGGGAAATCATTAGGTGCTGCATGGTATTTGCCTGAAGAAAGACAAATTGTTGAAACGGAGCAAATGTTAGATGAAATGTGTGCTACTTTAGGTGGTAGAGCTGCTGAAAAAGTAATGTTTAACAGAATATCTACCGGAGCATTAAATGACTTAGAAAAAGTTACTCGTCAAGCAAGAGCCATTGTTAGCATTTATGGCTTAAATGATAAAATAGGTAACATAACTTATTACGATTCTAGTGGTCAAGGCGATTACAATTTTACAAAGCCTTATAGCGAGCATACTGCCCAAATTATTGATAAAGAAATTTCTAAAATTATAGAAATCCAATACGAAAGAGCAATTAACCTTCTTATAGAACATAAAGAAGATTTAATTAAACTTGCAGAAGTTTTAATTGAAAAAGAAGTTATTTTTGAAAAAGATTTGATAAAAATATTTGGAGAAAGACCTTTTGAAAAAGAAATTCCAATTGAACAAAGTAAAAATGAAGCTAAAAAAAATGAAGATTCTGCTAATGAAATTTCTAAAGAAATTTCAAAATAATCAAAGCGTTTTCGTACTTTTGACTTAATACATTTTTATTTATGAATTTTTTAAAAAAGTTTTTTGAAAATAAATTCAAAGCTTCTCAAAAAGAAGAAGAAAATATTTTCGATTCTGACAATGCTATTTCTATTGATGATAAATTTGTTCAGAAATTCATTCACAATGGTGGTAAATTTCTGTATTGTTCTGACTTAAAGGAAGCTGAAACAAATTTAATTCAAATTCTACAAGAAAACCAATGGAATAATGTTATTAGTTTTAATAATGAATTAGATCGTTTATTGACTACAATAAAAAGTGCCAAAACCAATAAAATTATTTCAAAACTTCCTTTTTTAACAAGTTGTGAATCATTAATTTCTAATGATGGTAGTATCATGTTTTCTTCAAAACAATTGAAAGATAAAAAACTAAAAGATTTACCCAATAACTTTATTGTTTTTGCAAAAACAAGTCAAATAGTTAATGATACACGCGAAGGTATTTCAGGAATTAGAAATAGATCCGAAAAAAATTCGCCCACAATTATTAGTTCAATAAAAGACTTTACCATAGATAAAACAGATACCGATTTTATGACTTATGGTAATACCAATACCAAAACCTTATATTTGCTTTTACTAGAAGACTTATAATTCATGAACAACCTTACTAAACGAATAATTTTCGGTTTTATTTATCTAGCTTTCGTTGTGTTTTCTACAATCTTAGGACCTATTTATTTTTATAGTCTATTCTTTATTTTTTTACTTTTTTGTCTTTACGAATTCTTAAGAATCATTGAATTAAAAAGTATTTATCCATATATCTTAGCAGTAACATCTTACGCACTTGCTATAGTTTCTAATAATAACTTAATTATTGTTGAAAGCGATTTATCACAAAAAATAATTACTTCAATCTTTGTACTAGCAGTATATTTCACACTAATCACAGCATTAGTTTCTTCTAGAAAAATTGCAATTCAATATTTAGGACGAATTTTTTTATCTCTAATTTATATAATAATACCCTTTTCTTTATTGGTTAAAATACCATATTTAAATTTTGATCAAACCTTTGACACATCAATCATTTTGGGGATTTTTATCTTAATTTGGAGTAATGATGTATTTGCTTTCCTTATCGGAAAAAACTTTGGAAAGCATAAACTAATAGAAAGAGTTTCACCAAACAAAACCATAGAAGGGTTTTTAGGCGGCTTTTTATTTACTTTTATTGCCGGTTTTATTGTATCTAAATATTACTTAAGCATACAACCTATTCAATGGTTTACAATTGCAATTTTAGTTAGTATTTTTGGTGTTTTAGGCGATTTGATTGAATCTATGTTTAAACGCCAAGCCCATGTTAAAGACAGCAGTAATTTTATACCGGGTCACGGCGGTTTTTTAGATAGATTAGATAGTATTATCTTTGCAATCCCATTTATTTATATTTATTTATATTTAACAACATAATGTTTCACAAAGAAGGTTTTAAAATTATTTTTTTTTCAGCTTTAATTTTAGTTTTATCTATTTTATTGATTGAAAATTTTATTCCAAATTATTGGTTACAAAAAATATTAATGATTTCATTTTTAATATTTTTTATACTCGTACTCCAATTTTTTAGAAATCCAAAAAGGAACACGCAAATCGACGACAATTATATTATCGCTCCGGCGGATGGTAAAGTTGTAGTTCTTGAAGAAGTTGTTGAAAAAGAATACTTTAAAGACAAAAGAAGACAAATTTCTATCTTTATGTCACCACTAAATGTTCATGTTACCAGATATCCTATTGGCGGTAAAGTAATTTATAGTAAATACCATCCTGGTAAATTTTTGGTTGCATGGCACCCTAAATCCTCTGAAGAAAACGAACGCACAACCATTGTAATCGAAAATAAAAAATTAGGCGAAATTTTATACCGTCAAATTGCTGGTGCAGTTGCTAAACGAATTGTAAACTATGCCAAAGTAAATCATGTTGTTGAACAAGGAACTGATGCGGGGTTTATTAAATTTGGCTCAAGAATAGATATATTTGTACCTTTGGATATGAAAATTGAAGTAAAACTCAATCAAAAAACTAAAGGTGGAGAAACAATAATTGCTAAACTTTAATGACCGATTTAGACAAGAAATTTGATAAAGCATTTGAAATTGCTTCGGCAATGACAAAAAAATTACCACCCGATGTAATGCTTAAATTTTATGCCTATTATAAACATGCCACAAGCGATAAAACAATAATTCCTCCTTCTGGAAATAATATTGTTAGAAATGCCTTTAAATTAAATGCTTATTTTCAGATAGGCAATATTACCATTGCTGAAGCCAAACAAAAGTATATTGATTTGGTTGAAGAATACACAAATCAAAAATTTTAATACTAACACTTAAATCTATTATAATGAAAAAATTATTTAGTTTTTCTATAATCCTATTATTGATTTTTAATACTTCTTGTAAAAAAGAAAAAGAAGTATCCTCTAAAAAAACTGTTGATACAAAAAATTATATAGTGGATACAAATAACTCTGTTATAAACTGGACAGCATATAAAACCACCGAAAAAATTCCTGTAAAAGGTATTTTTAAAAAGGTTAGTATTATTAATAAAATACGAACTGCAAACCCGGCAGAAGTGATTAATAACCTAGAATTTAAAATACCTGTTTCAAGTATTTTTAGTAATGACAGCATTAGAGATTATAAATTGACAACCTTCTTTTTTGGTGTCATGAAAAACACCTTACATCTTAAAGGTAAGATAATCACTAAAGAAAATGGTAATGGTATAATTAATTTAACCATGAATGGCTTATCCAAAGATATGCCTTTTACTTATGAAATTCATGGAGAAAACATCCATATTAACGCCATTATGAATCTTGATAATTGGCAAGCTCAAGCAGCAATTGATGTCTTAAATAAAGTTTGTAATGATAAACATAAAGCTGCCGATGGTATTAGTAAAACTTGGAGCGAAGTTGCTTTAAATATTCAAATCAAAACAAAACTTGAATAATGAAAAAAGTAACGGGTATTGGAGGCATATTTTTTAAAAGGTAATACAACCAAGTAGTTATTGGTTTTAAGTTGTTGGCAAA
>DAOUTI010000059.1 GCA_030626795.1 Flavobacteriaceae bacterium
AAAAAAAACACTTAAAAAAATAACACTATGAAAAATACCATATTAATAATCGCCATTACTTTAATCAGTTTAACTGGATTTGCACAAGCAACAATAGTTGATCAACCAGAAAAAGTCACTAAATATGTTACTACATTTCCTAATGGAGACGAAGCAATAACTATTATCGAGAGTTCAAATTCTAATGTTTTAAAATTAACATCGGCTGATAATTTTTATAAATATGAAATTTTAGAACTTGCCAATCATGAATTGGTTCACAGATCTAAAAATAGAGGTAAAATTTGTGATATTGATAAATCTAAATTAGAAGATGGAAACTATACTTTAAAAGTTTATACATCCGATTTTGTAATCACATCTGACATTACAATTTCTAATAAAAATGGAGAATCAATTAAGGTAATTAACTAATCAAGCCTTTCTTTACGATTTTTCAAATTAAAACAGATTGATCAAATATTATTTGAACATCCAGCTAATCAAACCTAAAAAAAATAAAACAATGAAAAAGATAAAAATATATACGTTAATAATGGCAATTACAACAGTTGCACTATTTAATACTAATATTAATGCACAATGTTTTAATGACTTAGATAAAAGTCCACATGATATTGTTTACCAAAGGATGGGCAAAAAAGGAACTCCACAGATAAAAGTAATTTATGGAAGACCAAATGCTAGTGATGAAGTTGTTTTTGGTACACAAATTCCTTTTGGAGAAATTTGGAGAACAGGAAGTAATGAAGCAACTGAAATCAAATTTTACACAGATGTAATGTTTGGTAATAAATTTGTAAAAGCAGGTACTTATGTTTTATATACAATTCCGAATGAAAATTATTGGACAATTATTTTAAACGGGAAAACAGATTCTTATGGTGCATTTTTTTATAATCCAAAATATAATATTGCAAAAATTGAAGTTCCAGCAAGTAAAGGTGCCATGTTAAATAATTTTTCAATTGCTTTTAAAACGAAAAGCTATGGTTCGCAAATGGTGTTGGCATGGGCAAAAACAAGAGTTAAAGTGCCATTATATACAGAAGAAAGTTTAATATCAAAAATTTAATTTTAGAAGTGTTTTTTATCCACTGTTTGTTTTCATTTTTAATATATTAAAATTCACTTCAAAAATTAAATAAAAAAAGGGGGAATAATTATTTTGAGAAAGGTTTATCCATTTGTGATAAACCTTTTTTTGTATTTGGTATTGTCTACAAGGCATGTATCTCTTTTGCCAAACCATTTATATCTGTTTTTGGCAATAATATCATAAATAAAATCACGGAGTTTTGTAGGTATAATTATCAATATATAAAACCAATTCCACAGAGGGGTTAACTCTCTTGAAATTCGTAATGCTGCAGTTGATTTATTATAGATTTTATTGTCTTCAATTAATAGGATAGAACTTAATTTATTATTTTTAGAATTTAATTGTAACAAAAGTTTTGTAGCGGCGTCTGATTGTAGTGAAGCAAATAAAAATTGTTTTTTATGATCGTGTTTTAAAATAAATTGTACTGAAGAATTACACAGATTGCATATTCCATCAAAAAGAATAATCGATTTATTTTTAGTATCAGTCACAAAGCAAAATTAAGTAAACACTTTTAAAAAGCTTTCGGTAATATAAAAATTGTTTTAAAAAATATTAATTCAAATGATTAAACTTAAAAATCTTCATAAATCTTACCCTATGGGGAAAGAATCATTGCATGTATTAAAAGGGCTAGATTTATACATAAAAAAAGGAGAGTTTGTTTCTATAATGGGATCTTCAGGTTCTGGTAAATCAACATTATTAAATATAGTGGGTTTATTAGATGAACACGATGAAGGTACTTATCATTTAAATGGTCAATTAATTGAAAAATTAGATGAAAAGAAAGCAGCTGTATTAAGAAATAAATTTTTAGGATTTGTTTTCCAGTCATTTAATCTAATTACTTATAAAAATGCATTGGAAAACGTTGCATTACCGTTGTATTATAAAGGTGTTGGTAGAAAAGAAAGACAAAAAATTGCTCTTGAATATTTAGATAAAGTTGGTTTAAAAGATTGGGCTAATCATTTACCTAGTGAACTTTCTGGTGGTCAAAAACAAAGAGTTGCCATCGCAAGAGCCCTAGTTACACAACCTAAAGTGGTTTTAGCCGATGAGCCAACAGGAGCTTTAGATTCATCAACGTCAGATTCGGTGATGGAACTACTTAAAGAAATTAACAGGGAAGGAATGACCGTTTTTGTAATTACACACGAAGAAGATATTGCCAATCAAACGGATAGAATTGTGCGTTTAAAAGATGGCGTTATTATTAGCGATGAGTTGGTTAATAAAAAAGTAAAAGCATAATTATGTTTAATTTAGATCGTTGGATTGAAATTTTTCAAACAATACGTAAAAATAAATTACGTACTGCTCTATCTGGTTTTACCATAGCTTTTGCCATATTGCTGTTTACCTTATTATTTGGTATTGGTAATGGTTTAAAAAACACTTTTGAAAGAGAATTTGCAAAAGACTCGATGCTTTCTATTTATATATGGACAGGTAAAACAACAAAACCTTTTAAAGGACTGCAAAGTGGTAGAAGAATCCAATTTAAAAATGATGATTATAAATTTTTGGTAGAAAAGTATGGCGATAAAATGCAAACTATCAGTCCGAGAATTCAAAGAAATAATGTACAAGCAATTTATAAAGGAGAGCAAAACAACTATACATTTAGAGCTGTTTACCCTAATTATTTAACGTTAGAATCTGCAGAAATAGAAAGCGGTAGATTTTTAAATATGCTCGACCTTAAAAAAAGATCAAAAGTTATTGCTATTGGTAGATTGGTTGAACAAGATTTATTTGGACAATTAAGTGCTTTAGGTAAAGAAATTAATTTAGGTGGTATCTCTTATAAAGTTATTGGAACTTTTTCAGATCCAGGAGGTGATGGAGATGAAAGATTTATTTACGGCCCATTTACAACAGTGCAAAGATTATATGGCAATAATGATGAATTGGGTGACTTTGGAATAACTTATGACCCAAAATTAAGCGTTGATGAAGCCATTATGTTTGGTAATCAACTGGGTAAAACATTAAAAGAAAAACACAGTGTTGACCCAAGAGATCAAGGCGCAATTCGTGTAAATAATTATGCTGAAGGTAACAAGCAAGTATCCATGATGATGATGGTTTTAAACATAATCATATTATTTATAGGTATTGGAACTTTAATTGCAGGTGTAATCGGTATTAGTAATATCATGGTGTATATCGTTAGAGAAAGAACTAAAGAATTGGGTATAAGAAAAGCCCTTGGAGCAACACCAAATTCAATTATTGGTATGATCATGTTAGAATCTATTTTTATTACAACTCTAGCTGGATATGTAGGTTTATTAATAGGTACAACCATTTTAAAATTTATAGGTGATAGTTTAGAAGAGTATTTCATTATTAACCCAAGTGTTGAAACTTATGTAGTAGTAGGAGCAACTATTATTTTGGTTATTGCAGGCACCATAGCAGGTTATATACCAGCAACAAAAGCTGCACGAATTAAACCAATTGAAGCTTTAAACGACGACTAAATATGAAGAGTTTTATTTTTGATAGAGATACTTGGCAAGAAATTTTTGACGGTATTAGTAAAAATAAAGTCCGTACAGGTATTACTGTAGTAGGAGTAATGTGGGGTATATTTTTATTGGTTGTTTTGTTAGGCGCAGCTAGAGGAATGGAAAATAATTTTAATAAATTATTTGGAAATTTCGCAACCAATAGTGTTTTTATTTGGGGGCAATCTACAAGTAAACCATTTAAAGGTTTTCAAGAAGGAAAGCGAATCACTTTAAAAATGTCTGATGTTGAATATGTGCGTTCAGAGATAAAAGGAATTGAGTTTGTAGTTCCAAGATACCAAACACAAAGTAAACTTGTTCATAAATTTAAATCAACAACATTAGGAGTTTTTGGAGATTACCCTTTGTTAGATAAAGTTGAAAAAAAACGATTGATTTATGGTAGATGGATTAATCAAAGTGATATTGATGAAAAGAAGAAAATTTGTGTACTTGAAGAAGATACGTATAAACAATTATTTGATAAAGACGAGTACCCAATAGGTGAATATATTAAAATTAACGATGTCAACTACAAGGTAGTAGGTTTGTACAAAAATAAAATGCAAATGGGACCAGGAGGAGGTATTCATATCCCTTTTTCAACTTTTAGACAAGTATATAATAGAGGTAATAACATTGGTTGGATGATGGTTACAGGTAAACCTGATGTGGATATCAAACAAATGGAAGCAGATATAAAACTAATGCTTAAAAATTTGCATAAAGTACATCCTGATGACGGTAGGGCTTTCGGAAGTTTTAATTTAGCCAAAGAAATCAAAAAAATAACAGGTTTTCTTACCGGAATGCAATTTTTAACATGGTTTGTTGGTATAGCAACCTTAATTGCAGGTGTTTTTGCAATTGGTAATATTTTATTAATAACGGTAAAAGAAAGAACTAAAGAAATTGGAATTAGAAGAGCATTGGGAGCAAAACCATGGGAAATCAAACGCCATATTATCTTAGAATCTGTTTTCTTAACAACATTAGCAGGAGCTTTAGGCATTATTGCAGGAGGTGTTGTTTTGATGCTCATTGATAAATTCTTTGGAAGCGGAGAAGACGCGGCATTAGTCAACCCAACGGTTGACATACCTGTTATTTTAATAGCATTTACAACCATTGTTGTATTAGGAACTTTAATTGGCTTAATACCAGCGCAAATAGCAACAAGTATCAAACCGATTGAAGCATTAAGAGACGAATAAATAATAATCAACTAGAATAAATATTGTAATAATGAAAAAAAAGTTAATTTTTGGTGGTATAGCTGTAGCATTAGTAGCTGTTTTAATTTGGTTTGGAAAGAAAAACAGTAAATCACCAGTAGAGTTTGAAACCGAAAAACCTTTCAAAACAAATATTGTTAGAAAAACTGTTGCCACAGGAAAAGTTGTTCCTTTAGAAGAAGTAGAAATAAAACCTCAAATATCTGGTATTATTGACAAAATATTTGTTGAAGAAGGAGCCGAGGTTGAAAAAGGAGATTTAATCGCAAAAGTAAGAGTTGTACCCAATGAACAAGCTTTAACTGGTGCTCAAGGTAGAGTGAGTAAGGCCCAATTGCAACTAAACAATTCTAAAATAGTTTACGGCAGAAATAAAAAACTATATGAAAGCGGCGTAATATCAAGAAAAGAATTTGAAAATTTAGAACTAGCTTATGATCAAGCAAAACAAGATGTAAAAAATGCTCAAAACGATTATCAAATTATTAGAAGAGGGTATACAGGTTCAGGTGGTTCTGCAAACACAAACATTAGAGCAACAACATCAGGCATGATTTTAGAAATTCCTGTAAAGGAAGGTTATCAAGTTATTCAAAGTAATAATTTTAATGCAGGTACAACGATAGCATCTATTGCCGATATGAGTAAAATGATATTTGAAGGTAAAGTTGATGAAGCTGAAGTTGGTAAATTAGTTGTAGGTATTGATATTGAAGTTGGTTTAGGTGCCATTGATGATAAAAAATTTCCAGCTAAGTTAACTTTTATTGCTCCAAAAGGTACAGAAGAAAGTGGTGCTGTTCAATTTAAAATTAAAGCAGATGTTATATTAGATAAAGATTATTTTGTTAGAGCAGGTTATAGCGCTAATGCGGATATTGTTTTAGAACAAAAGGACAGCGTATTATCTATTAAAGAATCCTTATTACAATTCGACAAAAAAACAGAGAAACCATATGTAGAAATTAAAACTGGCGACCAAGAGTTTGAACGAAAAGATATTAAGTTAGGTATCTCTGATGGTATCAATGTTGAGATTGATTCAGGTTTAACTGCAGATAATGAAATTAAAATTTGGAATAAAACTTCTAAAAAAGAAAAAGATAAAGAAGAAAATTAATTAAACTTTTTTTAAAAACCTCACATTTGTGAGGTTTTTTTTATTTCTTTAAAAAAAATGATATTTATCAATGGTTAATTCAATTTTTTTGATGAAATTTATAGTGTTATTAATTAAAATACTTTTTTAGATATGGAGATAAAGTTAGTTTATTTAAGCGATTTAAAGTTCAATTTGAAAGTTTGGAAAAAAGAGTTAAAATTTCATTTGAATGAATTAGAAAAATTTGAAAAAAAATTAGAAGACATTGCTATTAGAGGTCTAGGTATTGATGCAATGGCACCTTTGGAAGGTTTTCAAAATAAAATAATTCATGAAAAAGAAATTATTGGCAAGATGCTACAAAGAATTAGAATGAAAAGGCGAATTATCGAAACATCAGACATTGGTGAAGAAATTGATGGTAGATTAAGAAATCAACAAACTTCATTAAAAGATGATATGAAAACGTATATCAAATTGCACTACGAATTAAAAGAAGATTTGATGGACTATTTTTTAAGATGGTTATAAAAATAAAAAAAGCCCCGTTTGGGGCTTTTTTTATGTAATCATAAACTATTCAAGTTTGTGATTTGTAGATTCTTTTGTTTCCTGATCTAAATGATCTGTGAATAAAATGCCATTTAAATGATCAATTTCATGTTGAAAAATTACAGCAGTAAAAGCCTCGATCATTTCACATTTATGCTGTCCTTTTTTATCATCATATTGTAGTAAAATGGCATAAGAACGGTAGTGTGTAGTTTTACGAATTTTAGGAATAGACAAACAACCTTCCAAAACATCTTGTTTTAGATTAGAATACTTTGTAATCGTTGGGTTGTAGTATACTTCAAAGGGTTCATTTTCTTTATCAAAACGTTGGATCCAGATTATATTTTTAAGAATACCTACTTGTGGGGCAGCAATTCCAACACCTCTGTTTGCACTATCTGTTACCGTTTGGTATAGCCTATTTGTAAAACTTTGCAATAACTTATCATTTTCTCTAACAACAAAATTTTTGCTTTTTGAACGCAAAATAAGAGAATCTGTAGGGTTGGTTATCAATAAAACACGCATGGGCTGATCCTCTTTGCCAGAAAGAATTAATTTTGTTTCTTCTGTTGAAAAAACAGAATTTCTTTTTTGTGTAGATGTGTTTTTCTTCGAAGCACATCCCGTAAAAATAAAAAAAGAAATCAAAACAAAGTAAATAGAATACCTCATAGAATCAGATTTGTAAACAGTATTAATTTTTTAAAGGAATTGCTTTGCTATGTTTACCGCTTTTCTGCTTTCAGTATAATCATAAAAACCTTCGCCAGATTTAATTCCCATTTTACCTGCGGCAACCATATTTACTAATAATGGACAGGGCGCATATTTAGGATTTCCAAAACCATCATGTAATACATTTAAAATGGATAAACATACGTCAAGTCCAATAAAATCAGCTAACTGTAAAGGTCCCATTGGGTGAGCCATACCTAATTTCATAACCGTGTCAATTTCAAAAACTCCTGCAACTCCTTCGTATAAAGAATAAATCGCTTCATTTAGCATGGGCATCAATATTCTATTGGCTATAAAACCAGGATAATCATTCACTTCTACAGGTGTTTTTCCAAGTTTTTCAGATAAATCCATTATTGTTTTGGTAACCTCATTACTTGTAGAGTATCCTCGAATAATTTCAACCAATTTCATAATAGGTACTGGGTTCATAAAATGCATACCAATAACTTTATCAGGTCTAGATGTAACAGATGCAATTTTTGTAATAGAAATTGAAGAGGTGTTACTTGCTAAAATCGCATTTTTAGGAGCTTCTTTATCAATTTGTTTAAAAATTTTAAGTTTTAAATCTATATTTTCAGTAGCCGCTTCGACTACCAAATCCATATTTTTAACTCCTTCAGAAATAGAAGTAAATGTTGAGATATTCTGTAAAGTATTCTGCTTTATTTCTTGGGTAATTTTTTCTTTGACTACTAACCGGTCTAAATTTTTTGTAATAGTTACCAAGCCTTTATCCAAAGCATTTTGCGAAACATCAATAATATTTACATTAAATCCTTTTTGGGCAAAGACGTGAGCTATACCATTTCCCATGGTTCCAGCACCTATAACTGCTATATTTTTCATCTGATTATATATAATTTAAATATGTGATTTTAGAAATTATCAATTATTTGTTGTGCAACTCTTAGAGCTTCAGTACCTTGATATAAAGAAACAATTGGAGTTGTATTATTATTAATTGCATCGGCAAAAGATTCTAATTCGTCTAAAATGGCATTGTTTTGTTCAATTTTAGGATTTTCAAAATAGATTTGCTTTTTAACACCTTCGGCATTTTGCAAGATCATAGCAAATTCATCGGGGTTTTTAGGAACATCTTTCATTTTTACTACCTCACTTTTTTTATCTAAAAAGTCAACAGAAATATAGGCATCCTTTTGAAAAAATCTTGATTTACGCATATTTTTCATTGATATTCTACTGGCCGTTAAATTAGCAACACAACCATTTTCGAATTCTATTCTTGCATTAGCAATATCTGGAGTTTCACTAATAACCGAAACGCCACTTGCGTTTATTTTTTTAACTTTTGAGTTAACAACACTTAAAATAATATCAATATCGTGAATCATCAAATCTAACACAACAGGAACGTCTGTACCTCGAGGATTAAATTCCGCTAGACGGTGGCACTCAATAAACATTGGACTTTCAATCTTATCTTTAACAGCTGTAAATGCAGGGTTAAAACGCTCAACATGACCAACTTGACCTCGAACATTGTGAGTTTTTACTAAATTTCGTAATTCTTCTGCTTCTGCTACCGTTTTGGTAATAGGTTTTTCAATAAAAATATGCTTTCCTTTTTTAATTGCAGATTTTGCACAATTAAAGTGGTTTAAAGTTGGTGTAACAATATCAATTACATCAACAGCGTCAATCAATTCTTCAACGGTATCAAAAATTTTGTAACCAAATTCTTTGGCAACTTTTAATGCATTTTCTTTAATAGGATCATAAAATCCAACTAACTCATATTTTGAAGATTGATTTAATAATTTTAAATGAATTTTACCTAAGTGACCAGCACCCAAAACACCTGCTTTTAACATAAAAATAATTTTAGTCAAAAATACAAAAACAGCGGTAAAGCGCAAAGTTGAAATGTTGAAAAGATATAATGAATTAATTATTCACCAACAACAACTGCAATTTTTGTTCCATCTGGACTAATAACTAAGCGAGAAATATTTTTTATAGGTAAATCACTTTCAATTTTTATAGTTGACCATGCTTTGTCTACTTGAGGTTTTAATTTAAAAATTTTATTGTTTTTCCCCATTAACATAGTCCCGTCAAGTGTCCAAGTTAAATCTTCAGATTCTTCTAAAGCGTCTGCAATATACTTTTCTTCACTGTTAACCGGGTTAATAGCATAAATTTCGGGTGTACTATGACTTTTACTTATAAAGCTCATTAAATTTTCACCATTGCTAATGGCGGTAGGAATTTTATTTAATGATCTACCAATGTTGCTTTGAATGGGGTATTTTATTTTGTGTTTAAAATTAGAAACTTGTAGTGTTTCAATATCTCCTAAAACAAAACTTACTAAGGTGTATTTATCAAACCATAAATAGTAACCTACTTTTAAATTGGGAATTAAAACTTGTGGTTCTTTCTTTTTATAAGCATACTTATAAAGCTCTTGCTTACCATCTTTATCTAATCTTACACAGGTAAAATACTTTTTTTTATTTGGATAAGCTTCTGGAGAGTATTCATTTGCATCTGTTTTGGTAAGCCAAGTTCGATAATTATCTGTAATTTCATACCTAGCAATATCGGTTTGACCATTTCTGGATGAAGAGAATAAAATAGCTGTGCCATCTTCGATAAAACTGGGCTGATTATCATAGCCTTCATTATTTGAAATATTGATTGGATTACTAATAATAAATGTGTTGTCTGTTTTTTCTATGTCAAACAAGTAAATTTCGGTTGCTTCTTGTGCATGTGACTGCACATAAAAGAAAACCATCAAAAAAGAGAGGGCAATTTTGGAATACATCTACAAATATTTTTAAGCTATTTTCATAACAAATATAAAACTATTTTTTTAGTTAACTATTGTTTGAAATAAAAACGGTAAAATTTATGATGCTGAAGGTAATTTAATTGGACGATACTCACCTAAGAGTATACAAGAAGTTATTCATGCTCAGCAAAGAGCAATTAATTACGCCTATAAAAAAGGGGTAACTATAATAACTTCAGCAGGCAATGATGCTATGAACGGAGATGGAAATGGCTCAACGGTCGTCTTACCAGCTGATTTGAATAATGTTATTACGGTATCTGCAACAGCCCCTTTTGCTTGGGTATTTGACCAAACAACTAATTTAGATGAACCTGCTTCATATACTAACTACGGAAGATCTTTAGTAGACATTGCAGCTCCAGGAGGAGATTTTGATTCTCCATATAATTTTTGGTGGTATGATATGGTTATGAGTACTATCCCTGGTGGTTGGTCATGGTCTGCAGGAACAAGTATGTCACCGCACGTAGCAGGTGTAGCAGCTTTAATTATTGGTAAAAATGGTGGTGAAATGGATCCGCATGAAGTAGCTAAACAGCTTACAAAAAGTGCTGATAAAATTGACACTAATGGCAATAGCTTATTTTATGGTAAAGGCCGCGTAAATGCCTATAGAGCTGTAACTGAGTAAAATAAAAGTGTATTAATAAAAAAAATCCCGCCTTAAGCGGGATTTTTTTATTAAATATTGTTAGCCAGACATTAGAAACAATATTTATTTTCGTCAATTACTTTTGCAGCAATTTCTTTACGTAAAGCAATAACATTTGGGATATTTGTATATTTAGTAAAGCGTTTTAAGCCCATAAGCATCATGCGTTGCTCATCGCCTTCAGCAAAATAAACAATTGCTTCTTTTCCTTTTTCACTAATAATATTAACTGAATTATATAAACTCAATTTTGCTAACTTTATTTGAGTTTCAGCTTCTTTTTCAGAAGTCATTTTTGCTATTTTTTCAGCTTTTAAGATTGCGCTTTCAGACATATATATTTCAATCAAAACTTCTGCAGCAGCTAAAATTAATTGTTGGTGATTGTCTAAATCCATACCATAAGTTTGTACTGCTTTTCCAGAAATCATTAAAAACGCTTTCTTCAATTTAGAAATCATTTCTTTTTCTTCTGATAATAATTCAGAGTAATCTGGAGTATCAAACGACGGTATTCCCATTAGGCTTTTACCAACTTCTGTTGCCGGAGTTATTAAGTCAATAGAGCCTTTAAATGCCTTTTTTAATAGCATACCAACGGTAAGTAATCTATTAATTTCGTTGGTACCTTCGTAAATTCTTGTAATACGAGCATCTCTCCATGCAGATTCCATTGGAGTATCTTTTGAGAATCCCATACCTCCAAAAATTTGAATTCCTTCATCAGAAACATATTGAGAAGTTTCAGAAGCATAAACTTTTAAGATAGCAGCTTCAATGGCGTATTCACTAAAAGCTTCTAATTCAGCTTCTTGATGAGATTTTCCTTCAGTTAACAATGCGTCAATATAATTTTGAATATCTTTTGCTGCACGATATGAACCTGCATCACTGGCAAAAGTACGTGCACTCATTTCGGCCAATTTATATTGAATTGCACCAAATTGCGCAATAGGTGTTTTAAATTGAATACGCTCATTTGCATACTTAACCGATTCTGTAATAATTCTTCTACTTGCATCTAAACATGCTGCAGCTAGTTTTATTCTGCCTACATTTAATGAGTTTAAAGCAATTTTAAAACCCTTGTCTCTTTTAGAAAGCATGTTCTCCACTGGGACTTTCGTATCTGTAAAAAATACTTGTCGTGTAGAGGATGATTTAATACCTAATTTATCTTCTTCTTCACCAAGTTTAATCCCATTAGGATTATTTTTATCATATTCTAATATGAATGCAGTAATGTTTTTATCATCCTCAATTCTAGCAAAAACGATAAATATTTCTGCAAAACCAGCATTAGAAATCCACATTTTTTGACCACTAATCAAATAGTGTTTACCGTCATCGGATAATGTAGCTGTAGTTTTACCAGAATTAGCATCACTACCAGCTTCAGGTTCAGTTAAACAATAAGCACCAAATTTTTCGCCAGAAGTTAATTGTGGTAAATATTTTTGTTTTTGTTCTTTAGTTCCGTAAAGAAATATAGGCATGGTTCCAATACCAGTGTGTGCACCATAAGCTGTACCTATTGATCCGGTAGCTGCCGAAATATAATCTGTAACCAGCATGGTTGAAACAAATCCCATTCCCATTCCTCCATATTCCTCAGGAATTGAAATTCCTAAGAAGCCCATTTCTCCAATTTGTCGCATCACCTTTTCTGTTAAGGCATAATCTTTATTTTCAAACCTTTCTTTATGTGGCCATACTTCTCGGTCAATAAATTCTATAACCGATTCTTTCATCATTTTATGCTCTTCAGTAAATTCTTCAGTAATGAAGATATCTTCATATAAAACTTCTTTGATTAAAAATTCACCTCCTTTAATTGTTTTCATTGTCATTTTTTTTTAAATACTAGGCCTATTGTTTGAGAAATCTAATAAGCATAATTTATTTTTATTTGAATAAGATAGTTTTGTTTTATTTTAAAAACTCGTAAACACTAGCAGCACCTTGCCCTGTACCTACGCACATGGTAACAACACCATATTTATTTTTTCTACGTCGCATTTCATTAAATAATTGCACCGATAATTTTGCTCCTGTACATCCAAGAGGGTGTCCTAAAGAAATTGCGCCACCATTTACATTTACGATATCTTGGTTGATATCTAATTCACGTAAAACGGCAAGTGATTGTGATGCAAAAGCTTCGTTTAATTCAAATAAATCGATATCATTTTGTTTTAAACCTGCTCTTTCAAGAGCTTTAGGAATTGCTTTTACTGGGCCAATACCCATAATTCTAGGTTCAACACCAACAGCAGCATAAGAAACCATTCTTGCAATTGGCTCTATATTTAATTCTTTAACCATTTCTTCACTCATTACAAGAACAAATGCTGCTCCGTCACTCATTTGTGATGAATTACCAGCAGTTACGCTTCCTCTGTTTGCAAAAACTGGACGAAGTTTAGCTAGAGCTTCTTTTGAAGTTCCTCTACGTGGACCTTGGTCGGTACCTATTATATATTCTTTGGTTTGTTTTTTATCTTTTGCATCTAAAAATATTTCTTCTACGGTAATAGGAACAATATCATCTTTAAATGTTCCGTTATCAATTGCTTTTAAAGATTTTGTGTGTGAGTTAAATGAAAACTCATCTTGATCTTCTCGTGAAATATTAAATTGATTTGCAACAGCTTCTGCAGTTAGACCCATTCCCCAATAATAATCTTCATGACCTTCACTAGCCGATTTATAATTTGGTACCGGACGATATCCTCCCATAGGGATATAACTCATGCTTTCAACACCTCCTGCTATGATACAATCTGCCATTCCAGATTGGATTTTGGCAGTAGCAATACTTATTGTTTCTAATCCAGAAGCACAATATCTATTCACAGTAACACCTGCAACATCATCAGTTTTTAATCCCATTAATGAGATTAAGCGACCAATATTTA
>DAOUTI010000081.1 GCA_030626795.1 Flavobacteriaceae bacterium
ACCATACGAAAAAGCTTCTTTAGCAATTTCTTTAATGGTTTTGTTTATATAAGCCTCTTCACGTAGTTTGATAAAGTATGCATTTTCAGCAAATCGAGCAGAATCAAAAAATAATGGAATACCATAAGATTTACATATTTTAGAAACATCTTTGATATTTTGCATAGATACGGGCTGACCACCTGAACTATTACAGGTAATAGTTAGAATTACAAAAGGAATTTTATCTTTAGGATTTTCTTTTAAAACAGTTTCTAATTTTTCAAGGTTTACATTTCCTTTAAAAGGATGCAGAATGGTTGTGTCAAAAGCTTCATCAATGGTACAATCTATAGCAGTTGCTTTTCTAAACTCAATATGACCCTTTGTGGTATCAAAATGTGAGTTACCTGGTATGATATCACCTTCTTTAACCGTGGCAGAAAACAAAACATTTTCGGCAGCTCTTCCTTGATGTGTTGGTAAAAAATATTTAAAACCCGTTATTTTTTGTACCGTTGCTTTCAATTCTAAAAAAGATTGAGAGCCGGCATAACTTTCATCACCACTCATCATAGCAGCCCATTGTTGATCGCTCATTGCACCAGTACCCGAATCGGTTAATAAATCAATAAAAACCTTATCGGAGGATAGGTTGAATAAATTATAATGTGCATCTTTAATCCATTGCTTGCGCTGTTCTTGTGTTGATCTATTGATAGATTCAACCATTTTAATTTTATAAGGTTCTGCGTATGGTAATTCCATGACAATTAAGTGTTTAAATAGTGTTAAATGATGTGATTTACTGATTAAAAAGTAGAGTGAGATAAAATAAAGAAAATACAAAAATTAAGCCTATTGCATTGGGCTTTTGATATTTAGGTAGATATTTAAATAAATTATTTTGATCATTATTATCATTACTAATAAATAAGATTATTCAAAGTTAAATTAATTCTTAGAAAGAAAACCAATTTGATAAAAAAAATTGGATAAAAAATGTAAATTTGCATTCCAATTAAAAAGAAGATTATGTTTAATAAAAATATAAAACTAGGATTAGCAGTTTTAATTACTGCTTGGGCTATTTTTGAGTTTACAAAAGGTCACATTTTAAATGGTATTTCCATTTTATTGTTGGCAGGAATTTTTGTGTTTCTATATTTTAAAAATGAAATTTTGTTATTATCATTTTTAAAATTGAGAAAACAAGATATGGAGGGTACAGCTAGATTGCTAGATAAAATTAAAAATCCGTCAGGAGCATTAATTAAAAAACAAGAAGGATACTATAATTTTTTAAGAGGAATAACAGTATCGCAAACCAATTTAACACAAGCAGGAAAGTTCTTTAAAAAAGCATTGGCTTTAGGCTTGTCAATGGATCATGATAAAGCCATGGCTAAATTACAATTAGCAGGTATTGCGATGACAAAGCGCAGAAAAAGAGAAGCAACCCTATTAATTGCTGAAGCTAAAAAATTAGACAAACACGGTATGTTGACCGATCAAATTAAAATGGTAAAACAACAAATGAAAAAGATATAGCTTTATATAAGAAATTTAATATAAATTATCAAGACCAACTATTGTAACGATAAAGTTTACAGATAGTTGGTTTTTTATTGTTAGAGGTCTAATTTTTTTCCTAAATACATCATTTTATATCCTTGCTCAACACCCATTTCTTCGCTATTGGATGGGATGATATGTATTTCGCCATCATCTGATTGGATAAATATTGGTATACTTTTTATTTCATTTTTAGTAGCTTTTAAAAGCTTTAAATAATGTTCTTTTGAATTAATATTTACTTCGTTGATATTAGGATAATCTCTTACTACTTCACTAATATTAATATAATCATCTGTTTGAGAAAACAAACCATTAATTGGATTGTTTGATGGATCTCTCATTTCTTCTTTACTAATTAATCTAAATGCACCTTCTTCTCCAAAATGGGTTTTTAATTTTGTTATGGCGTATTCGTTAATAGAGTTACTTCCTGTTAAAGCCATTAAATAGCCAACATCATTTAGTTCAATATTTTCGATTAAATCATCGGAGTAGATGTCACATGAAATCGCTTCTAAATTATTTTTTTTGGCATTTTCGATATGTTTTGGGTTACTGTCAATTAAAACTACACGGCGATTATTATTATTAAGATATGTGGCTATTAGTCTAGCTGGTTCTGAAGCTCCAACAATTAAAATACCTTCAGATTTTATTAAAAGAACTTTAGTTATACGAGCAAATAAACGAGCTGTTGTAGCATTTAACAAAACTGTACCAAGTACTATCATAAATACCAAAGGAGTAATATAATTGGCGTTTTCTACCCCTTGCATTGTTAGTTTTAAACCGAATAGTGAGGCTATACCTGCAGCTACAATTCCACGCGGGCCAACCCAGCTAATAAATAGTTTTTCGTTTAGTTGTAAATCACTATTTGAAGCACTTAAAAAAACTCCAATAGGTCTAGCAATTAATACAACAACTACAAATAAGATTAGCGAATTCCAATTGTAAATTAAATATAAATCTGTTAGATTAATATTTGCCGAAAGTAAAATAAACAAGATAGAAATCAATAAAATACTAATAGTTTCTTTAAAGTAAAAAACTTCTTTTAATGCATCTAATTTCATATTACCCAAAACCATACCCATAATTACAACAGCTAATAAACCACTTTCATTAGCAAATAAATCTGAAAGAACAAATACAAATAAAACCAGTGCTAAAACAACCACATTTAGTAGGTAATGCGGAACCATTTTTTGTTTTAAAGCCATAGCAAAAGCATAAGCAGAAGTAAAACCAATAGATATACCTATAATAATTATTTTTCCAAATTCTATAAGAGCTTCTTGGGTATACCTTGTGCCGTGATCATTACCAACACTAATAAATTCAAAAACTAAAACTGCAGCCAAAGCTCCAATTGGATCAATCAAAATACCTTCCCATTTCAAGATTGTTGAAAGATCTTTTTTAATGGCTAAATTTCTTAAAATTGGTGTGATAACAGTAGGTCCTGTTACAATAATAAGCGATGAAAATAAAAAGGATAACGGCCAATTTAAACCAATTATAAAATGCGCAGCAATACCTGCAATTGTAAAAGTTATAAACGACCCAAGGGTGATTAATTTATAAATAACGGGGCCAACATTTTTAATTTCTTCTTTTTTTAATGTTAGCCCACCTTCAAATAAAATGAGGCTAATAGCTAAAGAAACAAAATTAAACAACCGCTCACCAGGAAATAGACCAATTTCGCCATTCCAAACAGGTTCAATCCATTTATTACCATCTTCAGAAATTAATGTTGATATAGGGCCAATAAATAACCCAATAAGAATCAATGGCAAAATGGCGGGAATTTTAAATTTCCATGCAAACCATTGTGCTATTATTCCTAAAATAATTATTCCAGCAAGTTCAACCATATTCTAATTCAATTATCTTTTTAAGATTTAAACAATTATACTTTTTCCTTTTGCAGATATATTTTTTGTGTCATCAAAATAGAAATCAATTCTACCAACATTTAACCCCCATTTTCCAACTTGATTGATGAGCATATTTTCATTATCGACATTTTTAACTATGGTAGGCTTGGGTAAAAAAGTATGGGTATGACCTCCAATAATTAAATCAATGTTTTTGGTTAATTTCGCTAAATTTAAATCGGATATCTTATCGGGGTTTCGTTTATAATAATATCCTAAATGGGATAAGCAAATAACTAAATCGCAATGGTGTTCTTCTTTTAATATTCTACTCATATCTTGAGCAATTTCAACGGGGTCTAAATATTTAGTTTCTTTAAAAAGTAATGGGTCAACAAGTCCGTTTAACTCAATTCCTATTCCGAAAACTCCAATTTTGACACCATCTTTTATAAAAATTTTAAAAGGCTTGGTCTTGCCATCTAAAATGGTATTTTTAAAATTATAATTGGCAATTAAAAAATCAAAAGTAGCATGTGGTAATTGTGTATTTAAGCCATCAACACCATTATCAAAATCATGATTTCCTATGGTTGTTGCATCGTATTGTAGCTTACTCATTAGCTTAAATTCGACTTCGCCACCAAAAAAATTAAAATACGGTGTACCTTGAAAAATATCACCAGCATCTAACAATAAGGTGTTTGGATTCTCTAATCTCACTTTTTCAATTAAGGCAGCTCGACGAGCAATTCCGCCAAGATTAGGGTATTGGGGGTGGTTCATTCCAAATGGTTCTACATGGCTGTGTACATCATTGGTGTGTAAAATAGTGATATGTTTTTCGCTATTTTGGCTACACGAAGTCAAAGCAATACCTCCCAAACCAATTAAAGCTCCAGTTGCAACAGTTTGTTTTATAAAAATTCTTCTTTTCATTTTAATCTACTTTTATAAATCGATTATCTAATTTAGTTTGTAAAGTATCGATACTGCTTAAATAGTCAATTATGGCATCTCTCACTTTATATTCGGTGTTGAATAAATTGATGGGGTCTTTAAAAAAAATCATGTTATCACCTCCATGTTGTAAATAATCGTGAGTCAAAACATAATACTCTTTTGAGGGATCAAAAGTTTTATTCTGAATTAGAATTTTACTCAGTTTATCATTTTTCATTTCTAATTTTAGCTGCGAAATTGGGTGTGCTTCTTTTCTTTTTTCTAAATAGGTAAAAAGTTTTTTTGTTTGTGTACCTGTTAGTTTAACAATTACCAATTTGTTTTCAAAAGGCATTAATTCAAATATGTCTTTAACGGTAATATTTCCTTTCGGAATTACTTTTCTAATTCCACCAAAATTAAATAATGCAAAGTCTATAGATTTACCTGTTTTATTATTGAAAAGACTATTTGCTTTTTCAAAACAAATATCAGCGTAAATATTACCTAATGAGCTTTCTAAGTCACTTTCTTCTCTAGATAAGGCTGCTGGATTATAACATAGTACTTTATTTATTTTGTGTTGTAATTTCTTTTTATACGGTTCAATAATATTTATGTAGGATGAATCAGAACTTAAATGTTTATTAACTTCTATTTGCTCTCCTTTAATTTTTTTTATGGCAATGTTATTTTTTTTACATGAAATAAAGAATGTGTTTAATACTCCGAAAACAATGATTAATATGGATATTTTATATAGTTTTGTTGACATAATTAATAAAAATGGGGATATTAAATTTAAAATTTAAAACAGCTTATAAATATATTAAAAAGCAACAGAAAAACACAAGTAATTTAGAAAATAATATAACAAGTCAAATTCGTACGGTTGGCATTATAGCCGAAGCAAATCTTTTTAAAGCTTATGATTTCACAAAGAGGCTAAGTGAAGATTTAGGAATAGACAAAAATAATATTAAAGTTGTTTTATTTGATATTAAAAATGATGAAACGCCTCTAGAAAACTATAAATATTTTTATGAAAACTCTTTTGGAATGTATGGTAAAATTAAAGATGAAGATATTAAAATTTTTGTAGGTACTTCATTCGATTTATTAATTAATTATTGTGCTGAAGAAACGATTTATAGCCAGGTAATTGCTTATAAATCTAAAGCAAAATTAAAAATCAGTTTTGAAAACGAATATGCTAGTTTTTACAATTTGTCGGTAAATATTTCAGAAAATAAAATTGATACGTTTAACAAAGAAATTATAAAATATTTGCAAATATTAAACCTACTTAATTAAAAATAGAACTTTCTCAATTCTAAAAAAATGAAACAATTATTAGGAACAGGTGTAGCACTTGTCACACCATTTACGTCAAACAATACCATTGATTTTGACGCATTAGAAAATTTGGTAAATTACCAAATCGAAAACAATATGGATTACCTTGTTGTGTTAGGTACAACAGGTGAAACATCAACTTTAACAAAACAAGAACAGCAACAAGTTAAAGATAAAATTATTGAAGTTAATAAAGGTAGATTACCTTTGGTTATTGGAATAGGAGGTAATAATACACAAGCGCTTGTTGAAGAATTGCAGAGCGCTGATTTATCTAATTTCACAGCAATTTTATCTGTTTCACCATATTATAATAAGCCATCTCAAAAAGGTGTATATCAACATTTTAAAGCTGTAGCTGAAGCGAGTCCATTACCAATAGTATTATATAATGTACCATCTCGAACAGGAACTAATATGCTTCCGGAAACGGTTATTCAACTTGCCAGTGACTTTGATAATATTGTAGCCATAAAAGAAGCAGCAGGAAATTTTGAACAAATACTAGAATTGATTAAAAATAAGCCTAAAAATTTCTTAATTATTTCTGGTGAAGATAAATTGGCATTACCTTTAACTTTAGCAGGTGGAGCAGGAGTGATATCAGTAATTGGTCAGGCATTACCAAAAGAATTTACACAAATCATTAATTTAGGATTGGCAGGGAAATCCCAAAAAGCATTTGATTTATTTTATAAATTAATGCCTAGTATAGATTTAATTTTTGAAGAAGGTAACCCAACAGGAATTAAAGCCATGCTGCATAAATTAAATATTTGTTCAGATATTGTTAGACTACCTTTAGTAACAGTTAGTACTGAATTACAGCAAAAAATTAATATCTTTGTAGACAGTTTTAAAAAATAAAAAAATATTATGTTATCAAAAAAAATAGAACAAGCTTTAAATGACCAAATAAAAATAGAAGCAGAATCTTCACAAATTTACCTTGCAATGGCTTCATGGGCTGAAACTCAAGGTTTTGAAGGAGTTGCATCTTTTATGTATGCACATTCTGATGAAGAAAGAATGCACATGCTAAAATTAGCTAAATTTGTAAACGAAAGAGGTGCTCACGCTATAGTATCAGCGCTTGCTGCCCCACCAGTATCTTTTGGTTCGTTTAAAGAAATGTTTCAAACTTTATTTGATCATGAAGTTATGGTTTCTCAAAAAATAAATGATCTGGTTGATATTACATTGACAGAAAAAGATTATGCAACTCATAATTTTTTGCAATGGTATGTTTCAGAACAAATTGAAGAAGAAGCTTTAGCAAGAAATATTTTAGATAAAATAAACTTAATTGGTGATGATAAAGGTGGTTTATATCTCTTTGATAATGACGTTAAAATGATAGTTGCTAATACCACTGCACAGTAGTTTTTTTATTTAAAAATTTAATAATGTCGAAATTCCTATAGTTTACATAGGTTACTGTGTGTTTTATTTTTTTTGATTGAAAATGAAATAATTTTTAATAATACATTTTAAAATATTAATTTTGCCAGATGCAAAAAATGAATAAATTACTATTTACTTTATTGCTTGTCATATTGTTTAGTTCATGTGGTGAGTACAATAAAGTATTAAATAAAGGTAAAAATGCCGATCGTTATAAAATGGCAGTTGAACTTTATGAAAAAGGAGATTATAAAAAAGCAATTCCTCTATTTGAGAAATTAGTTGGTCCTTATGCCGGAAAACCTCAAATGGAACGTATTCAATATATGACAGCGGATTCCTATTATAAAACAGAAGACTATGCATTATCTTCTTATTACTTTTCGAAATTTATTACAAATTACTCTGAGAGTTCAAAAGTTGAAGAGGCAGCATTTTTAGCTGCTAAAAGTTATTACTTAGCATCTCCTAAATATAGTTTAGATCAACAAGATACCGAAAAAGCACTAGCAGCTTTTCAAAGTTATATTGATACTTATCCTAATTCAGAATTAATTTCTGAAGCAAATGTGATTTATAAAGACTTAGTTACCAGATTAGAAAAGAAAGATTTCGAAGTGGCTAAGCAATATTATCATATCGAAAAGTACAATGCTGCAATTACTGCTTTTGACTCTTTTAATGAAGAGCACTTAGGTTCAGTTTTTAAAGAAGATGCTTTATATTATAAGTTAAAAGCTACTTATGATTTGGGTATGAAAAGTATTTTAAGCAAAAAAGAACAACGGTTATTAGATGCAAAATATGCATATACTAAATTTCAAAAATCATTTCCTGATTCTAAAAAAATGAAAGAAGCGAATAATATGCTAAAACAAATAGATAAAGAATTAGAAAACACAAAACTACAATTATCAACAATATCACAAAATAATTAATTATGAAAGATTATAAAAATACTGAAGCACCTGTATCTACAGTAACTTTTGATAAAACAAAAATTGAAGAGCCTACACAAAATATTTATAAGGCAATTGCTGTCATGTCAAAAAGAGCTTCACAAATTAATGATGATTTAAAAAGTGAATTGGTTGATAAGTTAGAAGAATTTGCTACTTTTAATGATAGTTTAGAAGAAGTTTTTGAAAATAAAGAACAAATTGAAGTTTCTCGTTTTTATGAGCGCTTAGCAAAACCAACTGCCATTGCAGTACAAGAATGGTTAGATGGTGAAATTTATTTCAGAAACCCTATAGAAGATAACGAAAAATTAGATTAAATATGTCAGTTTTAAGCGGTAAAAATGTACTTCTTGGTGTAACCGCCGGAATAGCTGCTTACAAAACGGCGTTTTTAGTTAGACTTTTTATAAAAGCAGGAGCCCATGTACAAGTAGTCATGACTCCTGCTTCTAAAGATTTTGTAACACCACTTACGCTATCTACACTTTCCAAAAATCCAGTTCATTCTAAATTTTACGATAAAGAAGATGAAAATGAACAATGGAATAGCCATGTTGATCTTGGACTCTGGGCTGATTTGATGATTATTGCACCAGCAACTGCAAACACAATGGCTAAAATGGCTGATGGGACTTGCGATAATTTACTAATGGCAACTTATTTATCGGCTAAATCTAAAATTTATTTTGCTCCTGCAATGGATTTAGATATGTACAAGCATGCTACAACAAATCAAAATATTAAAAAATTACAGAGTTTTGGAAATGTTTTTATTCCGCCAGCGAGCGGTGAACTTGCCAGTGGATTAATTGGAGAAGGAAGAATGGCCGAACCAGAAGAAATTATTTCTTTTATTGAAAATGACATACTTTCTAATTTACCTTTAAAAGGGAAAAAAGTTTTAATCACAGCGGGGCCAACCTATGAAGCGATTGATCCTGTGCGATTTATTGGAAATCACTCTTCTGGGAAAATGGGATTTGCTCTCGCAGAACAAGCTGTGCAGTTAGGTGCCGAGGTAATTTTAATTGCTGGGCCTTCAAATGAAAAGATAAATAATTCTACAATAAAAAGAGTTGATGTTGTGAGTGCTGAAGAAATGTATATAGCAACACATCAATTTTTTAAAACTGCAGATATAGCTATTTTTGCTGCCGCTGTTGCGGATTATACTCCGGTAACCACGGCAACTCAAAAAATGAAGAAAAAAGATACTTCTTTAAACATTGAATTAAAACCTACAAAAGATATTTTAGCTTCAGTAGGGCAAATTAAAGAAGATCAGTTTTTGGTTGGGTTTGCATTAGAAACCAACAATGAATTAGAAAATGCTAAAGATAAATTGAAACGTAAAAATTTAGATTTGATTGTTTTAAATTCTTTACAGGATAAAGGTGCTGGTTTTAAAACAAATACCAATAAAATTACTTTAATTGATAAAAATGAAAATATAACTACCTTTGAATTAAAATCAAAAGTTGAAGTAGCTCAAGATATTTTTAATGAAATAAAAACAAAATTAAATGTATAAATTTATAACCTTTTTACTTTTAATTTTTGCATTAAATACTAATGCACAAGAATTGAATTGTGTTGTAACTATCAATGCATCAGAAATAGGAGTATCGAATAAACAGGTTTTTACAACCATGCAGAGTGCTATTTTTGAATATATGAATAAAACAAAATGGACTAACATTGGTTATAAAAATCATGAGAAGATAAATTGTAACTTAATTATTAATATTTTAGATAACCCTGCAACAAATCAGTATAAAGGAAGTTTGCAATTACAAGTTTCTCGACCAGTTTACAATGCGACTTATACTACGCCAATTTTGAATTTTAATGATAGTGATATTAATTTTATTTATGAAGAATACCAACCTTTGGTATTTAACGAAAATAGTTTCGATTCAAATTTAGTTTCCATTTTAACTTATTATGCCTACACAATTTTAGGCTTTCAAGCCGATAGTTTTAGTTATAAAGGAGGTGATAATTTCTTTAAAAAAGCTGAAAATGTGGTTAATATCTCACAACAAGATGGAGGATCTGGTTGGAAAAAAATCGATGGAAACACAACAAGATATCAATTAAATGAAAATTTGTTATCACCAGTTTATGATCAGTTTAGAAAAACAATGTACGATTATCATATCCATGGTTTGGATAAAATGGTTGAACAAAAAAGAGAAGCAAAAGAAACGATTTCGAATTCAATAATAGGATTGCAAGATTTATTTAACAATCGTCCTAATACTTTTTTAATTCGTGTTTTTATGGATACTAAAAGTGACGAAATTGTTGATGTTTTTTCTGATGGGCCAAGAATTGAAACTGCTAAATTGCGAGAAGTACTATCAAGAATATTTCCTTCTTTAGACCCTAAATGGAAAGAAATTAAAATATAATCTCTTTTAATTAGCTAATCTTTTTTACTAAGTTTGGCTTCCTGTTTTTTAATGATTTATTATACAATATGCTCACTTTATTATCTATAAAAAATTATGCTTTAATTGAAAATCTGAAAGTAGATTTTCAAGATAAATTATCTATTATTACAGGGGAAACAGGTGCTGGTAAATCAATACTTTTAGGTGGTTTGGCATTAGTTTTGGGTAAAAGAGCCGATGCTTCTTTAGTAATTAATAAAGAAGCTAAATGTATTATTGAAGCAGAATTTGCCATAAAAAATTATAATTTAGAAACCTTTTTTGAAGAAGAAGATTTAGATTATGAAAACCGCACAACCATAAGAAGAGAAATTTTACCTAACGGAAAATCAAGAGCTTTTATTAATGATACGCCAACAACTTTAACGGTATTAAACGCTTTAAGTGAACAGTTGATTGATATTCATTCTCAGCATGAAACTTTACAACTAGCTGATAGCGATTTTCAATTCCAAATTATTGATGCTTTAGCAGAAAATGAAACCTATTTAGCATCTTATGCTAGAGGTTTAAATCTGTATAAAAAATTAAACAAAGAGCTTAATTTTATATTAATAAATCAACAAAAGTCAAAAGAAGAATATGACTATAATTCATTTATTTTAAATGAGTTAGTTGAAGCTAATTTGAAAGAAAATGAGCAAAGTGAATTAGAATCTACAATCGAGAA
>DAOUTI010000051.1 GCA_030626795.1 Flavobacteriaceae bacterium
ATTAAAAAAAATAATTTTTCCTTTAACTTTATCTTTATCCAAAGATTTTAACTCATCTATTCCTTTTACTTCAATAATACCAGATTTTAATCCATTAGAATGTGTAGCAATAGACCCTCCTAATGCGCAAATATTTACCTTTTTTATATTACCTTGACCTAATTCAATATGGGCTATTTCTTTTTCTCCTCTAACCCATTTAGGTACCATAACAGGTTGCAGCCATACTTTAGTCAATCCTAATTTTTCTAATTCTAATTTGGTATAAGCTACTGCTTTCTCTGCGTTAGTAGAACCGGATAATCTACCTCCAATTTGATTGGATAAATAATCTAGCCATTCATAACTTTTTCCATCACTTAATGATTTTTCATAAATATTTTTCACAACATCTTTATCTGATTGTGAAAAAGATGAAATTGCAAATGACAAGGTTAATAAAAACAATATTGATTTCATTTATGTAAATTTTAAGATTATAGATTTTAAATATACACTTCTTCACTTAAAATTCAATTCTTTAAATTAGAAACTTTACACGCTATCCATTTATAAGGTATATTTGTTCCACAGTTACCAAATTAACCTATACATTGCCCGATTAAAACAAGAAGGGAATTGTTATGAAACGAGCGTGCTAAAATTTTTATTATCAACGGATAATGACTAATAGCGAACCTGCCTGCGGCAGGCTGTCAGTATGTGACCGAATTATAAAATACTATAGACACATGAAAGATACTATTGATATTTATCAAGAAATTTTTATTTCTAATAAAGAATTCAAAGGAGAAATTGTTAAAAAACAGATTGAAAAATATAAAGAAATTGACAATATTTACCCGAAAAATCAATCTTTTTTTATTATAATCAACACTAGTACAAAAAGTTATGATTTTGTTAGTCAAAATTTTAATTTTGTTTTGGGCCTTGATATACAGTTAATGAAAACTCGTGGACCAGAATATTTTTTATCTTTTTTTCATCCAGATGACTTACCAATTTGGTTAAGTGTATCCAAAGATTTAATGAATTTTGCTTTACTTGAAGTTGATTTAGAAGAAAGAACGAGGTTATTATTTACTTACAACTCTAGAATAAAAAATATAAAAGGTAAATATCAAAATATTACTGCACATTTAACTCCTATTAAATTTGATTCTACTGGTGCTCCAGTTTTAGCTATTTCACATTATACAGTTGTGGGTGAGGGCGAGTTTCTACCAATAATTGGTTCCATAAAAAAGTTAAACAAAAATGATGTTTACGAAACTTTGTTTTATAAAAACTACTCTCAAGAAGAAATATCTAATAAATTAAGTAAAAGAGAAATTGACATTGTTCAAGAATTAGCATTAGATAATTCTAGTAAGGAGATTGCTAAAAGATTGTTTATTAGTTCTCATACTGTAGACCAACATCGCAGAAATATATTAAAAAAATTGAATTTTAGATCAACTGGAGAATTGGTACAATATTGTAAATCAAATAATTTATTTTAAAACCTGAATTTCAGCTAGGTTTAATTCAGGCTTAAAATACTCAAATTGAGTATTTTATTTTACTCTTCTTTTAATTAATTTTGAAAAATTAATTAACCAAACCAAAATAATTATATTTCCATTTCCCTAAAAATTGAATTAGTAGTTAGTAGTTAGTATTTTGGATTAAGCCTCGAATTCTTCAATTCGAGGTTTTTGTTTATACAGAATTACTTACTATGAAACTCTATCAAACTTGCTTCATAATACTGTGAACCTAATTTAGTTAATAAATTATTGATTACATTCACATTACCATCAACTGCCAAGGCTGAATAACCGACTTTATTACGTTTGCCTAATCTTAAATCAATTATATTTATATTTTTAGAAGCCAAAGCTGATAATAGAATTAACAATACTCCTGGAGCGTTATGATGCTTGGTTAATATTACTTTTTGACTTAGAGCTAATTTTAATTCAACACCATCCATTTCTAATAAATATACGCCTTCATCATAATAATTTGGCATATCTGCAGCTTCTTTATAACTTAAGTTTCTAAAAATTTCTTTATCTGTTCCGCTAATAAAATCAATCGCATTTTTAACATTTCCGTTATCTTCTTCTAGAGTAATAAAAGCAACAGCCGTACCGTCATTATTTGATTTTAGTCTAGCTGTTTCAACATTAACACCTTCAGATGCAAGCGAATTGAACAATGAAGAAATTACTCCTGGCATATCTAAGTGTTCAGAAAACAACCCTTTTACTTTATGCGTTTCTACTTTAGGTTTTTCATTAGAAACGGTAATTGATTTATCTCCTTTTCTAATTCTAATTGCATTATAGTCACCCATTCCTGTAGCATTTTTATAAATATCTAAAAACTCGGTAAAAGAGCCTCCAAAAGAAAAATCAGGAATTATTCTTCTATTTTCATGAGCAAATCTTTGGTTTAGCATTTCTATACCTTTATTTAAAATGGTATATTTTACTTTTAAATTATGGTTATCAAAAATGGTTCTCTTTTCAGGGATTAATTTTGAATAACTCACATATTGCTCATAACCAGCTTTGTAAACATACTCTAAACTTTCTTTGAAATTAACGCCGTAATATTTTACATGGTGTGTATCTGTACCAATTGAAATTGGAATTTGCAATTGATAGGCTCTTTTTAAAATATTTATAGTTGGATATACTCCTACTCCTTTAAAGTCACCTGCCATATTCACATCTAAAGCCAAGTTTCTATCAGCAATAATTTCCAAAAGTGTTCTAAATTTATTAGCCAAAGGGTGTGTACTTGTTTCAAAATTTTGCAATACTTCAGGAACTTCAACATTTAATTTTGGTAGGTCAATATGACCAATTACTTGAATCATATCACCAAAACTTTCAATCATTTCAATCATTTCATTAAAATAACCATTCCAATAAGCTTCTAAACTACCACGTAATTGCAACAATTCATAAGCTTCTTCTTTTGATCCATCATAAGGCAAACCTTCGGGTGCAAAATGTACCGAACCAATAACAAAATCAGCTTCAGCTGCTTGAAATATTTTCGATCTACTCCACTCCAACCCTAAATCTGGGCCCATCCATTCTAACTCAACACCATATTTGATATTGATTTTACCTTCATATTTTGAACGAAGATTTTTAATTCTTTTGGGGTAATTGATATAAGATCTATTACCACGAATAAATTTTACGTTAGTATCTTTTTCAGCAGTGTATCTAAAACTAGTCAATCTAGGCGAATGAATAATAAAAGTGATGCTTGGGTGGTTTGCAGCAATTGCTTTATCAACAATATCTTCTAATTTATCAATACCATGTTTTACATGATCATTTTCTGTTCCTGCATGAATACCATGAGTTTCCCAAATAAATGTATTGAGTTTTTTCATTTTAAAGTTCTAATTTAGTAAAGCACAAATTTAATCATTGATTTTGAAATTTCTTGCTGAATTATCAATATTTTTAACAAATGTTTAAATTATTCAAAACAGAATATATATTTTTTTGATATTTAACGTGAGTTCGACATAACGAGTTAATTAACTACTAGAATGCTAGATGTTAACATTTTTGCGAATGAGGTACCACTGTGACAATTTATTTCTCAATGAAGAGACTGCCACATTTTACTGAAAAAAGTAAAATTCGCAGAGACGAATGCAATGAAACTAACTGATTGTAAGATTATTAGATGATTTTCTAAATCGGACTCACGTTATTAACGTTTATTAAATATTTGGGCTCTACTGTTATTTTAGTGGAACATCTACAAATTTTGATTTTTATTCTTTTTTTGGATAAAAAAAGAAACAAAAAAATCTCTGCTGAATGAGGTGATTGTTTCACACCATTCATTCCCATGCCTGCATGCTCTTTTTACCTTCGTTACTCTTCGGTAAACGCAATTCCAGCACTCCATTGATTATCACTGCATACAGCAACGTCACGATTATAGTCTGAGTCTAAAACATTATTTCTATTTATGATAGAATTGTTGAACCTGTTTTATTTTATTCTCCATTAAATTAGTGGTAGTACCATATATTTTATTCATTGCAAGGCATTTAATAGATTTTAATAATTTTACTCGGACACTACTGTATTTTAATCAAAAAAACCGCTTTGAGTTTTCAAAGCGGTTATTATAAAAATTTGATTACCACTTTCGTGGGAATGATTATTGATTATTTACAAACAGGTTTAGAAAATATATCTTAAACCAAATTGCATTTGCCATCTTGATTCTAAACTAGTATCATAACCAAAAGTTTTGGTTAAGTTACCGTCAAAAGAATAGGTTGGTACTTTGGTTACCGCATCAACAGTAACCCCAATTGGTTGGATTGCATTTGGTTGTTGGATTACACCCCAATCAGAGTTCAACATATTACCAAAGTTTAATATATCAATACTAAATTGTATGGTTTGTTTTTTATCTCCAATTTTGAAGTTATAATCTTGCAAAAACTTTACATCAATTCTACTAACCCAAGGAGAAAGAGCACCATAGCGTTCCGCATATTTACCTCTTCTGTCTTTTAAGTAATCATCTTGAGCAATAAAATTATCAAAATCAGCACCTTGACCTGGAATAGCAAAATTCATTTGAGAAATTTCACCTGTTGTAGGAATGTAGATTAAATCATTTACTACAGATCCATCATTATTGATGTCTCCTCCATAAGTATAATTAAATCTATTTCCTTGTTTGTACTCCATAAATGAAGAAAGAGAGGTAGACCATCTGTCATTACCATAAGACCATTTTTTACTGATAACTCCAATAAAACGATGGTCATTACCGTATTTAGAATGTGCTAAAACATCATCATTAACATTACCTAGTGCAGGGTTTCCAGCAAATGCATCTCCTGTAATTTCTGCTTCAATAGAGTTTACATTTTTAGCGTTTAGGTAATTATAGGCAGCACTAAAATAGAAATTATTTTTAAAACTTTTTTCCACTTTAGCTGACCAGTTGATTGTACTTCCTTTATCAGAATTTGTAAAAACAAATGCTCCATTTTGGAATGAATTTTTATCAGCATCAGTATAAATAGCACGGTTATCAACACCTGCTAAAGCACCAGTCGGAGGTTTTAATCCCCAATTTTGTACATGAGCACCATTAATTTCTTTAGTGTAGCTAAAATCAGTAGAAGCAATAAGTCCGTTTTTGAATTTATAATCAATACCTAGATTAGATCTCCATACAGAAGGCCATTTAAAATCAGGATCAACAACTTGATAGAAAAAGAAGTTAGGAGAACCTACTTGGTTTCCTAGCCAAACAAAAGGTAATCTACCTGTAAAAATTCCTGATCCACCACGAACTTGAAAAGTATTGTCATCCTTAATATCCCAATTAAACCCAACTCTTGGTGAAATTAAAATATCATTGGTTGGCATTTCTGTACTATCAAAATGAACTTCATCACCAGTTTCTGGATCAAAATATTCAATGAAAGGGAAATAACAACATTGTGTATCAATAAATTCTTGAGCGTATTGCGAAGTGTTAAAATATAGAGGTTTGTCAAAACGGATACCGTAAGTTAATTTGAAATTATCAGTTGCATTCCATTCATCTTGTAAATAAAATGACATTTGTCCGAAATCAGCTTTATACCAGTTATAACCTCCAGGAGTTCCGGCAGGAGTTGATGAGAAACCAGCATCAGCATCTATTGCAGCTTGTAAATCGCCAGCAATTGATGGGTCATTAATAAAATCATTAACCGATCCAGAAGTTGGGAAAAACACTCCTCTAGCACCATAAGAGCCTAAGTTAAATGAATTTCCAAATTTAAATTTTTCAAAGGAAAAACCTAAAGTAACTACATGATTTCCTGTAAAGTAAGTCAAGTTATTGGTAATTTGAAAAACGGTTTGCTCTAATTTATTATTGATTGAAAAAGGTTCGTGTCCAGCAATAATATATGGAGCGCCATCTTTTAAAATAGTAAAACTTGGAGCTGGGGTAGACATTGGATTTCTAAAATCATTAAATGAAGTGTAGCCAACCTGTAATTTGTTACTAACGTTATCGGTTATATTTGAATTTAATTCAAAAAGAATAGAGTTTAATTCATTGTTAATTTCATAACCTGCATTTTCAAATTGTAAAGTACTAGCATTTGGACCTCTAAAAGCTAAAGCTGTTGGGTGTGCTGGTTTTTCTTTTGAAGCATCTAAAAAGTTGTAAACTACAGCAAGTCTGTTATTGTCATTAATATTCCAATCTAATTTAAAAATACCTTTTACGGATTCTGTTGCGTGTGTAAAACCTTCGTAAGCTCCGGTATCGTATCCTAAGCCAGATAAAAAGTCTTGTACAGCAATTAAATCAGTTTCTAAAACTCTAGATTCTGAAGCAGAACCTGTACCTTTATTAGGTGTCCAAGATGAACCTAAATCAGTTCTTTCATCTTTTTCGAAATTGGCAAAGAAAAATAATTTATTTTTCACCAATGGTCCGCCAATACTAAAACCGTATTGTTTTTGTTCTAAATCGCCATTAAAAACTTTGTCACCATTTACTTTATCTCCAGTCATGTCTTCATTTCTAAAGAAGCCATATGCTGTACCATGAAATTCATTTGTACCACTTTTTGTTACTGCATTTACCGAAGCACCAGTAAAACCAGCTTGAGTTACATCATAAGGAGCAAGTGAAACAGAAATTTGTTCGATGGCATCTAATGATACTGGATTAGAACCAGTTTGACCACCTGGAGTAGGGGAGTCTAATCCGAAAGGATTACTAAAAACAGATCCATCTAATGAATAATTATTAAATGAATTATTGCTTCCTCCAAAAGAACCGTCACCACCTGCAGAAGGTTCTAAACGGGTAAAATCACTTATCGATCTAGAGATTGTAGGTAAGGTAGAAATTGCTTCTTTACCAATACTTGTTTCGGCTCCAGTTCGATCATTACCAAAAGTATCATCTGTAGAAGCTTCTACAATTACTTCATCTAATGTTTGACTACCCGATTGTAAAACAGCAGTAAAATCATAAGTTTTACCTAAGGTTAAATAAACATTTTTAATTTCTTTGGTTTTAAAACCAACATAACTAATAGTAATGGTGTAAGGCCCACCAACTCGCATATTACGTAAGTTTACGGCTCCATCGAAATTAGTAGTACTACCATATTTTGTGCCGGTTGGATTGTGTAAAGCAACTACACTAGCATCGGGCAAGCCTTGATTTGTGTCATCATGTACATTGCCATGCATTGATGAGGTTGTTACTTGAGCAAAACTGGTAAATGAAACCGCAATTGCTAAGATTAGAGTTAATAAGGAATTTTTCATCATAATTTAATTGTTTGTTTGAGTGTTGACAAATATAAAAAAAAAAGCCTATTCAGTTCGAATAGGCTTAACTTTTTGTTAACTTTTTGTTAACTATTTTTTCTCAGCAATTACTTCAAAAGGTAAATCAACAATAACATCTCTGTGTAATCTAACTTTAGCAGTATATTTACCAGTTCTTTTAATTGCAACACCAGCAATTGTGATAAATTTCTTTTCAATTTTTTGCCCTTCTGCAGCTAAAGCTTCAGATAAATTAGCATTGTTAATTGAACCGAATAATTTATCCCCTTCACCTGTTTTAGCAGCGATTTTTAATTCTAAAGCTTTTAACACTTCAGCACCTTTATTAGCTTCTTTTACAATGCTTAGTTCTTTATGTGCTCTTTGTTTTAAAGTTTCAGCCAAAACTTTTTTTGCTGATACAGTAGCCAATGCAGCAAATCCGTGAGGAATTAAATAATTACGACCGTAACCATTTTTTACAGTTACCACGTCATCTTTAAACCCTAAATTAGCTACGTCTTGTTTTAATATAAGTTCCATAATCTAAATCTTATTTAATTATTTTAACATATCACCTACATATGGCATTAAAGCCAAATGACGCGCTCTTTTTATTGCTTGAGAAACTTTACGTTGAAATTTTAACGAAGTTCCAGTTAATCTACGAGGTAAAATTTTACCTTGTTCGTTTACCAAATACATTAAAAAATCAGCATCTTTATAATCAATATATTTGATGCCATTTTTCTTAAAACGACAGTATTTTACTTTTACTTTCGTGTCTATCTCTAAAGGAGTAAGGTATCTAATCTCTCCTTTACTTCCGCCTTTTGCTTGTTGTTCTAATGTTGCCATTATTTTTTAGGTTTTTTAGATTTAACTCTTTCTTTTCTTACATCTGCCCAAGCTGCAGCATGTTTGTCTAACCTTACAGTTAAATAACGCATAATGCTGTCATCTCTTCTAAATTCTAACTCATAAGCTGTGATTGCATCACCAGCAACTTTAAATTCGAATAAGTGGTAAAAACCAGTTTTTTTCTTTTGGATTGGATAGGCTAATTTTTTTAAGCCCCAATCTTCTTTGTAAATCATTTCGGCACCTTTAGAAACCAAGTAGTCTTCAAACTTCTTTACTGTTTCCTTTACCTGAGTATCAGATAAAACGGGATTCAAAATGAAAACAGTTTCGTAATGATTCATAATAAATATATTTAAATGTTAATTTTTAAGCGTGCAAATATACAATATTAATTCATTTATTCTTACAATAAAAACCGATTTAATTTATCCGCTATAGCGAAATTTATTATTTTTGCATTCTAAAATTGAAAAACAAGTCACAAAACGTTTTAATATGATGAAATACACACAATTAACAAAAGAACAGTTTGAAGAATTACATGAAGAATTTGCTGTTTTTTTGGCAGCACAAAGTATTGATGTAAAAGAGTGGGATACTATAAAAAAGGATAAACCTGAATTGGCAGATAAAGAATTAAATATTTTTAGTGATTTTGTTTGGGAAAAAGTATTGGATAAAGCCAATTATTTAGAACATTTTTCAAAGGATACTTTAAACCTTTTTAAGTGTAATGAAAATGACATGCAACGAATTGTTGTAAAAGTGAAAAAAGAAGGAATTAATTTATTAGATGAAAAAGATTTCAATTGGTTTATAGATCATTCAAAAGATGCGTCGATTGAATATTTAAAAGGTAAAAAAACTTATAGTAAAGAAAGAAACAGTGATGTATTTGAATTAATTCAACAGGGTGCTGTTGTTTCAAAAGGAGAATTATTTGAAGGAATTTTAAAAATTATTGGATAGCTTTGCAAAGCCCTAAAATGCGCAACCTGTTGGTAAAGGATTTTGACTTGCAAGATTATTAGCAAAATTAGTTGCTGTTTCAAATACAGAAAATCCATTATTTATAGAGCCTTTGAAGGTGTTTACACTATATCCAGAGTTGTTCATGTGAACACGAATAATAATCACTTGATCTTTTTTGATGTTTACTTTTCCGCCCGAGCGTACAAAAGGCTGTTCGTTTACATGACTATGCCCTAAAATTCGTCTATAAATCAAAGTGCCATCTTCTGTTATAACTTCCCACCAGTTTGCATATTGATTACAACCTTTGTCGGGACTGGAAATACCTACACTAAAATTATAATTATTTTCATTACCAGTAGTTGAAACGGAAACGATTTTAGCTATATCATTATTGGGATTTGATGTGTTTAGATTTGCTTCGTCTATAGTAGAGCTACTACAAGAAATTAAAAATATTTGAAGAAAAAAAATAATATTCATTTTTAGCATAGATTTATTTATACGATTTTCAATGTTGCCTTAGACGAAGTGCAAGAAGAGAACTTACCTTTAGTTAGTAAAATGTTTAATTTTCTAATTCAAAGAAACTAAACATATTTCCTCCGTATTTTTTAGATTTTGTAAAAGTATTATTTTTTGATAAGTCGGTTTGCTTTGCATGTTCAATGATTAATATACCATCTTCATTTAAAAGCTGTCGGTCAAAAACTAGGTCCACAATTTTTTGAAATTGTTCCTCTGAAAATTCATAAGGAGGATCTGCAAAAATGACATCAAATTTTAGATTGGTTTTTTCTAAAAAAGAATAAACATCACTTTTTATGGTTTGAATGTCAAGATCAAGTTCGTCATTAATTTTATTTAAAAAATTGATACAACCTTGATGTTGGTCTACACTAATAATTTTTTCAGTACCACGAGAAGCAAATTCAAAACTAATACTACCTATACCAGCAAAAAGATCTAAAACTTCAATTTGATTAAAATAATAACGGTTATTTAAAATATTAAACAAAGCCTCTTTAGCCATGTCGGTTGTTGGTCTAACAGGCAAATTATTTGGGGCTGTGATTCTTCTGCTTTTATGTTTTCCTGAAACTATTCTCATTAGTACTGGTTTAATAAGGTGAAATACTTGCGTTTAATTGCTTCGTTAAAATTGGAATTGAATTTATATTTAGACCGGTTTTCAATTAAAGAAATATTTCTAACATACTTATACGCTATTTTGTAATATTCATTTTCTTTTGAGATATCGCCTAATAAGACCAATTCGAATTTTTCAGGATTTATTTGTAACTGTTCGGCAGTGAAAAGAATATAGTAAATAAAATCTTCTTTGGTTTTATATTTAAATGAATTATAAAATAATAGCTTGTTATTTGCAATTACAACAATTTCAAAATGATTATCATTTAAATTAACAAACATGTGAGGGTGTTCACTATACTTATAAGTGTTTAATAAATTTTCAATCAAAATTGTTGAAAAATGCTTGTATTCAAAACTACCAAACTTTTCAAGAAAGAAATTGTTCAAATTCACAAAAGGAATATAAACATTGAAAATGTCATGATTTTCAATTTCATCATAAACAATATAATCATTTCTATATGTTTTTGAAGAGTATTTGATGTAATTTTTTAAATTCTCTGGGTCAAACAAAGGTTTAGGTACCAAGGTCGATAAGTCATTAATATATGTAAAGTTTACTGAATTGTATTTTTTTTGCAATAATTCTTCTGTTTGAAACAATTGCATTACATTTTCTAAATGTTTTTGTGGTGTTGTCGATTTTTTAACGAAAGAGTGATGTTTAATCTCGGTAACCTCATTTGTATTTTTATTAATTATACAAAAAGAAAATCCATCCAAGCTTAGTTGGATGGATAATTGACTATCTTTAAGATAGCTATAATCAGTATTATTATTTATCTGAACTTTCTTTTTTGACATCATAAAATGGAGGCCAGTTACCGTTTGAGTTAACATCTACAAGTGAGCCAACAGAAATATATTCGCCAGGGACATTAACGCCACCTAAAGCTTCTTTTTCTTGACGAATTAAATCGTTATCCATTCCTTCTAAAACTACAGCTTTGTCCACTTTCACTTCAAAAACAGGTGTTTTAACTCCTTGCACTTTTTCAACTTGACCAGTTTTTAATTCAAACTTAGCATTTGTACCTGGTACATTCATCATGTTTTTATAATCTCTACCTTTAAAAGAATTAATTACAGGATTCATGCCAACTGTATCTACAACTCTTTTTTCAACATCAATTGTAATTAAACCTCTTTGTTCAGTAACAACTATATTTTTAACTTCGGTTATAGCAAAGCTATCATTTTCAATAAAGTTGATTAAATCTTGTGGGTTTGAAGTAAATTTTCTGTGTACTTCACCATAAGCCAATTCCGCATCACGAATTGTTTTTAAGTGATCAATTACTTTTGCATAGCGAACCTTTTTCTTTTGGTTAAAATGAATAGGTTTCATAATGCTTTGGTAAATTTGATAACCAAAAAATATAATAAAAGCCCATAATGCTAATGATACTAAAGGTTTTAGTTTGCTTGGTAGTTTATTTACAATTAAGTAAGCTAATCCAGCAACGGCAAGTATAGCTACAATAATTATTAAGATTGAAATCATTATATAAAATTTAATTTAAATTAGGTTGTTCGCAAATCTACAAAAATTTTTGAATCTCAAAAGTAATTATTTTATATTATATATTCAAATTTTGAAACTTAATAATAATCCTTTCTTAAAATGTACCCATTTTTAATATATAATTAGAATTCTACTTAAGTTTGTATTTCATTTAAAAGGTAAACTAAAAATATTAATGATTAAAGATGTAACCAAACTATACAACGAATTTATATTGCATTTTCCTTTTGCACCAACTAATAGGCAAGACGAATTATTAAAGCAATTGGCTAGTTTTGTTTTAAATGATAATAAACAAGAATTGTTTTTGTTAAAGGGATATGCAGGAACAGGAAAAACTACAATTATTAGTACTTTGGTAAATAATTTATGGCATTCAGGATTAAAATCTGTTTTATTAGCACCAACAGGTAGAGCAGCCAAAGTTATAGGTTTGTATTCAAAAAGATCAGCTTTTACTATTCATAAAAAAATATATCATCCTAAAAAAGATAAAAATGGAGGTGTAAGTTTTAATCTGCAAAAAAATAAACACACCAATACTATTTTTATTGTTGATGAAGCTTCCATGATACCTGATAGAAATGTAGACGCTAAATTTTTTGAAAACGGATCTTTATTAGATGATTTATTGGCTTATATATATTCTGGCAAAAACTGTAAAGCCATTTTAATTGGAGATACTGCGCAGCTACCACCAGTAAAATTGGATTTGAGTCCTGCGCTAGATGCAAATACTTTAGCCAATTATTACGATAAAGAGGTTAAAGAGATTGAATTGAATGAAGTAATGAGGCAACATCAGGAATCGGGTATTTTATACAATGCAACACAATTGCGTGTTTATTTAAAAGATACTTATTTTAATGATTTTACTTTCGATTTAGATTATCCCGATATTATCCGTTTAACGGATGGCTATGAAATACAAGATGCAATTCACGATGCATATAGTAATAATGGGGTAGAGGCAACCGCTTTTATTGTTAGGTCGAATAAACGAGCAAATCAATATAACCAACAAATTAGATTTAGTATTTTAGGACAAGAAAACGAAATTTCGACTGGAGATTATGTTATGGTTGTAAAAAATAATTATTATTGGTTAAAAGATTCAACTGAAGTTGGGTTTATTGCTAATGGTGATATTTGTGAAATATTAGAGATTTTTAGTTATAAAAACCTTTACGGATTTAAATTTGCCGAAGTAAAATTGCGAATGATTGATTACCCAAATCAAGCTCCTTTTGAAACGGTTATCCTTTTAGACACCCTGCAAAGTGAAAGTCCGTCATTGACTTATGAAGAGTCAAATAGATTGTACCAAGAAATTAAGTTAGATTATGCTGATGAAAAATCAAAATACAAAGTGATGCTTGCTATAAAAAATAACAAGTATTTTAATGCGTTACAAGTCAAATTCTCTTACGCAATGACTTGTCATAAATCACAAGGAGGTCAATGGAAAAATGTATTTATTGAGCAGCCTTATTTGCCTAATGGTCAAGATGTTTCTTACCTTCGTTGGCTCTACACAGCGGTAACCCGTGCACAAAAGAAATTATTTTTAATAGGATTTAAAGACGAATATTTTGAAGAATAACTTATACTTACTTAGTTTTATAATAATAACATTAGTATCATGTTCAACAACCAAACAAATTGAGCATGATTTGGAAAAACAGTCGGATGTCAATAATTATTTTAGAGGTTTTGTAGTTTATAATACAAAAACCAATAAAGAGGTTATTAATTATAATGGAGCTAAATATTTTACGCCAGCATCTAACACCAAATTATTTACTTTTTATAGTGCTTATCGTACTTTTAAGGATTCGGTTACAGGCTTTGAATATGCTACTTTAAAAGATTCACTAATTATTAAAGGTACAGCAGATCCATCATTGTTATATGGTTTTGAAGGAAATAAAACTTTAGATTTCTTAAAAAATGCCAAACAAAACATTTATTTGGTTGATGAAAATATTGATGAACCCGTACTAGGTTCTGGTTGGGCATGGGATGATTATGCCTATTATTATATGCCTGAAAAAAATCAATTCCCAATTTATGGTAATATTTTGAACTTGTCAAAATTAGGTGATAGTATTACTGTGATTCCAAACTATTTTAAAAGGAAAATAAGTATAAAAGATCAAATTTCTAAAAGGCGCGATATAAATAAAAATAATTTTTACATTAAAAGTACAACGGAAGTAAAAGAAAGGCAAATTCCGTTTAAAACATCAAATCAATTGGTTGCAGATTTGTTGGGTGATGAACTTGGTAAAAAAGTAGTTTTAATTCCGTCAAATAAAACGTATAAATTTAAAGAATTTAAAAGCGTAAAATACGATTCATTATACAAGCAATTGTTAGTTGTAAGTGATAATTTTATTGCCGAACAGTTGATGTTACAGGTTGGTAATAAAGTAGATAGTATTTTTAGTGTTAAAAAAGGGATTGAATTCTCTTTAGAAAACTATTTTCAAGGTATACCTCAAAAACCCCGTTGGGTTGACGGTTCGGGACTGTCAAGATATAATTTGTTTACGCCAGAAAGTTTGGTTTATTTATTGACAAAAATGTACCGTGAAATTCCTGCTAAAAAATTATTTTCTTATTTTCCTGTTGGAGGAGGTTCAGGAACTTTAAAAAATTATTACAAAAATGTTGAGCCTTATATATATGCAAAATCAGGTACATTATCAAACAATTATAATTTAAGTGGTTATTTGGTAACTAAAAAAGGTACAGTTTTAATATTCAGTTACATGAATAACCATTATCAAGGAAGTTCATCCGAAAGAAAAAAAGAAATGAATGAATTTTTTATACAATTGTATGAAAAATACTGATTTTAATCTTATACCCAGAATAAAAACCTATTTTAACGTGAGTTCGACGTAATGAGTAAATTAACTACTAGAATGTTAGATGTTAACGTTTTGCGAAGGAGGTATCCCGAACCCTCGGGATGGCAATCTATTTTTAAATGAATAGACTGCCACATTTTACTGAAAAAAGTAAAATTCGCAGAGACGAATGCAAATAAACTAACTGACTGTAAGAATGTTATGATGATTTTTTATATCGAACTCACGTTTTTAAT
>DAOUTI010000223.1 GCA_030626795.1 Flavobacteriaceae bacterium
AAAAGTATAGATAATAAAAAAGGCCGTTTTCCAAACGGTCTTTTTTTATTATTGATTTAAATTAATTTACAAGTGCTACCTCTATCCATTTTACCAGTTTCTGTCATAACAAATTTATCAACAAAATAAATCTCTTTAGGTATTTCAAACTTGGTAAGCGTCTTTTTTAAAATTTCTTTATCCAATTTAAATGAAGTTCCCTCAATAACTAAAACTAATTTTTCACCCAATAATTTATCTGGTATACCAGTAACAAAAAAAGGCTGAAAAATAATTTGACTGAGTTTTTTTTCAATTTGCTCTGGAACTAATTTAACTCCGCCAGAATTAATAATATTATCAAACCTACCTAACCATTTAAAAGTATTGGCTGAAACTAATTCGACAATATCATTTGTAACCAAAATTCTTTCCGAAACTTTAGGTGCATCAATTACCAAACAATCCCGATTATCTTTTTGTATATAAACATTTGGTAAAGTTTGAAAAACATCATTTTTAAAACTAAAACCTGATGCCTTATTCAACGGTTTTATTGCAATATGTGTTATGGTTTCGGTCATGCCATAAGTTGCATAAATTTTTGTTGATAAATCCATTATTTTTGATTGTAATTCGTCTGAAACTACGCCTCCACCAACAATAAGTATTTTGATTTTAAATATTTTATCCATCGAATTAAATACTTGTAATGGCACCATTGCAGTAAAATCATACCCTTTTTTAATTTGCTCTAGCGGATTTGAATTTGGCTCAAGAATATCTAAACTCCAACCTAAAACCATCGCTCTTACCAACATCATTTTACCTGCTATAAAATCTATTGATAAACATAACAATGCTGTTATACCTGATTGCAATTTAAAAAACTCACCTGTGGCTTTCGCCGAATTAATCATAAACTCTTTTTTGAGTTTTATCGTTTTTGGTTTTCCGGTTGAACCGGAAGTGTTTACGTTAATAAATTCTGATGCATCAAACCACTCACACAAAAACGGGTAAATACTAGTATAATTGTTTTTAGAAAAAGCTAGTAAATCATTCTCATTATTAAATGAATTTTCTTCTAATTGAAATGCTGTATGTAAGTTTTTAAAATGCATTAAAATATTTTAGGAATGTGTATTTGCTATTTTTTCAACATTACCAAACAGTTTTTCTTTCCAATTTGTCCAACCGTATTTTTTAGAAAAAATAAACAACACCAAAGGATAAATAACAAAAACTGGCAAAAACAATTCGATACCAACCTGAGGTTCTGAAGTATCGATAAAAAGAGCATCTGTTTGAAAAACAGTCCAATTCATAGTTACAAAAACAGCAGCAGCAATATTATTTGCTGCGTGCATTCCTAATGACAATTCGGTACCATCATCCATCAATGTAGTTATTCCGAAAAGGAAACCTGTACCAATATAATAAATCATAACCATTGGCCCTAGCTTATCAAACTCAGGATTAAAACCATGCAACAAACCAAAAATAACAGATGTAACAATTAAGGGCACAGCAGCATTTTTAAATAAAACTCCTAAACCTTGCATTATATAACCTCTAAATAAAAGTTCTTCAAAGCTAGTTTGAAAAGGCATAAAAATAAAAGAAATCAATACTAAAATTAAAAATGGTATCGGTTGAAAATTCCAGACATAGTTATCTGAATTTAAAAAATAATCTAAAGCCATTAATACTAGAGATATAGAAAACCACAAAACAAACCCATAAAAAACTCTTTTCCAATCTATATTATTTCTACTTGTAAATAAGGTTTTCAAATCTCTCAAATGAATATATTTTATTGAAAAAAGCAATGCTACTAAACCAAATAAAAAGGTTAAAATCATAACAAAAAGATAAAGATTTGAATCGATACCTAAACTCATAAAAGCATCTTTTGATGCCAACATCAATTCACCTAAATCATTTGTATTTGCCATTGCTACTGCAAGTAATGGCAATACACCAATAAATTGCCATCCAATAATAATAACTAAAAAAGAAACCACATATCGCCAAATATCATTTTTACCTTTATATGCTTGTTGTATAAAATTCATAGAAATAATTTAAAGATTTAAAATTGAAATACCCCACTTACCTTTTTTATTGTCATTATAATATAATGCACCATTTTTAACTTGCAGAGGCGAATCAATATTGTTGTAAAATAAACTTCCTGTACCTAAACCTTGAGGCATTTTATTCTCCAAAATGTAGGTGTATTGCGCAATTGCATTCAAACCAATATTACTCTCTAATGCCGAAGTTATCCACCAATCTATCTTATTATTTTTTGCAATATCAATCCATTCATCGCTTCCGCGGAAGCCGCCAATTAAACTTGGTTTTAAAATAATAAATTGAGGTTCAATAGTTTGCAACAATTTTTCTTTATCTGATTTATTAAAAACACCTATCAATTCTTCGTCTAAAGCGATTGGTAAAGGAGTGTTTTCACACAAATAAGCCATTTCTTGCCACTGCCCTACTTTTATTGGCTGTTCAATAGAATGTAGTTCAAAATCTGACAATCGCTTTAATTTTTCTAAAGCATTGTTGGGGTGAAAAGATCCGTTGGCATCAACTCTCAATTCAATTTCATTAGCGATAAATTCATTTCTAATCGATTTTAGTAAATCTAATTCAGATTCAAAATCAATAGCACCAATTTTTAATTTGATTGTTGTAAACCCCGAAGCTAATTTTTCTTTAATTTGTTTTTGCATAAAAGCTTTATCTCCCATCCAAACCAATCCATTTATTGCAATAGCATCCTTGCCCTTTGTGAAATTTGAAGGAAATAATATAAACTTATCATTACAATCAAGAGATAATAAAGCTTGTTCTAAACCAAATTGAATGGATGGGAAATCGAGAAGTTCTCCCAATAAAAAATCTTTATCTAATTGAATATTATTGCAAAGCCATTGTAATTTATCTTCATAATCAGGACGATCATCGACACTTAAACCTTTAAAAACAGCACATTCGCCAATACCTGTTTTTTTATTTTTTTCAATGATTAAAAAATAAGTTTCTTTGGTGTGTAAAACACCTCTTGAGGTACCTCCTGGTTGTTTAAAATTTAAAATATACTTTTTAAAAGTAGCTATCATTAATAATTCAAATAATTTATCATAAAAGAACAAATATATATTATTTTTGTTTTAAATAACCCCTGTAGTTCAACGGATAGAATAAAAGTTTCCTAAACTTTAGATCTAAGTTCGATTCTTAGC
>DAOUTI010000142.1 GCA_030626795.1 Flavobacteriaceae bacterium
GCATGAATATTTTCATCAAAATTAAAAATATTTGAAAGATTGTCATTCAATATAAAATCGCCTGGGTTGTTTTCGTCTTCATTAAAGAATTGATAATCTGTGGTTTGTTTGTTAATATTTGATCTAAAACCCGCTTCAAATTGCTGGTCTTCTCCAATTGGTAAAACATAATCTCCTTGAAATAAGACTCTTTGTTGAGATTGATCTTGATCAATTTTTTCAAAAGGATTTATAATGTTTGTAGGAAAGGTTTGCTCATTACTAATCAAGCTAAATTCGTCGTTATTGCTGTCTTTATATTGGGTGTCAAAGGTTAATTTATGACCATTTTTTTTAAATTCTTTTGTGAAATTTAAGCTGTATTGAGAAAATATATCTTCTCGATCTTCATTTTCTATTCGAAGATCGGTTTGCTCTAAATTCATATTTCCATCAAAGGAGTCTGTAGTGTTATTCACTTCATTTTCTCTATCAGAATTTCTAAATAAAAAACTTGCAGTTATTGAAGTTTTTGAATTGATAAAATACTCTAGACCAAAATTGGTGTTTAAATTTTTTCTAATTCTGGTATAATCAATATGCTGTTCAGAAAATGGAAAAGTTGCATTGGCATTTAAATTCTCGGTAAAATAATTGGCTTTACCAGGAGAGTTTCTTTTGCTATACCCAATATTGGTAAAGAAATTAACTTTTTTTAAGCGATAGTTTAAATTGGTTGAAAAGCCATAATTTTCTGGTATTCCTGCATTTACTGTTGCAGAGCCATTAAAACCTTGCATTTTTCCTTGGCGGAGGATTATATTTAAAATACCAGCTGTGCCTTCTGATTCGTAACGTGCTGATGGACTAGTAATTACTTCTACTTTTTTAATAGCATCGGCAGGAAATTGCCTTAAGGCCTCGGTGTCATTCAACCCAACCAAACCACTTGGTTTGCCATTGATTAGTATTTTAACATTTTCATTTCCGCGCAAGCTAACAACACCATCAACATCGACTGTTACCGAAGGAATGTTATCTAAAACGTCGCTGGCAGTGCCACCTTTAACTGTCATGTCTTTACCAACATTATAAATCTTTTTATCGAGTCTTATTTCAACGGTACTTTTTTCGGCAATTAGCTCAACTTCATCTAGTGATTGGGCATCTTCTTCTAAATAAATTTTACCAAGGTTTTTATTTTGATCAATTTTAATATTAGAAAGAGAAATGGTTTTAAATGATAAAAATTCAATATTGATATTGTACATTCCTTTTGGAACTTCAATATTAAATTTTCCTTTACTATCGGTTAAACCGCCAAAAACTCTTTTCCCATTTAGGGGTTTAAAAACGATGGTTGCAAATTCAAGAGCTTGATTACTATGTTTTTCAATGATAATTCCACTCACTTCAAACTTCACAATATCTTTTTTAGAATACTCTCTTTTTTGTTGAGAAAATAAGATGGTACTTGTAAAAAAAAGGAATGGAATAAGTAATAAATATTTCATTAATAAACTGTTTATTTTAATATTTTTAAGACTGCCGAAAGGTATTTTAGTTTAATAGGAGTTTCGTTAAATCTTTGTTAATAATTTAGATAAAAAAATTAATGTATTTATTGTAATATAAAAAATATGTATTACTTTTGAGGCAAAATTTAACAAAGCAGATAATATGGAAATTGGTCAATTTTTAGGATTCTTAGTTTTTTTAGCCGTTTTTACTATGGGGTTTTGGTTAATGCTTTTTACATTAACATTTGTAGTTCCTTATTGGTTATTTGGTAATTTAATGGAAAATTGGAAATTAAAAAAGGCAGCTAAAAAGGCAAAGTCTTAATAAAATAAATTATATAATTTTAAAAGGTTGGTTTTCACCAACCTTTTTTATTTGAGTTTGTCATTAATTTCAAATATGTTTTTATCAACTTCTTTTGCTCTATTGTGTGCATTTCTTTTACTAGCTTTATTAAAACGGTAAGAAAAAGAAAGTAAATAACGCCTTTCGAAACTCGTTGTTCTTTTAGAAATAGTATTTGCTTCTAAAGAATCATAAATTCCTTTTCGAGTGTCAAAAACATCTTGCACTTTAAATGTAAGTGTAGCTTTGTTATTAAATAAATCTTTACTAGCAGTTATATTGGTATATTGATAAGTATCAAAGCCTGTAATTGCAGTTTTTATAGGGGATTGATACACGTAATCTATTTTTAACCTTAAAGTATTATTAAATCGATAATTTGCCGAAAATTGTGTGTACCATCTAAAATCGTCATAGTCGTACTGATTTTCTCTAGTATTAGATAAACTAGCGAAAAATGGAGTGATAGATGCATTTAACCTTAATTTATTAATAGGAAAATAGGTTAAAATTAACTCAGCTCCTGTTTGATTTAAAGTACCATTATTAATGGGTAATCGTCTATAAATATCAAAGCCATCATGAGTTTGATTATTAGTTTTTTCTAAAACGTTAGTGATATTATCTGTAGTATTTGTATGATAAAGGGAAGGAATTAATGTAATTTTTTCAAATTCTATATAATATTCTAATAAAAAGAAATTGGTGTACGATGCATTTAAAAAAGGGTTTCCTATCATAATAAACCTTTCATCTGTAAATGAATCAAAAGGGTTTAATTGTGAAATGGTAGGTCTATTAATTGATCTATTATAAAATGCTAATAATGAACTTTTATTTTCAAAACTATAACCTATTTCAACAGTTGGAAAAAAATCGGTGTATTGATTAGTAAATTCTTCTTGAACTTTATCGTCAAATATTTTAGTCAGCGTTATTTCTGTTCTTAAAGCTAAAGAGTAATTAATTTTTTTATGCTCTTTAGAATAAGTGGCATAATAACCATAAACATTTTCGTCATAATTGATAATATTGGTGAATTCAGGAATTACTTCATGTAGTTGGGTTGACCCATTGATACTACTAGTTACAAAATCATTTTTGTAATTTCTAAAATTTGATTTCATTCCAGCTTCAAATTTCGCATTATTTTTAAATGGTAAAGTATAATCTAACTGAAAAAAATAATTATCTGCATATTCGTCTTTGGTATACTGTTGTTTGTATAGTTCAACATCAGGATAGGTTTCATGATTAAAAATAAGTGTATTGTTTTTTGAACTATTCTTATCGTAATCGATATTAGCAGATAATTGATGCCCATCATCATTAAACTTTATTGTGTAATTTATAAAAGCTTCTAAAAATGATTCATCGCTATTATCATCAACATCTCTAAACGATGATTTGATTAAATTATCAACAGGTTGAAAATCATTTAAAAATAATCTTGAATCGTAATTTTTATTGGTACTTGAATATAATATTGAAGTTGTAATGGTATTTTTGTCGTCTATATAAAAATCACTACCTATATTAAATAAAACACTATTACGTTGTCTGTAATCCTCTCTATTTTCTTCAAAATTCCCTGTTGGATTTTGATTGTCATCTAAAAAGGTTTGTTTTATAACCGTGTTTTTATTGACAACATTATGATTTAAACTTGCGGTTGAAAAGATATTTATTTTATCCGTTTTATAATTTAAAAATGCTGAAATTCCGTCATTATCTGGTTTGCCAGCATGCGCTTCAATGGTACCGTTATAACCTTCTTTAATCCTCTTTTTTAAAATAATATTTATAATTCCGCCACCGCCTTGTGCATCATATTTGGCAGATTGATTACCAACTTCAACTTTGCTAATTGAGCTTGACGGTATCAAACTTAAAATATCCGAATTACTTTTAAGACCACCATATGGTTTTCCATTAACTAATACTTGTACTTGATTCCCTTTGATATAAATATTTCCTTGACCATCAACTCTTACCGTTGGGGTGTTTTCTAAAACTGTAATTGCATTTCCTCCAACATTGGCTATATCTTTAGAAGCGTTATATATTTTTTTCCCAAATTTATAATCTAAAAGTTTAGTTTTAGCAATAATTTCTATTTCATCTAATTTTTCAACTTTTTGATTCAGTTCTACCGTGCCAAGGTCAATGTCTTGATTGATGTCTAATGTGTTTATTTTAAAAGGTTTAAAAGATAAGGATCCAATAATACAATAGTATTTTCCTTTTGGAACATTTAGCTCAAATGTGCCATTTTTATTAGTAACATCCCCAATAACTTCTTGATTATTAATATCTTGAAGAGTGATAGTAACAAATTGTAAAGGCATATGGGTATTTGCATCTTGTACAATACCTATTATATGGTTGATATCATTAGCTTCTTGACTGTAGATATTGAGGGAAATCAAGCTAATGAAAATAGTTGTAAGCCATTTCATTTTATAATTGAAATATTTTTGATAAAAATAGAAGATTAAAAAGAATAATAAAATAGTGGTATATAGGTATTTTAAGCCATAACCATTAACCACTATTATTTATAGTAATGTTATGATTTTTTCTGACGGTCTGCCAAGCACAGCTTTATCATTATGAATAACAATTGGTCTTTCGATTAATTTAGGATTATCAGCCATAGCTTTGATAATTTGATTATTGCTTAGGTCTTTACCTTTAAAGTTTTCTTTCCAAATGGCTTCACCTTTTCTTACCAAATCAATTGGCTCCATATTTAGTTTTGTAATAATATCTTTGATTTCCTTTTCGGAAAGAGGCGTTTTTAAATATTCAATAATTTCGAAGTCGACCTTAGCATCTGTTAAAATCGCTAAGCCTTGTCTGCTTTTACTACATCGAGGGTTGTGTAATATTTTCATCATATTTTATAATTAATTTTGAGGAGGTAAATATAGGATATTTGAAAGGTATAAAAAATCAAACATTACATTCTTTTAGCATGCAAAAAATTAAACCTATGATTTAAATTTTGTTATTAATTAAGCTAGTTTATATTTGTAATATGATAATAACTGATACGCACACACATTTGTATAGTGATCAATTTGATGAGGATAGGGCAGAAGTTATGCAAAGAGCTTTGGATAACAATGTATCTCGTTTTTTTATTCCTGCAATTGATTCTACTTTTTATCCTGCAATGTTTGATTTAGAAAAGCAATATCCAAAAAATGTTTTTTTAATGGCAGGTTTGCACCCAACACATGTTAAAGAAAATTATTTGGAAGAGTTAAATTTTGTAAGAAATTTAATAGTGAAAAGAAAGTTTTATGCCATTGGTGAAATAGGAATAGATTTGTATTGGGATCAATCTTTTTTACAGCAACAACAAGATGCTTTTAAAACTCAAATCAAATGGGCTAAAGAAAATAACTTACCTATTGCAATTCATTGTAGAGATGCTTTTGATGAAATTTTTGAAATTTTAGAAGAAGAAAAGAACGAAAGTTTACATGGTATTTTTCATTGCTTTACAGGAAATTTAACTCAAGCAAAACAAGCTATTAATTGTGGTATGAAATTAGGAATTGGAGGTGTAGTAACTTTTAAAAATGGAAAGATTGATCAATTTTTAAATGAAATTCCGCTTAGCGAAATAGTTTTAGAAACAGATGCACCTTATCTTGCACCAACGCCTTTTCGTGGCAAGAGAAATGAAAGTAGTTATATCATTAATATTTTGGATAAATTGGTAGAAATATATGGTTTAACACCAGAGGTAATTGCCAAAATAACAACACAAAATTCAAAAGATATTTTCGGGGTTTAATATGGATAAAGTATATGACATAGCATACTATAAAACCCCAATTGGCATGGCTAAAATAATTGGTGATGATGATGGGATTATCTCGGTATCAGTAATAGATGATAAAATTGAAACTTCAACAAAAATTCCTAAAACATTAAAAAAATGTGTTTTACAATTGGATGAATATTTCCAAAATAAAAGAGCAGATTTTGATTTAAAATTGAATCCACAAGGAACCGATTTTCAAAAAAAAGTATGGAATGAGTTACAACAAATACCTTTTGCTAAAACAACCACATATCTCAATCAATCAAAAAAAATGGGAAATGTCAAAGCAATTCGAGCAATAGCTTCAGCAAACGGTAAAAACCCGATTTGGATAATAATTCCTTGTCATCGTGTCATCGGTAGCGATGGTTCATTAACAGGATATGCGAGTGGAATTTGGCGTAAAAAATGGTTGTTAGAACATGAAAGTCCTACAAATCAGACTTCCTTGTTTTAAATGTTTTCGCATTTTGTTATTCATTGATTTTTTCTTCTATTTTTGTGTTTAGAATAATTTGTTTTGATAAAGAAAATATTAATTTTTATATGTTTTTTTGTAGGTATATTCACCTATGGACAAAACAAGCCCAAAAATATAAAAATTAAAACATTTATTATTGTTTCTGATACGATTCAAATAGATTCCCTTAGTATCAATCCAAATTATTTTAGAGCATATCACATAGACAATCAATTGATTGACTCCGTTTATTATCATGTCGATTTTGTTAAATCATTACTTGTACTGCAAAACAATTTTGATAATTCAATAAAACAAATTAGAGTAGAATATCAAGAATTACCAGCTTTTTTAACCAAAACATATCGTGCTTTTAATTCAGATTTAATTGTTCCAAAAACTACAGACGAGTCCAAGTTATTCAGCTATCAAGCTAAAAATAAAAATAATTTTTTGAAAC
>DAOUTI010000188.1 GCA_030626795.1 Flavobacteriaceae bacterium
ATTGAATTGTCACCAAAAGTTGAACAAGCTATTCCTAAAACCATTGAACAGATTTTAAAATTATCAAAAAGTTTACATGCTGAATTTGCTTAAATTAGCCTATACCCTAATTGATATTATTTGTAAAAATGCTCAAGTCTTATAAAATTATAATTACAGGTCAAGTTCAAGGTGTAGGTTTTCGTCCATATGTTTTTGTTATGGCACAAAAGCATAATTTAAAAGGTACAGTTTCAAATAATGAAGAAGGAGTTATTATTTTTATAACTGGAGTGGTGGAAAAAGTAGGCTTATTCTATAAAAATTTAATTGAAAATCCTCCAAAAGTTTCTAAAATAAATACGCATTCTATTGTTGAAATTGAGATGAATAGATTTGATGATTTTCAAATAGTTCCTTCACAAAAAAATAGCACATTGAATTTACAACTCACTCCTGACTTTGCGATATGTGATGATTGTAAAAATGAAATTTCTGATGCAAATAACAGGCGTTATAATTATCCGTTTACAACCTGTGTGAATTGCGGGCCTCGTTGGGCAATAACAAACACATTTCCTTTTGAAAGAAATCACACAAGTATAGATAAATTTGAAATGTGTGATGCCTGTAAAATAGAATATACCAACCCTTTAGATAGGCGTTTTCATTCACAAACCAATTCATGCGGTTCTTGTGGGGTTCGTATTGAATTAACGGATAATAAAAATGTTAAAATCAACATTTCAAAAACAGAGATTTTCAAAAAAATTGCCTCACTTTTAAAAGAAGGCAATATCATTGCTATTAAAAACACCAGTGGTTATTTGTTGTGTTGTGATGCAAGTAATAAACAGGTAATTCAAAGATTAAGAATAAAAAAGAACAGACCCCAAAAACCATTTGCAATTCTATATCCATCTTTAAAAATTTTAGAACATCATCTTGATGTTAATCAAAAACAAAAAGAGGCCTTAACTTCATCTGAAAGACCAATAGTTATCATTCCGAAGACCAATTTTAAAGGAAATTTGGCTCTAGCCGAGTTGGCTCCCAATTTAAATCAACTTGGAGTGATGTTACCCTATTCGGGAATTTTACAATTATTAGCAAATGAATTAATGATGCCAATTGTTGCTACAAGCGGTAATTTACACGGTTCACCAATTATTAGTAATAATGAAGAATCTGTAGAAGTTTTACAAAATATAGCAGACTATTTTTTACATCACAATTTGAAAATAACCAATCCACAAGATGATTCTGTAGTTAAATTTAGCAAAAAATTTAATTATGAAGTTTTATTTAGGCGTTCACGTGGATATGCTCCAAATTATTTTAATGCAGCAATTAAAACAGAGTTAAAAATCATGGCAATGGGGGCACATTTAAAAAGTACTATTGCTTTTTTGCCGAATGATTATTTGTATATAAGTCAGTATTTAGGAAGTCTAGATAATTTTGAAGTATATAATCGGTTTGCCGAAACTGCTACAAATTTTATCCGCCTATTTGAACAAACACCTGATGTTATTTTAACAGATAAACACCCAATTTATAACAGTTCCCTTTACGGAAAAGAATTATCAAAGAAATTAAAAACAAAGCTTTTTGAGGTTCAGCATCATAAAGCACATTTTGCTTCGGTTATAGGAGAACATAACCTTTTTGATAATGTTGATCCTATTTTGGGAGTTGTTTGGGATGGAACAGGTTATGGAGATGATGGTCAAATTTGGGGAGGTGAGTTTTTTACTTACCAATCAAAAAAAATAGAGCGGATTTCACACTTTGAATATTTTGATTGGTTAGCTGGTGATAAAATGGCAAAAGAACCAAGGCTTTCTCTTTTTTCTTTAGCTGATTTTCAAAAGGAATTGGTTTTAACCGAAAAATTTTCGAAAAAGGAATTAACAATTTATCAAACCTTAAAAAAACGAAATAAATTTAAAACTTCATCTGTTGGAAGATTATTTGATGCGGTTACTTCATTACTAGGTATTTGTAACATAAATACTTATGAAGGAGAAGCCGCTATTTTACTTGAAAATCAAATTATTAATTATGATTTAAAAACTTGTAAAACATATTGTACTGTTCTAGAAGGTAATAGAATTCCAACCAAATTATTGCTAAGCAATCTGTATTCTGATTTAAAAAAAGGAGTAAAAAAGAAAACAATTATCATTAATTTTTTATACACTTTAACCACTTTAGTTTTTCAAATTGCAAAAAATAAAAAAATAAATAAAATTGCTTTTAGCGGAGGTGTTTTCCAAAATACAGTATTGGTTGATATGCTAAAAGAAATAGGCGGAAAAGAATATAAATTATTTTTTAACCGTAACTTAGCTCCTAACGATGAAAACATCTCATACGGTCAAATAATGTATTATTTAAATTGTAAATAAAGCTAACACAGATTAGGTAGAATTTATATGAAATATCTTAGTGAATACAGAAATTTAGAAGCTACCAAAGGCTATTTAAAGCTAATTGAAAGCACAATTACAAAACCATGGAATATTATGGAAATTTGTGGTGGGCAAACACATGGTTTAGTAAAAAATGGAATTTTAGATTTACTACCAGAAAAAGTTCGAATGATTCACGGACCTGGTTGTCCGGTTTGCGTTACGCCATTAAATTTAATAGACAAGGCTATTGAATTGTTAGAAAAAGGTGTAATTGTTTGTTCTTTTGGTGATATGATTCGAGTGCCTGGAAGTAAAAAAAGTTTATTAGAAGTAAAGGCTAGTGGAGGGGATTTACGCATTTTATATTCTCCTTTAGAAGCGGTAAATATTGCTAAAAATAACCCAGATAAAGAGGTGGTTTTTTTTGCTGTAGGTTTTGAAACTACTGCACCTGCAAATGCACTATCTGTTTTACATGCACAAAAAGAGGGTTTGAAAAATTATTCAATTTTAGTATCACATGTATTGGTACCACCAGCCATGGAGGCTATTCTGGATGATGAATTTGCTAGTATTGATGCATTTTTAGGTGCAGGGCATGTTTGCGCAATTATGGGGTATAAGGAGTATTATCCCTTGGTAAAAAAATACAAAGTACCTATTGTAATAACAGGCTTTGAACCACTTGATTTGGTACAAGGAATTTATTTGGCAGTAAAACAATTGGAATCAGGGGTTTTTGAAGTAGAAAATCAATATGCAAGAGTTGTAAAAGAAGAAGGAAATTTGGCAGCTATAAATGTGATTCAAACGGTTTTTGAAGTTGGTGATAGAGAATGGAGAGGCATAGGTAATATACCCAAAAGCGGATATAAATTAAAAAAAGAATTTGAAGGGTTTGACGCAGAATTAAAATTTGGGATAGCCCACATTAAAGCTCCTGAAAACCCAAATTGTATAGCCGGTGAAATTTTAAAAGGTATAAAAAAGCCAAATCAATGCAATCAGTTTGGTAAGACTTGTACACCTGTTAACCCCTTAGGAGCACCTATGGTTTCTTCTGAAGGAGCTTGCGCAGCATATTATCATTTTAGTGACAATTTAATTACATAAAATATATGGACACAAAAAATTTGGGTTTTGATACAATAAATTTAGGTCATGGTAGTGGGGGAATTATGACACGAGATTTATTAGATAAGATTATTTTCAAGACTTTTAACAACCCTTATCTCAACCAAAAACACGATGGTTCTATTGTGAAATTTGATGGAGAAATTGCTATTTCTACAGATAGTTTTGTTATTTCTCCCATATTTTTTAAAGGCGGTAATATTGGTGAGTTGGCTGTTAACGGTACAGTAAATGATGTTGCTATGTGTGGTGCAATTCCTAAATTTTTATCATTGGCTTTTATTATAGAAGAAGGTTTAAAAATTGATGATTTTTATAAGATTGTAAAGTCGGTTAAAGCTGCTGCTGATAAGAGCGGTGTACAAATTATTACTGGTGATACTAAAGTAGTTGAACGAGGAAAAGGAGACAAAATATTTATCAATACAACAGGGTTCGGTGAGGTACATCCTAAAGCTAATATTTCAACAAATAATATAAAAATTGGAGATAAAATAATTGTCAATGGCTTTATTGCACAACACGGAATGGCGATTATGTCACAGCGAGAAGGTTTAGAATTTGAATCGACTATTGAAAGTGACACCACCAATGTTAATTATTTAGTGAGTGATTTGTTAGATGCATTTGGTGATAAAATACATTTGTTTAGAGATCCTACGCGTGGAGGTTTGGCCAGTGTTTTATCAGAAATAGCTGGAGATATTAACCAGGGAATAGAAATTTATGAAAATCAAATACCTTTAGAGAAGCAAGTCGCTGCATCTTGCGAAATTTTAGGCTTAGACCCTTTGTATGTTGCCAACGAAGGTGTGTTTTTATGTATTGTTGATTCCGCTATAGCGGATGATGTTATTGAATTAATGAAAAAAGATAAAAAAGGAAAAAATACTACTTGTGTAGGTGAAATCACAAATAAACATCCTAATAAAGTTGTGATGCATAGCTCGATAGGAGGAAAGCGAATTGTAAGTCCGTTAATTGGTGAGCAATTACCGAGAATTTGTTAGTGTTAAAGTCGTAAGTCAATAGTCGAGAGTCTAAAGTCGTTTGTACGTTGTACGTCCCTGATATAGGTTTGACCACTTTAGGTTAAATTACTTGCTGCTAAAGATCCAATAAATACCAATTATTATTGCAAAAATTCCGCCTGCTAATCTTATACC
>DAOUTI010000225.1 GCA_030626795.1 Flavobacteriaceae bacterium
AGGCTTCTATATATTTTGTAAAAATAAAATCTGATTTAGGTTCAACTACAAAAAGAATGGTAATCGAGTAATTAATTTTGAGTTTTATTTTATTTGAGTAATTGGGGTTTTACTTTTGGGTAAAGCCCCTTTTTAATTTTATTCGTGAGACCCTAAAAAAATCATTGTACCGTCCTGAAATAGGTTTAATACCTTTTATTATGGTATAAAAGCCTCCCATAACTCCTTTTTCAAAAATGGCTTTGGCACAAATTCAAACAACTTTGGGTTGTTTTCATATTGCTCATAAATTGAAACTCGTTGTTGAATTCCAAAGTCTTTATAACTACTAGGTTTTTTAATTACTAAGTTTTTATATTCATATAAGTTGTTTTGAATCCAAGTTAATTCGCCATCCTCTTCTATCAAAGGAAACCAAGCCAAACCTTTGTGTGCTCTTACTTTTTCATATTGAAAGCCATAATCTAAATCACACCAAGCACCAAAAGTTAGCGGTGTACTTGAGTCTGCGCTTATAGTTGCATGCGCCCAAGAAGGGGGTACGATTACAATATCTCCTGGTTGAGCAAAAATAGCATAACATTTTCCTGGATTATCATCGGCATATTCTTGCATGTAAATTACTGCTTTACCAGACCATATTTGATACACTTCTGGCGTTGACCAATTTTGACCATAGACAGATTTTTTATGAATATGACCTTGGCTTCTAACCGGTTCATTTCCTAATTTTCCTGATGCATAGGTTACAACCCCAAATAGTAAATGTTGCTTTTTTAATTGTTCTTTATGAATTTTCTTACCGACATCCATTGCAATGGAATATACAGTTTCTGGACCATCGCAATTAGAATCCATCAAACTTTTACGAATATCATTTAACTTTCTATTTTCAACTTTAGGTCCAAAACAATCATCTCCATATTCAAAATTAAGTGGATTCGTTTTAGGAAAGATATTTAAACCTGAATTAAAATGTTCCATAATTAAGTTCTTACAAATGCTTTTAAAGTTCCAATTTTTTTACCAATACTATTTCCATATGGACGAATGGTATATTCGCCCACGTTTGCAGGTACAATAAATGTTTCAATATAATTTACAATAAAAGGTTTAAAAACACTGGTTGGGCTTTCAACGATAGCTTGTTCGCCTTCAATTAAACTCAACATATTTACACCTCCATTTGTGTTGTGTGTTACCGTTTTTGTAAACCAATGTCTTCGGGTTTCTATAAATTCAGTTTCGTGTAAACCTGTTCTTTCTTCTTTCCAACCATCACCTTCATTTATTTTCTCCACTCTATTAATTAGATTCTTTTTTGTCCAATTTGTGGTTCTGCTCCAATCTATTACTTTTTCTCCGTGTTCAATATTTATTGGCCTTGGTTTTCCATCCATTCCTAATCTACCCCAATCCCATAATTTGAATGTAAAAATATAAGGCGTCGCACTTATTTCTAACACCATACTCCCTTTACCTGAGCAATGAATGGTGCCTGCAGGAATTAAGATATGATCATGTTTTTTTACTGGCCAAGATGCTACATGTTTATCGGCATCAAAAAGAATTTCACCTTGTTCAGCAATTTTAAGATCGTTAATCAAATTGTTTGGTACGGTATCTTCCTTTGTGCCTAAATAAACAATAGCATTATCTTCTACATCTAGCATATAATAACTTTCGTCTTGGGTGTAACTCAAACCAAAATGTTCTTGAGCATATTCGGTTAAAGGATGAACTTGCAGACTTAAATTTCCTCCACCCATGGTATCTAAAAGGTCAAATCGAATTGGGAATTCATCACCAAAACGACTATAAACAGCATCACCTAATAATTTTTTTGGCTCGTAAAAAACTAAATTAATTGATGGCGATTCGAATATAATATCACCAAACTGAAACAGTAAACTATTTTCTTCTGGAACACCATTAAAACACCAAGCATAATTTCCTTTTGATTTATCTAAATTACAAATCTCTTTCATCCATTGTCCGCCCCAAACACCAGGATCAAAAAAAGGAACTATACTAAAAGGTTGCTTATTGGTAAGTGACAATCCTTCTAAATAATTTTTTCCTGAAACCATTTTAGGCCTTAATTTGGGATTTGTATCCAAAATGTAATCCCAATCATACATGGTTTTCTTTTTATGTTTATCGCAAACACGCCAATCAACAAAATAGGCTTGTTTATATAATAAATTTACATCTGATTTATTATTATTTACTCCAAGATTATTGACTTCCTTACGGCGCATTCTTTGTTGAATTTCCCATCTAGCCATATCTGCATAAATAAGTATATCCCAATGCTGGCGAAGAATAGATGCCCCAATTCCTGTTATAACAATCAGACCTTTTGTATTCTCAATAATAGCATTAAGATCTTTAATTTTATTAGAGTCAAAAAAGTCGTGAAGATTTAAACGAGTCATAAAACCAAAGACACGATCATTGGTAACATCGGGAAAAACTAATTGTTGAATTTCATTTTCAGGAAGTAAAGCACTTTTTGCATCTATATGTAAATCTGGCTTTAAAAATTGAATAAATTCTTCATTGAATTCTTTTTCATTGATTCCTTGATAATATTCTATAACAACTACTTTTTTTGATTTTTGAATCTTGTTTAAATCAACCGTAATTTGATTGCATATAGTTTCCCAACCAGAATAGCATTTATATGCTGATGGCATTTTTACTGATGGAAACTTATTGAATTTTGTATTCATTTTAGTTAATATTGTTTTTCACTAAATAGTATGCGCCCAACAAAGCCGATCTATTTGGTATTCTAGATTGTATTATTTTTACGTTTCCCCAAGGTGTCCAAGCATGTTTTTCTACTTTGTTTTTAATAAACGGAATAATTACATCGGCACTTTTCATAATACCACCACCTAAAATAATAAGTTCGGGGTCGTAAGCGTGAATTTGATTAATAATACCTGCAGCCCAAACATCCAAACAATGATCTCTAACTGTTCTGCTTAATTCGCCACCTTCTGCAGCATATTTAAATAGAGACTCAAAATCTAATTGATTTCCTTGTATTAAACTATCGGCATAGCGAGGGTCAGATCTTAAAAGATCTGCCAATTTCCATGTAGATGCCTCGGCTTCTACACAACCTAAATTGCCACAAGTACATTCAAA
>DAOUTI010000053.1 GCA_030626795.1 Flavobacteriaceae bacterium
AAGTTGTTGCTACTGATAAACAAAGTAGGTTATACCAAAATCATAAATTAAGTAATATTGTTTTTATGGGTATGGGAGAGCCTTTGCTTAATTACAATAATGTTTTAAAAGCAATTGATAAAATTACTTCTGATGAAGGATTAGCCATATCTCCAAAACGAATTACACTTTCTACAGTTGGTTTACATAAAATGATTAAAAAACTAGCCGACGATGATGTGAAATTTAATCTGGCTGTTTCTTTACATTCTGCTATCGATGAAACTCGTAGTAAAATGATGCCTATAAACGAAAAATCTAACTTAAGTGATTTATTAGAATCCTTACAATATTGGTACGCTAAAACAAAAAAACAAATCACTTTTGAGTATGTGGTATGGAAAGGTATTAATGACAAGAAAAAAGATATTGAAGCCTTAGTTGCCTATTGTAAAAAAGTGCCTTCTAAGGTTAATTTAATAGAGTATAATGCTATTGAAGAAGATGGTTTTAAACAAGCAGATCCAAAAGCCATAGCATTTTATGTTCGCGAATTAGAACGCAATAACATCACCGTAAACGTTCGCCGAAGTCGAGGAAAAGACATTGATGCAGCCTGTGGTCAATTGGCAAATAAAACAACTTAATGCAAAAAAAATCGCCCCGATCTCTCGAGGCGACGATTGGTTGAAATAAATCAACCAAAATCAACTAACCAAACCTTATTTTAAATATCTTTCAATGCGTTTTTTCGTTTTTCTTTTAACTTTAAAACGCTTTCTATCTTTTTTTGTTGTCTGTTTACTTAAAGAATTTTTAAACTGTATATTTTCTCTACCTGTAAACCAATATGTCGTACCAGAACTTGGGTGATACAACTCTATTTTCCCGTCATTAAGAATATACAAAATAAACTCTTCTATACCGAAAAAATCATAATCTAATGTTAAAATTTTTTCATCATCTACACCTTCTACATCAAAGACCTCATATTCACCTTCGTAGTCCCAAAACAATAAATCAACATCCGTGCCAACTTCATCTTGAGATGATAAAAATTTGTTAATATTTTCTGGAATAAATGCTAAAAAGTTTTCATTATCAAATTCATTTATTTCTCCTTCAGGGCTCGTATAAGTTTTTTCCCACGCTATATATTCTTGTAAAAAATATTCAATATTATCATAAAAAACAGCATCGTAATCAAACTCACTTCTTTGGTAACCTATTAAATAATATAACGTTCCTGTATAGGTGTCTTTAAGTACTATCTCATCAATGCTTTCTTGATATACTTCAAAATCTATATTCCCATCTAAATCATGATCAATTTCTAAATAACCATTTCTTGTATTATAAAATCCATATTGTAAACCATAACCATTTCCTAAACTACCTATTCCAACCAAATTATTATTGGCATAAAGCTTACTATTTTTAAATGAAATTGTAAAAGCTTTTAGCAAAAAAGGAACGTCAGGATTCCCTTGGGTACTATTAATATCGACATACCATAATTCATAAGAGGTAAGTACTTCTTCTAAAGAAATGGTATCATTAAATTCGTCAACTGAGCAAGAATTTAATATCGGAAATACAATTAATAATGTAATGAGTAGTTTTTTAAAGTTCATGTTTGTTAATTTATTTTATAAAAATCAATTTTTATGCCAAAAAATAAATGAAGGTTTTTATACTTTTTTTCAAAGAATTTCGTTTTTAATAAAGAGTTTAATTTTTAATTTTTTTGCTATGAAAAATTCAATGATTATTTTCACTCTTTTTATTTTATCTATAACCACTTATGCACAATCATATGAAGGTAAGAGTGATCAAAAATTAAATATTGGTTATGATTTTTATGGATACGGCTCGGGGTTTAAAATGACCTATGATTATGGTTTGGGCAACTTGTTTTCAATAGGAGTTGGTGCTTCATATTATTTTGATAATGACGAAAATGACTATTTTATTTACGGAAGAACCAATTTACATCTATCTCATTTATTAGATTTGCCACGAAAATTAGATATTTATCCTGGTGTTGAAATAGGGTATTTATCACGAAACGATATCGGTATTTCTGGTTATGTAGGATTTCGTTATTTCTTTACGAACCATATTGGTGTTTTTGCCGAAATTGGAACCACTGGATCTGCTGGATTAAGTATAAATTTTTAGTTTAAGGATAATAAACCGTAGCTAATTGCTTTATTTCGGTAATTTTATAATAAAAATCTTTGCCATTAATTCTATAAACTAAAATAGCTTGGTTTTTTTCTAAATCAAAAGGAATTTTTTTTTCAAATTTAGGTGCTTCATTACCATATTCACTTGCTGCGTCTTGATGCATATTTAAATCATTTTTTGTGATTTCTGTATTACTTCCAACTAAAATAAATTTTTCTCCTTTAAACTCTGGAATTATTTTATATTCATGATTTTGAAAAAAAATAGTAGTAAAGCCTAAATTCAATGAGGTGGCATTTCCAACAATTTTAATTGTTGTACCATTAGTGCCTTTTTTACCTCCTGCAAAATAAAAATAGGTTTTTTCGGTAATTTTAAAAGGTGCTTTCTCTGCCACTTTTTGTGATTTACATTGTGTAAAACCAAATGAAATAATCACAAGTAACATAATCTTTATTATTCTTTGTCTAAAATACATTGTACTAATTTTTTTTAATATGCTCTTTCTTTTTTGCCTTCATAAAAGTTTATAAAAGCTTTATTTACGACTCTCATTCCGCCTTTTGTAGGAAAATTTCCTGTAAAATACCAATCTCCCAAATTATTGGGGCAAGCTTTATGTAAGTTATCTATCGATTGAAATATAATTTTTATTTCAGCATGTATATCCTTTGTTTTTAATAACTCGGCTATTTTATCTGAAATTTGTTCAGCAGTAAAAGGTGCATAAACTGCTTTTACATAATTTTCGGGATTAGGATTATCCGCATTAGCGATACATTTTTGATAAACTTCATCAATAATATGATATTGATCGGTATCTTTCAATAGCTCTAGCGTTGCTTTAAAAGCAATAAACTCTTCCAATCTTGCCATATCAATACCATAGCAATCTGGATAACGAATTTGTGGAGCAGATGAAACTACCACTATTTTTTTAGGTCCTAATCTATCTAAAATCTTAATAATACTTTTTTTCAAGGTGGTACCTCGTACAATACTATCGTCAATAATCACCAAATTATCGGTTGGTTTTACAACGCCATAAGTTACATCATAAACGTGAGCAACTAAATCATTACGACTGTTATCATCGGCAATAAAAGTTCTTAATTTAGCATCTTTAATGGCTATTTTTTCAATTCTTGGTCTTACTGATAATAACTCGCCTAATTTTTCAGCAGAGATATTTCTATCTCCTTTTAATATGGTTTCTAATTTATGTTGATTCAAATAATCTTCGGCCGCTTCTGACATGCCGTAGAAAGAAGTTTCGGCAGTATTAGGTATAAATGAAAAAACTGTATTTTTCATATCATTATTAATACTTTCTAATACTTTAGGAAAAATAAATTTTCCTAAATTTTTACGCTCTTCATAAATTGATGCATCGCTTCCGCGGGAAAAATAAATACGTTCAAATGAGCAGGCTTTATTTGGTAACTGCTCCATAACTTGCTCAGTAGTTACTTTACCATCTTTCTTAATAATTAGAGCATGTGCACGTTCAATTTCTTTTACTTTATCAATATCAACATTAAAAACCGTTTGGATTACTGGTCGTTCAGAAGCTACAACCACAACTTCATCATCTTGGTAATAATATGCTGGGCGAATACCAGCTGGATCACGCAATACAAATGCATCTCCATGCCCTATTAAACCAGCCATTGCATAACCTCCATCCCAGTTTTTTGAGGCTCTGTTTAATATTTTTTGAATATTTAATTCTTTAGCAATTAATGGAGAAGCTTCTTTTTTACTTATGCCTTGTTGCTTGAATTTGTAATATAAATCTTGTACCTCATCATCTAAAAAATGACCTATTTTTTCCATTATCGTAACGGTATCGGTATTTTCTTTTGGGTGCTGACCTAATTCAATTAATTCTTGTAAAATTTCACTAGAATTGGTCATATTAAAATTCCCTGCAACAATCAAATTTTTATGTTTCCAGTTATTTTGGCGCAAAAATGGATGCACACTTTCAATACTGTTTTTACCAAAAGTACCGTAACGAACATGTCCTAAAAATAAATTTCCAACATAAGGCATATTTTCAATTTGCCATTGTACGTCATTTGCTTTATCGGGGTTTTCTTGCATTAAACCATTTAAGCGTTCATTTATTTTTGCAAAAACATCTTGAATTGGTTGTTGCTCATTAGACCTTACTCTACTAATATATCTTGTTCCAGGCTCAACATCAAATTTTATACTTGCAAATCCTGCCCCATCTTGACCGCGATTATGCTGCTTTTCCATCAATAAATACATTTTATTGATCCCGTAAAAAGCGGTTCCGTATTTGTCTTTATAATATTGAAGTGGTTTTAGTAACCTTACTAAGGCGATTCCACATTCATGTTTAAGCGCATCACTCATAATAGTTTGTTTTAAATAACTTTGGCTGGGTTAATTTAATTCTATTTCAAATTGCGTTAATTGTTTAAATTGTTTTAATCGATTTTGGACTTCTTTACGACTTAAGTTTTCCATTCTTTCTGTCCCAAATTTTTCAACACAAAATGATGCAAGGTTTGAACCGTAAATGATTGCTCTTTTCATATTCTCAAATGAAATATCATGTGTACTAGCCAAATAACCAATAAAACCTCCAGCAAAAGTGTCACCAGCTCCCGTAGGGTCAAATACTTCTTCTAATGGTAAAGCTGGAGCAAAAAATACATTGCCATCATTAAAAAGTAAAGCACCGTGTTCTCCTTTTTTTATTACTACGTATTTTGGTCCCATTGCGTGGATTTTTTGAGCAGCTCTTACTAAAGAATACTCACCGCTTAATTGACGAGCTTCTTCATCATTAATAGTAATCACATCAATTTTTTTGATTACTTCCATCAATTCATCCATGGTATTATCCATCCAAAAATTCATGGTATCTAAAACTACTAATTTTGGCCGTTTGGGAATTTGATTTATCACTGCCATTTGAACTGCGGGATGTAAATTACCTAACATTAAAAAATCACAGTCTGAATAATTTTTCGGTACAACCGGATTAAAATCTGCCAATACATTCAAATCGGTAATTAAAGTATCTCTTGTATTTAAATCGTTATGGTATTTACCACTCCAAAAAAATGTTTTTCCTTCTTTTATTACTTCTATTCCCGAAGTATCTATATTTTTATTACGTAACATTTGTAAATGTTCTTCTGGAAAATCACCACCTACAACCGATATGATACTTGAATTTACTTTAAATTGTGAAGCTGACAAACCTATATAAGTTGCTGCTCCGCCAAGGATTTTATCTGTTTTTCCAAAAGGAGTTTCAATAGCATCAAAAGCTACAGTTCCTACAATTAAAAGTTTTCCCATTTAATAACTATTTATGTATTTTTGCAAAAATAAGTTTAAAAAATGATTATTAAAGAAATACAAGAGGAAATTATTGATGAGTTTGACCTATTTGACGATTGGATGGAACGCTATGAATATATCATTGAAAATGGTAAATCACTTCCATTAATTGATGATGTCAATAAAAATGATGATAACCTAATTAAAGGTTGTCAATCCAAAGTATGGTTGCATGCAGACTTTATTGGTGATAAATTAATTTTTACTGCAAATAGTGATGCTATCTTAACTAAAGGCATTATCGCTTTACTATTAAGAGTTTACTCCAATCAAACACCCAAAGACATTTTAGATGCCGAACCTTATTTTATTGATCAAGTTGGTTTAAAAGAACACTTATCTCCAACCCGTGCTAATGGCTTGGTTTCAATGGTTAAGCAATTAAAGCTATATGCACTTGCTTTTCAGCTTAAAAATAATTAAAATTTTAATCGTTTAAACAATTCGGTAAAATACTTATCTTTGCCCTTATTTAGAATGATTTTAAAGAGATGTGATGAATAAAATAGATAAAGATGCTTTAGGCGAGAAAATTGTTGAGGTAATAAAAACCATTTTTGATCCAGAAATTCCTGTTGATATTTACGAACTAGGACTGATTTATGATGTTTTTGTTAATGACGAAATGGATGTAAAAATATTGATGACTTTAACATCACCAAATTGTCCGGTTGCTGAAACGCTACCTGTTGAAGTGGAAGAAAAAGTAAAAACTATTGATGTTATTAAAAATGCAGAAGTCGAAATTACTTTTGATCCAACTTGGACACAAGATATGATGAGCGAAGAAGCTAAACTAGAATTAGGTTTTCTTTAATCGAAAAGAAATCTTAAATTTTTTCCAAAACAGCCTGTACGGAGCAAAGCTGAAATGTCATTCCTGAAAGGTTTATAAATAAATTAATGTCAAACGAAATTAAAAATAGAGTTGCCAATAGTAAATTAATAACTATTGATTTAGAAGATTTTTACCCTATTGGGGAAAGAGTTTTATTTGACATTAAAAAATGGTTATTTGCCGAACAAATTTTAAAAGAGAAAGATTTTCGAGAGTTTGTAAAAAATCACAATTGGCAAGAATACCAAAATAAATATGTTGCATTAACCTGTTCCGCGGAAGCGATAATACCGTCATGGGCTTATTTGTTAATTACAATTTCAATAGCACCGTTTGCTAAAAAAATTGTTATTGGCAATTTAGAAGTTCTAGAAACTTCTGTTTTTCAAGAAATAATTGAGAATCTCGAAATTGAAAATTATAAAGAAAAACCAATAATTATTAAAGGTTGCTCTAACAAACCTATTCCACAAACCGCATATTCTCAACTTATTTCAAAACTGCTTCCTGTAGCCAAATCAATTATGTACGGCGAAGCATGTTCTAGCGTGCCTTTATTTAAAAAATAACCCTCTTTAATGCTTACCTTTTTATTTCAAATACATATAACCCTTTATATGTATCAAGAAAATTTATAATTTCATGAAAAAAGAAGCTTCCAAAATATTACAATCACATCCCGAACAACTAGAATGGCTTTTGTCGGTTAAAGACCTATATAAAACTGATTTCTATTCTGGTGCCATATCAATAAAAGGCTTAGCCAATAATATTAAAATTAAGGCCATTGAAAAAGGTTTTTTTTTGATTTATTAAGCCTAGACAGTTTAGAAGAATTTTTTAATAACTAAATTTTTTATAAATATAAAAAATATAGTACTTTTGCGTTCTCTTAAATTCAAATTAAAAAAAAATGAAAAAAATAATTTTTTTAGTCCTTATTACTTTTAGTTTCTCTATGTTGAATGCACAAACTAAAGAAGAGTTAAAAGCTGAACAAGCAATTTTAAAAGATTCTATTGCTCCACTTCAAGATAAAATAGACGGTTTACAAAGTACTATTGACGCACTTCCTGGTTGGAGGTTTAAAACTTTTGGTACGATTGGTGGAAGCCTTTCGGGGTTTAACAATTGGTACTCTAAAGATTCTCCAAATTCATCTGTAGGGAGTTTTGGTGTCAACCTTAATTCAACTGCCGATCTTATTCAAGATAAATTTTTCTGGAGAAACGCAGCAAACATTAATGTTAGTTGGGTGAAATTTGATGATAAAGATGATGATAGCGACAGTGAAGATTATGAAGTGGCAACTGATATATTTACCATTTCTTCATTATACGGATATAAATTAAATGATAAATTTGCTCTTTCAGCACTCGGAGAATATCGTTCAACACTAGTAAAAAACTTTAACAATCCTGGGTTTCTTGACTTAGGTATTGGTGCTACATGGACTCCAATTAAAGACTTGGTAGTGGTGATTCACCCTTTAAATTACAATTTTGTATTTAGTAGTGGAGACAATGTTTATGAATCTTCATTAGGGGCAAAAATAGTTGCAGATTATTCTAAAAAGTTTGGTGATTTTAATATCAAATCTAACCTTTCTATCTTTCAAAGTTATGAAACATCTAACTATTCAAATTGGACATGGACCAACTCTCTTGCTTACACAATTTGGAACAATTTTGGTTTAGGATTTGATTTTGGATTAAGAAAAAACAAACAAGAAGCTTTAAACTTTAATTTAGATTCAGACCCAAACGCTACATTTGATAGTATCGATAATAAACTACAAGCCTACTGGCTATTTGGTTTAAATTATACTTTAGAATAATTTTTATTATCTCTAACTCATAAAAAAAGCTTTCTAATCAGAAAGCTTTTTTTATGGTAAAGAATTTATAAATTGTACATTAGCTAAAAATCCATTTATCATGACTTTACTATTTTTATATGCCTCAATTTCTATTGGATTTTCTTTTTTATGCTCCATACTCGAAGCTGTTTTATTAAGCATTACCCCCACTTTTATTACTGTCAAAAAAAATGAAGGAAAAGCTTATGCTGATACTTTAAAAAAATTAAAGGATGATGTAAATAAACCATTAATATCTATACTAACCGTAAATACTATTGCCCATACTGTTGGTGCAATTTTGGTTGGTGTTCAAGCCGAAAAAACATTTGGGTCAGGCAATAATGCTGTAGGAATTGTATCAGCAATCATGACTTTATTAATCTTGGTTTTATCAGAAATTATACCAAAATCTATTGGAGCAAGTTATTGGAGGCAATTGGCAAATTTTTCCGCAAAAGCGATAACCATTTTAATGTTTCCTTTAAAGTATACTGGAATTTTGTGGCTTTTAGAGTTAACAACAAAAGTGGTTGGTAAAAACCCGCATGATACTAATGTGAGTCGAGAAGATTTTCATGCCATGGCTGATATTGCTCAAGAAGAAGGTGTTTTTCAAGAATCAGAAAGTAAAGTGATAAAAAACTTAATTGATTTTAAAAATATTTTAGTAAAAAATATTATGACCCCAAGAACGGTAATGAAAATTGCTCATGAAGATATGAAAATACAAAGTTTTTATGATGAAAACCCGAGCTTAAAGTTTTCAAGAATACCTCTTTTTGAAAACTCTCCAGACGAAATTACTAGCTATTTTTTAAAAGATCAATTATTAGAATCTATTATTAATGGAAATGGAAATAATACTTTAAAAACCATTAGCAGAGAAATATTAATTATCGAAAGAGATGCACCAATAAAACCACTTTTTGATAAATTTATTGAAAAACATGAGCATGTTGCATTGGTTGTTGATGAGTTTGGTTCACTTAGTGGAATGGTAACGCAAGAAGATATTATTGAAACTCTCTTGGGTCTTGAAATTGTAGACGAGAGTGACGGTCATGAAGATTTGCAATCTCTGGCAAGAAAAATGTGGAAAATTAGAGCAAAACGACATGGTATTATTGATGATGATGAAAAATAACTGAGCATAAACAGGATAAAGATATCTATTTGTTTTATAAGTAAAATATCTTAAAATTAAACACGTTATCATTTTATGAAAATAAGAACGTTTTTGTTTTTTGTGATTTTAATAAATCTCTTTAGCTGTAGTGATAATGATGACGACAATCAAAGTGAAAATTGTTTAGATTCCACTTTTTTTGAAGAATATACTTCTGCAAATTTTGAAATGGGTTTTTCTACTTGGATATACGATCAAAACTTACAAGCCATAAATAATACATATCAATTTATTAATAATAATTCAACGATTTACTCAGAACAGATTGATAACAGTATTCCATGGGGCGCATGGATTAATAATACAGCCCTATAGTGAATTTATAGATGATTTAGAGATGAGGCTTAATAACAGAATTGAAAATTTACCCTTATTGCTTTCTATAAGTCTTTTGAATATTGATAGAACTGATCTTGCTTCTGATTTTGATGGCTCAATTCCTAATTATAGTGCTTTAAACGATAAAACTATTGAAGATGCTTATTTTATGCATGTTGATTATTTGGTTCAAAAATTTCAACCAAAAGAGCTAGTCATTGCTATAGAAGTGAATGAGTTGAGAATAAAAGATGAAAAGAAATGGAACGAGTATAAACTTTTAATAAGAGAAGTTAAAACTAGAATAAAAATTAAATACCCTAATTTACAAATATCAGAATCAATAACTTTACATAATTTATTTCAACCAGAAGTAAATAACCCAAATGAATATATTGATGAAATGGTTAATTATGCCAATCAAATGGAATTTGTTGCCATTAGTTATTACCCTTTTTTTAAGGGACATCACAGTAAAACTGAATTTCAAACTGCATTTGATTTTTTACATGAAAAAATACACAAACCCATAGCGTTTTCTGAAACAGGTCATATTGCTGAAGATTTATCAGTACCAAGTTTTAATTTTTTTGCTGATGGAAGTACTTGTGAGCAAAATGCATATATGGAAACACTTCTTAAAAATGCCCAAGACCATAATTATAAATTTGTGGTTTGGTGGACACATAGAGACTTTGATGAGCTTTGGAAAACTTTCCCTGACGACCTAAAAGATTTAGGTAAATTATGGAGAGATACAGGTTTACTTGATGAAAATGGAGTGGAAAGACCTGCATTTCAGACTTGGGGAAAAGTGCTTCGAAAATAAAAAATTAATGCTCTTCGTATTCTTGGTACAAAAAGTCATTATACGGAAAGCGTGTAATGTGTATTTTTTTTACTTCTTCAAAAATTTTTGCTTTAAATTCATCAATATTTTCTTTCTTTAATGCGGAAATAAAAACACAATTATTATTCATTTTTGACATCCACGTTTCTTCCCATTCATTTAAAGTATAGTGCTCTTTAGTTTTTTCGGTTACTAAATCATCTTCATCAATAGTTTCGTGAGTATATTGATCAATTTTATTAAAAACCATTATAGTTGGTTTTGTTGTTTTTTCTTTTTCAGGAGTAATTTCGGCAATAATTTTATCTACAGATGCAATATGATCTTCAAAATTTGCGTGTGAAATATCAACAACATGAATTAATAGGTCTGCTTCACGAACTTCATCTAATGTAGATTTAAAAGATTCAACCAATTGTGTAGGTAATTTTCTAATAAATCCAACTGTATCCGTAAGTAAAAAAGGGATGTTTTTAATCACAACTTTTCTTACTGTAGTATCTAAAGTTGCAAATAATTTATTCTCAGCAAAAACATCACTTTTACTAATCACATTCATCAAAGTAGATTTACCAACATTGGTATATCCAACCAAAGCAACGCGAACCATTTTACCTCGGTTTTTTCTTTGAACAGCCATTTGTTTATCAATAGTTTTTAATTTCTTTTTCAGTAAAGTTATTTTATCGCGAATAATTCTTCTATCTGTTTCTATTTCTGTTTCCCCTGGCCCACGCAAACCAATACCACCTTTTTGTCTTTCTAAGTGAGTCCATAATCTCGTTAAACGAGGTAATAAATATTGACATTGTGCTAATTCAACTTGCGTTCTGGCATAGGATGTTTGTGCTCTTTGTGCAAAAATATCTAATATTAAATTGGTTCTATCTAATATTTTACACTCTAAAACTTTTTCAATATTTCGCAATTGAGAGGGCATTAACTCATCATCAAAAATAACAGTTTTTATTCCTTTAGTTTCAATAAAATCTTTAACCTCATCTAATTTTCCTTTTCCCAAAAATGTTTTTGGGTTAGGAGAATCAAGCCTTTGCGTAAATCTTTTTACAGCCTTTCCACCTGCAGTAAAAGTTAAAAATTCTAACTCGTCTAAATATTCTTTTGACTTCTCTTCATCTTGTTGTCCGGTAATTAAACCTATTAAAACAACATCCTCAATTTTTACATTTTTTTTCTCTAACATACCGCAAATTTACAATCCTTATTTTTATTGTATTAATCTAATATACCTTATTTTTGATAAATATTTCAATCCACATATGCTAAATACTTTTTCTATCGCATTTTACAATGTAGAAAACCTTTTTGATACCGAACACAATGAGCTTACTTTAGATATAGATTATACCCCTGATGGGAAATTTCAATGGACTCAAGACCGATATCAACGTAAAATTCAAAATTTAAGTAAAGCAATTTCAAAAATTGGATTGAAAAATACTAATCTTCCTCCTATTTTTATTGGTTTAGCCGAAATTGAGAATAAAACTGGATTAATTGATTTAATATCTTCAGAAAAATTAAAGCCTTTTGATTATGATTTTGTGCATTACGACTCACCTGACGAGCGAGGTATTGATGTGGCATTTTTATATCAAAAAAAATATTTTGAATTACTTTATTCTGATACCTATACGCTGTATCTAACAGGCAGTGACAATAATAGAGATTACACTAGAGATATTTTATTAGTTTCAGGAAAACTTTTTAATGAGCAAGTTTACATCATTGTAAATCATTGGCCGTCACGAAATGGAGGTACAAAAAATTCTGATAATAAAAGAGTAAAAGCCGCAAATTTGGTACAAGAGATTATCGCAGATATTTACAAAGAAAATGAAAATCCTAACATTATTATAATGGGCGATTTTAATGATGCTCCAAGTAGTAATAGCATTAAAAATTATTTAATGAATTCTGATTTTATAAACCCTATGCTTGATTTACAAAATAAAAGAAAGGGATCAGTAAAATATCATGGAAAATGGTATATGTTTGATCAAATTATTATTAGTCAACGTTTTTTAAGTAATTCTAATCTTAAATTTTTATCTGCTCAAATTTTTGATGACCATTTTTTACAAGAGGCCAAAGGGAGAAGAAAAGGTGCTCCAAAACGAACATTTATTGGTACGTGGCATCAAGGCGGGTTTAGTGATCATTTTCCTGTTTTAGCTTATTTTAAAAAAATTAATCACCCATAATTTTAAAATTATCAACATCGTAAGTTGTTGAAATTCCTGAGTCGCCACCCAAATACTTAATGGCTATAAATACATCTCCGTCAAGGCAATCTAAACTTACTTTACCCGAAGAAATATAATCGTTAACATAAGTGTTTCCGGGCCCAACAGATATTTTTACATCCAATTGTTGCCATGTTGCTTCACCAATATTTCCATTAAAATTAGTAGATGCCCAAGCGGTTAAAACAGTGCCATTATCATAAGAAGCTTTGGTTTCAAAAGTTAAGATTTCATTGTTTGAATTGTCTAAATTTATTGCTGGTGTTATCAGCCAAGCTTCTAATGGGTTTTCGCCCGAATTATATGCCGAAATTTGCATGGAAACATTGCCTAAACTTGTTCGTTTATTAAATTTTTCATTTCCCAAATAAGCATTTGTATTTGTCCATCCTAAAGCTTCCAAATCTTTGGTTTTTTTAATCTCTTGGAAATTTTCAAAAAACAGAAGTTTAGAACCATTTGAAATATTAGAATCACAGATTAAAAAATTTGGATCACATCTTTCTTCTTCGGTAAAATCAAATGATGAAAGATCGTTTAATACCAAAACATACTTTTCTGCATAAAAATCTTTGGTAAAAACAGCGCTTAAAGTTCCTTTTTTATCTGATATCAAATTCGATTTAAAATCGGAAAAAGTACTTGTACTTAATATGGTACTTATTTGATTTTCACACTGTATTAAAACTCTTTCGCCATTAAATTCATCAAAAGTTTCTCCTGCAAAAGTTTTTCCAATTTCATCATTTCTAAACTGTAAATTATTTATTTGAATATAAGTTCCTACATTGTTGGTATTAAGTTGAGCTAAGGTAATTTGTTTGGGAATAATATTTTCAATTTCTGTGCTTCGAATAATATAATTATCCAATAAAGATTCTGGAATTTCTTCTACTTTGTTTTTTAAAAGGTGTCCTATTTTATATTTCCCTTCGTTGTTTACCATACTTAAACCTGCCATTTTAATAAATATTTTTCTTCCAAAATTGTATTTGGTATAGTATGCTTTTAAGTCTATTAATATTTCAATACCTGTCGAAGGGTTTTCATAATTATCTTGAATAATTAAAGCCTTATAAAAATTACCTGCTTCATCGCTTGAAATTACATATCCTTCAATTATAGAGGTGTCATCGGTATTAAAAGTATAAATAGCTTCTGCCGATTGGTTCAGTGCGTTTTTCACTGCCATTATATTTGAGTTAACCAAAATATTTGGGTCTATAATTTCTATTTCTAGAGTTTCAAAATCATCTGTTTGCACACATGAAACGATAAAAATTAAAAGTATTGCGGTTAATATTTGATTTATTTTTTTCATAAGTGATCTTCTTTTTGTTAGGTTCTAAAACCTAAAATATATTGAGGCATAATAACTCGTGCCATATCCAAACCAATATTTTGGTCCAAATAAAGGTTTATCTCTGGTTTTATCTTCTAAAAGGGTGTTATAATTGGCATTACGTGACTGTTCAAAACCTCCAGTTTTATATTCGGTATTTAAAATATTACTCACATTTGCAAAAAAACCGATATAATAGTTGTCAATTTTCCATGATTTACCTCCAATAATATTTACCAAGTAGTAAGCATCA
>DAOUTI010000087.1 GCA_030626795.1 Flavobacteriaceae bacterium
ACTTGGAATGAAATAAAAACAAATGACTCTTGGGCCATTTTTAAAATTATGAGTGAATTTGTTGACGGTTATGAAAAGTTAAGCAGAATAGGCCCCTGCGTTAGTGTATTTGGTTCTGCAAGAACTAAACCTGAAGATAAATATTACCTATTGGCTGAAGAAATTTCATATCAATTAACTCAGAATGGCTTCGGTGTAATTACTGGTGGCGGTCCTGGAATTATGGAGGCTGGTAACAAAGGAGCTAGAAGAGGCGGTGGTGTTTCAGTTGGTTTGAATATAGAATTGCCTTTTGAACAACATGACAACCCTTATATTGACAGTGATAAAAATTTAGAATTTGACTACTTTTTTGTTCGCAAAGTCATGTTTATAAAATATGCACAAGGATTTGTAGCTATGCCTGGTGGGTTTGGAACTTTAGATGAACTGTTTGAGGCTATCACATTAATCCAAACAAAAAAGATAGGTAAATTTCCAATTATATTGGTTGGTAAAGAGTTTTGGAGTGGTATTATGGATTGGATAAAAAGCACCTTGTTAACAAAATATAACAATGTAAGCGAAAAAGATTTGGATTTATTTACTATTGTTGATACTTCTGATGAAGTTATTGAAATCATTAATAATTTCTATAAAAAACATCATTTACGACCTAATTTCTAAAACTAAAACGACTTATAAATTGCAAAGAAAGAGTTTTATAATTATATTATTTCTATTCATTCACTTCATTGTTTTTTCTCAAACTAATGAAATAAGCATTGATGCAGAATTATCTGTTGAAACGCATACATTAAAAATTGAGCAAGAAATAATTTTTTATAATAATTCAAATGTAAATTTAGATACAATTTACCTGCATAATTGGGCGAATGCTTATAAAAACAGGCATACCCCTTTATCTAAAAGGTTGATTGAAAATTATGACAAAGATTTATATTTTGCCAAAAGAAATATACGAGGTTATTCAAATATCCAAAATATAAAGTGCAATGATATTACAGTTTCTTTTCAAAACTTAGATAATGCCCTTGATATTGTTCAAGTAATTTTACAAAATACTTTGAAACCAAATGATTCAATTAAAATATCTGCATCCTATATCGTTAAAATACCCAATGACAAATTTACAAGTTATGGCTATTCCATAGACAATTACAATTTACGCTATTGGTATTTGAGCCCGGTTGTTTTTGACGGTAAATGGCATAAAGCAAGTAATTTCGATATGGATGATATTTACATGAATCCATCAAATTACACCATTAATTTTAAAATACCTTTAGGCTATACTTTACATACTGATTTACCTGAAAAAATTACTATTCAAAATGAATATGTAAATTATGAATTTGAAGATAAAAACAGAACTGATATTGAAGTAAATATCCAGTTAATTAATAACTTTTCTATTTATGATACCGATTCGCTTGAAGTTATTACCAATTTAAAAAGTAAAAACTTAACCGAGAATATAAAAACAGATGTCCTTAACAGGCAAATAAATTTTATTAGTGAATACCTTGGTAAATACCCTCATGAAAAATTATTAATAAACAAAACAACTTACTTAAAAAACCCTGTTTACGGTTTTAATCAACTTCCCAAATTTCTTACTCCCTATTCGGATGTTTTTGAATGGGATATAAAAATGTTTAAAGCATTAACCAATAGGTTTATTGAAAATACAATACTTGTTAATAAAAGAGAAGATGCTTGGATTACCGATGGAATTCAAACTTTTTTAATGATGGAATATGTAAAAAAATATTATTCAGAAGTTAAAGCAATTGGTCGAGTTTCAAAAATTTGGGGCATCAAGCGGTACAACATCGCAAAGTTAGATTTTAATGGTAAATACCCATTTGTATATCAATTTTCAACAAGAAAAAATATTAACCAAGCTATAACAACTAGAGCAGATTCACTATCTAATTTCAATCGAAAAATTGTAAATAAATACAAAGCAGGGTTGGGTCTCCGTTATCTAGATGAATATTTAAATGATAGTATTGTAAAAAATAGCTTACAGCAATTTTATAATGAAAATAATTTACAATTAACTAACAGTAATGATTTTGGTAAAATATTATTATCAAAAACAAACAAAGATTTAAGTTGGTTTTTTGGCGATTATATACATAGCAGAAAAAAACTAGATTATACCATTGAAAAAATTGAAAAAGTAAACGATTCTGTTAAAGTTAGAATAAAAAATAAAAGTAATTTCACCTCACCGATTGCTTTATATGGTGTTAACAAAAAAGATATCATATTCAAACAATGGATTGAAAATATTGACTCTATTAAAACAGTAACAGTTCCGATTAAAGGTATAGATCGGCTTTCTTTAAATTATGAATATTTATACCCAGAAATAAATTTAAGAGATAACTGGAAAAAATTAGATAAAAAGATTTTAAACAGACCTTTAAAACTTACATTTTTTAAAGATATTGAAGACCCATATTACAATCAAATATTTTACAATGCCTATTTTGCATACAACTTTTATGACGGAGTAATTATAGGTCCTGAATTATATAATCAAGCAGTTTTTAAAAAGAAATGGCTATTTAGTATTACTCCAAAATACGGATTTAAAAGTAAAACTTTAACAGGATCTGCATCTGTAATCTATCAACATTTACCTGAAAACTCTTCGGTTTACCGATATCGAGCAGGTTTGGTTGGAAGCCAATCTCATTATGATGAAGATCTAACATTTAATAAATTTACACCCTTTTTTCAAATTGATTTTAATAGAAACTCCTTAAGAGATGTTGGCGGAAAATCACTTATCACCCGTTTTGTTGTTGTTGATAAAGAATTACCATCTAAAGACATCAATTCTGAAACATTTAAATACAATGTATTTAATATAAGGTATGGCTATGCGAAACCCGAAATTATTAAAGATTTAAGATATTTTGCAGATTTTCAATATGCAAATAATTTTAGTAAAATCTCATTCGATTTTAGATATAGAAAATTAACAGATAAAAATAGACAATTTGATTTTAGATTCTTTGCAGGTACTTTTTTACATAATGATACCGAAAGTGATTTTTTTAGTTTTGCCTTAGATAGGCCTAGTGATTATTTATTTGATTATAGTTACCTAGGAAGATCAGAAGATTCTGGTCTTTTTAGCCAACAAATTATAATATCTGAAGGAGGTTTTAAATCTGTTTTTGAAAATCAGTATGCAAACCAATGGTTGGTAACAACAAATGTAAGTATTGGCCTTTGGCGATGGGTTGAAGCTTACGCTGATGCCGGGTTTGTTAAAAACCATAGCGAAAATGCGTATTTTAGATATGATAGCGGAATAAGATTAAATTTTGTTCACAATATTCTTGAATTCTATTTCCCAATACAATCAAGCTTAGGATTTGAACCCAGTTTACCCAACTATAGTTCAAAAATTAGATTTGTACTAACATTAAGCCCTGGCAAAATTTACAATTTTATAAAAAGAGGTTTTTATTAAACAAATTAATTATCAATTTATCAAAATATCTACTTATTTTTTGTCATATTTTCAATAAATTAAAATACTAAGTTTCAATACCAAGCTATTTATCACACAGTTAACCCTTCCAATAAATTACTTTTCATTTTGTATATTTGCAGCACTCCAAAAGCACTTATAACATGACAAAAAAAACTATCGATAACCAAAAAAAACTATCATTCGAAGAATTTAAAAAAGAAGTTCTTAGCGATTATAAAGTTGCTGTTTTAAGTAGAGAATGTAGTTTGTTGGGTAGACGAGAAGTTTTAACTGGAAAAGCCAAATTTGGAATTTTTGGTGCTGGTAAAGAAGTTCCTCAACTAGCAATGGCAAAAGCTTTTCAAAAAGGAGATTGGAGATCAGGTTATTATCGTGATCAAACATTTATGATGGCTATTGATGAGTTTAACCCACAACATTTTTTTGCTAGTTTATACGCTCATCCAGATATTAAAGCAGATTCTTTTTCGGCAGGTCGTCAAATGAATGGTCACTTTGCTACACACTCATTAAATGATGATGGATCTTGGAAAAATTTAACTACCCAATATAATGTTAGTTCAGATATTTCACCTACTGCGGGTCAAATGCCTAGACTTTTAGGTTTGGCAGAAGCCTCTAAAAAATTTAGAAATATAACTGTCTTAAATAACAAATCCCAACTTTCAAATCAAGGTAATGAAGTTGCTTGGGGTACTATTGGAAATGCAAGCACTTCTGAGGGGCCATTTTTTGAAACAATTAATGCTGCTGGTGTTTTACAAGTACCCATGGTGATTAGTATTTGGGATGATGAATATGGTATTTCTGTACATGCAAAGCATCAAACTACAAAAGAAAATATATCTGAAATATTAAAAGGATTTCAACGAGATGAAAATAATAATGGCTACGAAATATTTGTTGTTGATGGTTGGAATTATACACAATTGGTTGATGTGTATAGTAAAGCTAGTAAAATAGCTAGAGATGAACATGTACCTGTTATTATTCATGTTAAAGAACTCACACAACCTCTAGGCCATTCTACTTCTGGGTCACATGAAAGATATAAAAGTAAAGACCGATTAGATTGGGAAAAAGAATTTGATTGTCTTTCAAAAATGCGCGATTGGATTATAAACTTTGAATTGGAAGATCAAGATGGTCAAATTTTAAAGTTTGTTGAAAGTGAAGAAGAAATAAAAGCTTTAGAAAAAAATGTAAAAAAAGAAGTTTCCTTAGCAAGACGAACTGCTTGGAATGCTTTTGTACAACCAATGGCTCAAGAAAGAGAAGAGTTATTATTACTTCTTAATAATGCAGCTCAAAAAAGTGAACATACAATTTTTATTGAAAAGTTAAAAAGAGAATTGGCTTCAATTGACGAACCGATTAGAAAAAATATTTTAACTACTGCTAGAAAATCACTTATTCATTTAAGGGATGAAGATTTTGAAGAAAAACATATTTTACAAGAATGGATAAAAAATTATCAGGCAATTCAACAGCCAAAATATAGTACCCACCTCTATAATGAACTTGATTCAAAAGCAACTAATGTTAAAGAAATACTTCCAGAGTACGATGATGAAACGGAGATAGTTGACGCTAGAATTATTTTAAGAAATAATTTTGACATCATATTAACCAACTATGATGAAGTTGTTATTTTTGGTGAAGATTCAGGTAAAATAGGTGATGTTAACCAAGGTTTAGAAGGCTTACAAGACAAATATGGAATAGAAAGAGTTTACGATACTGGTATACGCGAAGTTACTATTATGGGGCAAGGCTTAGGCATGGCAATGAGAGGTTTGCGACCAATTGCAGAAATTCAATATTTAGATTATTTATTTTATGCAACACAAGTTTTAACTGATGATTTAGCAACCTTACGCTATCGAACTTTTGGCAAACAAAAAGCGCCATTAATTATTAGAACCAGAGGTCATCGATTAGAAGGAATTTGGCATTCAGGTTCTCAAATGGGTAGCCTTATCAATTTATTACGTGGTCTTTATATTTTAGTGCCACGAAATATGACCAAAGCCGCTGGATTTTATAACACACTATTAAAAAGTGACGAACCTGCCATTGTTATTGAAAATTTAAATGGTTATCGATTAAAAGAAAGATTACCTAAAAACTTAGGCGAATTCACAACTCCTATTGGGCTTGTAGAAACTATAAAAGAAGGGAGCGATATCACATTAGTCTCTTATGGAGCAACTTTAAAATTAGTTGAAGAAGCTTCAAAAGATTTATCGCAAGTTGGTATTGATGCAGAAATAATTGATGCACAAAGCTTATTGCCTTTTGATATAAATCAAGATGTTTTATCTAGTATTCAAAAAACAAACCGTTTAGTTATTATCGATGAGGATGTTCCTGGGGGAGCTTCTGCATATTTGCTAGATGAAATCATCAATAAACAAAATGCTTATTCTTATTTAGACAGCAAACCAACAACAATAACGGCCAAAGCTCACAGGCCTGCTTATGGTACTGATGGTGATTATTTTTCAAAACCATCTATTAATGATATTTTCGAAGGAGTTTACAAAGTGATGAGTGAAGTTGACCCAAAACAATACAAACCTTTGTACTAAATAAGCCTCCAAACTACTATTATTTTATCTTTTATAGTGTTTTATGTTATTCTAAATATTTTAACATCCCATTATAACCTAGTCATATAATACACCTTCAATTTGTTCAAAAATTTAAAAATATTTAATTTTATTACGAATTCAATAAAAAATAGACTTAAAAATCTTAAATAATTTTATTTAATTTATTAATACACTGATTTTAATCATTATTTATCAATAATATTCTTTTTAACTTCGCAAAGAGAAAGCCAAATTTTTATTAATATAAAACCGTCATTCTATGTCAAAAGTTAGAGGTGCCGTTGTTATTGATACCGAAGCTTGCAAAGGTTGTGATCTTTGCGTAATTGCTTGCCCTACAGATGTATTACAATTACACGAACAAGTAAATTCAAAAGGGTTTAACCCTGCTTTTCCTATAAATCACAGTGCTTGTACAGGCTGTAAAATCTGTGCCTTAGTATGTCCTGATATGTGCTTCACAGTATACCAATACAAACCTCAAAAAGAAAAGTTATCAAACTAATATCTCTATTAAAATGGAAGAAGTAAAATTAATGAAAGGTAACGAAGCAATGGCTGAGGCTGCTATTAGATCTGGTGCAGATGCATATTTTGGTTACCCAATTACTCCCCAATCTGAAGTTATTGAATATTTGATGCATGAAGAGCCACATAAACGAACTGGTATGCAGGTACTACAAGCTGAAAGCGAATTAGCTGCTATTAATATGGTGTATGGTGCTGCCGCTTGTGGAAAAAGAGTAATGACTTCATCATCAAGTCCTGGAATAAGCCTAAAATTAGAAGCTATTTCCTATATGGCTGGTGCCGAATTACCTTGTTTAATTGCAAATGTAATGCGTGGCGGACCTGGATTAGGAACCATACAACCAGGGCAATCCGATTATTTTCAAGCAGTAAAAGGAGGAGGACACGGTGATTACCGCATGATTGTATTAGCGCCTTCTACAGTTCAAGAAATGGCTGACTTTGTTAATTTAGGTTTTGAATTAGCCTTTGAATATCGTAATCCTGTTATGATTTTATCAGATGGTGCAATTGGACAAATGATGGAAAAAGTTTCTTTACCTAATCAGAAAGAACGGCTTTCTAATCAAGAAATAATTAACAGGAATGGTAGTTGGGCAACTACAGGAAAACCAGAAACTAGAAGTCGTAACATTATCACTTCTTTAGATTTAAAACCTGAAAGACAAGAAAAACACAATATTCATTTACAAGAAAAATACAGTAGCATTGAGAAAAAGGAAATTAGATATGAAGAAATTCAATGCGAAGATGCAGATTATATCCTAGTAGCCTTTGGATCAAGTGCTAGAATTAGTCAAAAAGTATTACAATTAGGAAGAGAAAAAGGATTAAAAATAGGTTTAATTCGACCTATCACACTATGGCCTTTCCCAAGTGAAATAATTGCTAAATATGCTGAAAAAGTCAACGGGTTTTTATCAGTAGAAATGAATGCCGGACAAATGGTAGAAGATGTACGATTAGCTGTCAATGGCAAAACTCCTGTAGATCACTATGGTAAAATGGGAGGCATGATTGCAACACCGTCAGAAGTATTACAAGCATTAGAAGAAAAATTAATTTTAAACTAGTAAGATGATAACAACAGAAATAACTCCTGAAGAAATAATCAAAAAAGGTAAAATAGTTTTTCAAAAAACTAGCCTTATGAATGATTGCACGCTCAGTTATTGTCCTGGTTGTGGACATGGTGTAGCACATCGGCTAGTTATGGAAGTTGTAGATGAAATGGGTATTGGTAATGATACCATTGGCGTGGCTCCTGTTGGATGTTCGGTTTTGGCATACGAATTTATGAATATTGATATGCAACAAGCTGCTCACGGAAGAGCGCCTGCTGTTGCAACAGGTATTAAGAGGGTTATGCCTGAAAAATATGTTTTTACATACCAAGGTGATGGAGATTTAGCTGCTATTGGAACGGCAGAAACCATTCATGCTTGTAATAGAGGCGAAAATATTGTAATTATTTTTATTAATAATGGAATTTACGGAATGACTGGTGGTCAAATGGCTCCAACCACTTTGCCAGGAATGAAATCATCAACCTCACCTTATGGTCGTGTAGTTGAAACCATGGGCTATCCGTTAAAAATCACCGAAATGGTTGCAGCGCTACCTGGTGTCGCTTATGCAACAAGACAAGCTGTACATGAAGCTAAATATGTTCGTAAAACAAAAAAAGCTATCCGTAAAGCTTTTGAAAACCAACGAGATAAAAAAGGCACTTCTATCGTTGAGATTGTATCAAACTGCAATTCGGGATGGAAAATGAATCCTGTTGAATCTAATCAATGGCTAGATGAAAATATGTTAGCTTATTTTCCTTTAGGAGATATTAAAAAATAAAATGATGACAGAAGAAATAATTATTGCAGGGTTTGGTGGGCAAGGGGTTTTATCAATGGGTAAGATTTTAGCTTACTCAGGTATTATGCAAGATCAAGAAGTAAGTTGGATGCCATCTTATGGGCCCGAAATGCGAGGTGGCACAGCTAACGTTGCTGTTATTTTAAGTGATGATCGCATCAGTTCACCTATTTTAAATGAATTTGATACCGCTATCATTTTAAACCAACAATCAATGGATAAATTTGAAAGCATGGTCAAATCTGGTGGTTTACTTCTTTATGACCCAAACGGAATTACTCGCCATCCAGAAAGAAAAGACATTACTATTGCAACTATTGAAGCAGCCAATGAAGCTTCTAATCTAAAAAATAAAAAAACATATAATATGGTGATTTTGGGTGCTTTTTTAAAAATTCACCCAATCGTAATTATGGATAATGTACATAAAGGATTAGAAAAATCTTTACCCGAAAGGCACCACCATTTAATTCCTTTAAATGAGGAAGCTATTAAAGTTGGTATGAAAAAAGTAAATGTAATTCAAAGAATTAATAAACAAAATCCAATTAATGAGTTTAGTTAAATTCATCTTAAAACATACTTATTATTATTTTAAAATGCAATAAATTATTAAATTTGCAGTTCTAAATTAAACAACCCCAAACAATTAAGCAGCTACAATTGAATTATACTAAGAAATTTATAAATAAAAAAATGAGTAGGATTAAAACTATTTTATTTTTATTTTTTGTAGGTACAATTTCACTCACAAGTATTTCTTGGAACACAAATAACATCACAACAAATCCTATAGTCGATTCTTTCAATACTTATTCACAAGATTTATATAAAGAATTAAACACACCCGAATTACAATATGATGTTTTTGAATATGCACTAAAAGGCTTTTTACAAATACATCAAAATAGTAATTTAAAAAAAACCACTATTTTATCTATTATTGACATGAGTAAATCTTCAAACACGGAAAGGTTTTTTATTATAGATATTAAAAATAAGCAGGTACTTCATAAAAGTATTGTCGCCCATGGTCAAAACTCTGGATTTGAATTTGCGAAAAATTTTTCTAATAAAATTAATAGCCATAAAACTAGTTTAGGATTTTATAAAACAGCCGAAACTTATTTTGGTAAACATGGTTTGTCTTTACGTCTTGACGGATTAGAATATTCTAATAATAATGCGCGTAAGAGAGCAATTGTTATTCACGCTGCCGATTATGTGAGTGATGCCTTTATTAAAAATAATGGGCGATTAGGAAGAAGCTGGGGCTGTCCTTCTTTACCAAAAAAAGATTACAACAAAATAATTGAAAAAATTAAAGAAGAAAGTATTTTATTTATTTACTACCCTAATCTAGAATACCTTAATTCTTCAAAATTGGTAAAGAATAATATTTCAAATTCCTTTAAATATACTTCTTAAACGAACTGGTATTAAAGTAAAAGTAAAAAAGATCATCTTTTCGGATGATCTTTTCAAATTTATTTATTCTTATTATATACTAGTTATGAGCAATAGAGTCTGAATTTCCATCAGGGTCACCATTTACTATACCATCTGTACCTACATTTCCTAATAATAACAACCCACAAACATGAGGAGCTGCCATTGAGGTACCACTAATTGTGTTATAACCACCACTTTTCCATGTTGATTTTATTGATACTCCAGGGGCACAAAATTCAATTGGAGGATTACTATAATTAGAAAAAGAAGCAAAATTATCATTAATATCCATTGCAGAAATTGTATAAATATTTGCATGATTAGCTCTTGCTGGAGAATGATTATTGGCATCATCACTTTCGTTACCAGCTGCCAATGCAAATTTCACACCACTTGCTGCAGCAGCAATTACTGCATTATCTAATGCGGATGAAACTCCACCACCTAAACTCATATTTGCAACAT
>DAOUTI010000006.1 GCA_030626795.1 Flavobacteriaceae bacterium
TACAAATTAATGTCACTCATTGAATAACCTTTACATAAAGCATAAGCAACATTCATAAACCAAAAGACTTCATCATCACTATAGCCAGCATTAAATGCTTGGTGTATTACATTATATGCGCGGTCCTCATGTATTATCCCCATTTTAAGACAATTCTAAAGGAGACTTTTTTACATGAGTTTAACTTTTAAAAAATGTATTTTGGATGAATGTAAAAGCTATTAATACCATTCATTAGTATATATAAAAAAAATAAAACTATTCCATTTATTTTTTTGCATATTTGTAGTAAAGAATTTTACTACAAATTATATGAATAAATCAACTTACTTCGCCCACGAAACAGCAGTTATTGATGAGAATTGTCAAATAGCCACTGGAACAAAAATTTGGCATTTTAGCCATATCATGTCTAATTGTACCATTGGAGAAAATTGTAATATTGGTCAGAATGTAGTAGTATCACCAGGCGTAATATTAGGAAAAAATGTAAAGGTGCAAAACAATGTTTCTATTTATACAGGGGTTATTTGTGAAGATGATGTTTTTTTAGGCCCATCTATGGTTTTTACCAATGTAATCAACCCACGTAGTGCTGTAAATCGTAAAAATGAGTACATGAAAACCACGGTTAAAAAAGGGGCCAGTATTGGGGCAAATGCAACCATAGTTTGTGGTAACGACATTGGTGAATTCTCATTTGTCGGTGCAGGTGCAGTTGTGGTAAAAGAAATAAAACCATATGCATTAGTTGTTGGTAACCCCTCAAAACAAATTGGCTGGGTTAGCGAATATGGACACCGGTTAAACTTTAATGATGATGGGCTTGCTATTTGCCCTGAAAGTAAAGAAAAATACCAATTAAAAAATGACTTAGTTAGTAAAATAAATTAGATATTTGTCGTTATTACTTTTAAACAAGCTAACATTACATTTGAAATTAATCCATGAAAAACTTACTAATCCCTTTTCTTTTTATTTCATTTATCTCATTTGCTCAAATTGAAAAGCCACCAGTTTATGCTGGTTGTGAAAATGAAAGTATTCAAAATTTAGAAAATTGTTTTAATACTAAACTGGAATCTGCTATTTTAAAAGAGTTTAGAGTTCCTCAAATTGCAATTCAAGATAACTATAAAGGACAGGTAAAAGTGGTGTTTTTGGTTACTAAAAATGGAAAATTTGAGGTACTGTATGTAAATGCCATGTACCCTGAACTAGAAGAAGAAGCAAAACGGGTATTTTATAAACTACCAACTATTCAACCGGCAACATATAATGGAAGAGCAATTGACCAACGATATATATTTCCTATTTCCATTCCGTTAGTTGAAGCACCAGAAGTAATCGTTGAGAAAAATGTAGAGCCTACTACACTTCACCCTACTACTCCTGTAGTTATCGCAACAAAACCAGAAAAAATAATTCCAGCCAATAATACAATCATTCAGGTTCAAAATATTCAAGATACCCTCGATTATAGAAATGCAGGACTTTTCCCAGAATTTAATAGTGAGTTAAATATTCCTTTGACCCACCAAAAATATGATGAAATTATTTATTATTTAGACAGGGGAGAAAACACACATACAGCTTCAAAGCCATATCTATTTAATGAAATACGACCTTATGTAGATTTAGAGGTAAAAAGAAATAGCCTTTTAAAAGATAAAAAAACCTGGGCAGGCAGAAAATTATTCAATGAACATTTATTTTTAGTAAAAGGGAAACATTATTGGTTTACTGCAAATCTTGTTTGGGATTTACAAATGGGAAAAGACAATTCAGATGTTGATTATACATACAACAACGGCCGGGGCATCCAAATTCAAGGAGCTTTAGGTAAAAAATTTAGTTTCTCTACCTCTTTTTATGAAAGTCAAGGGCGTTTTGCAGAATACGTAAATCTGGAAAACAGAAGGTTAAATCCTATAATTGGAGCTAGCGGAATAGTTTTGGGCAGAGGAAAAGCAAAAGGGTTTAAAGAAGGTGGTTTTGATTATCCTGTGGCAGAAGCCTATTTGAGTTATACACCAAATGAATTTTTTAATTTTCAATTTGGTAATGGTAAAAATTTTATTGGTGATGGGTATCGCTCATTTTTCCTATCGGATGTAGCTTCGCCTTATCCATTTTTAAAAATAAGTACGCAATTTTGGAAAATAAAATACACCAATCTTTGGATGTGGATGGATGATATAAGGGCAGGATCTTCTGATGATGGCACTAACCTTAGAAAGTATGTTGCTATGCATCATTTAAGTTGGAATGTAACTAAAAAACTAAATATTGGTTTATTTGAATCTGTAATCACCAGTGAAAACAGTTATAATGGATTTGATATTTCATTTTTTAATCCCATTATTTTTTACAGAGCTGTCGAATTTTCAAATGGTGGAGATTTTAGCGGTAATGTTCAAGTTGGGTTAAATACAAAATATCGTTTAAATGATAATATTTCTTTTTATAGCCAATTACTTCTTGATGAACTTACTGTTGGAGAATTATTTAGCGGAGAAGGATACATAGGTAACAAATATGCCATTCAGGTTGGCGCAAAATATTACAATGCTTTTAAAGTAAATAATTTAATGTTACAAGGTGAATTTAATCTGGTAAGACCTTATACTTTTTCGCATGCAGAACCTACATTAAATTCTGGTCATTACAACCAAGCTATTTCCCATCTATGGGGAGGTAATTTTTGGGAAGCTATAGGTATAGCACGTTATTCAAAAAATCGATGGTTTGGTAACGCTAAATTGATTATTGGTAAAAAAGGATTTGATTTTCAGGGAGATGCTATTTCTTATGGCGGTGATATTTATCGTTCCTATCTCGATGGTTTTTCAGATTATGGCAATGATATTGCTCAAGGTAATACAACTAATATTTTTATAGGTGATTTACAAGCTGGCTATGTATTAAATCCCACAACCAATCTGCAATTATTTGGTGGTTTTACATACCGAAATTTCACACCAAGTGTTAGTGATAATGTAGCAACTGAAAACAATACGACATGGTTTACAATAGGCGTTAAATCAGACTTATTTAATTGGTATTTTGATTTTTAAAACATCTAAAAAAATAGGTGCTGCCAAAATTTTCAAAATATTAACATAGATCCCGCTTGAAAGCAGCGGGATTAGTTCAACTTACAATTTTAAGGATTCGCCAGCTGGTGAATCCTTAAAATTGAGTTTCACTAAAAATAAAACCCAAATCCTCCTTTTACAGCAAAATTAGTCGCATTTGGCACATCTCTATAGCTACCTCTATACTCGAAGTCGATTCTAAATAGCTTAAAGATATTACCTATTCCGAAATGGTATTCCCAATATAATTTTTCGGGAGCGGTATACACTTGAATGGTTGCATTAGGTGCAATTCTATCTTGATTTTCTTGTGAAATATTACCTACAACACCCCTAATTCCAACAATCTCCCTCCATTGTAATTTTCTCATAAATGGAATTTTAGAAAACAATCTCCCATTAAAATTATGCTCTAAATGTAATGATACATATTCATCAGTTACAAACTCATAATAGTCTAATAAATCAAATAATTTTCTTGAAGTAAAATAAGTTTGGTTTCCCGGAATTACATTGAGTAAAGATAAGGGAACTGAGTTAATAGTTTTACCAACTTCAAAAGTAGAAGTTAACCTTCCAAAGATACCAACTTGTATAGGTTGTTGATAATAAAACTGGAATTTATGATAATCAAAATCACTATTAAAAGCCCCTTTTATACCTTTGGTGTAACTAAAAAATAAAGTTGGAAACCTTCCGTAATTACTCACACCTCTATCTACACCAAAACCCCATGGTTTACTCCCTGGCGTGTATTGAACTGCAAAATTCACATCAACTTGTTCCATATTTGATTGTATAACATTATCATCATTATAATAATCTATATTAAACAAATCGGGTGAAGCCGACTTTATTGTTTTATATGTTGAACTTAGTCTGAATTTCAAATTTTTAGCTGGCTCTAAGGTTGCTTTTACATTGGTTAAATTGATATTTGATAATTTGGTATTATCACCTCTTGTAAAAAGAGATGTTGTTGCAAAGCTTCTATCTAAAACGTCATTAGCTGTAGTCAAACTAACTCCTAACTGTTCAATGTCTCTTCTATTTCCAACAGATAGAATTAATCGATTTTTTGGCTCAAGTAACCATTTACCTTCAATACCGTATTTAAATTTTTTATCACCAAAACCATAGGCTAAAAATCCTTTTAAACGCCATTTATCTGATTTTGAAAAATAGGTCCTTCCTCCCAATCGCAAACGAAAGCCTTCCAAATCATTAAATCCAAAGGTTGAAAATACGGGGCCAAAATCAAAACCATTTACAATACTCCAATATCCTGTGGTTAATACATCAGTAACACTAGTCAGCTCTTTAAACCTTTTTACATACCTTAAAGTATCTAGCATTTTATAAATACCTGCCTCATCTTTACTTAATCGTTCATGTCTATTTCCCGACCAATAATCATCGGTTCTATGATAGATTTCCTCTTTTTCAGTAACATCTTCTTTATAATATTCTTCTGGTCGTTTTACATTAAAAACATGGTTATTATAAAGCGTGGTTCTTTTACCGTAAACTCCTTTTGACTTTTCTTTTCTATTGTGCGAAAAATCACTCATAAAATAATCTCGTTCTAATAAAAATACCGAATCATTTAATACTTTAAATTTTTGCTCAATGTAAATCTCTTTTACCCAGTTAATATTTGCATTCTTATTAGCATGCATTTGAATTTCTTTAATAGCAAAAGTGGTATCATTTACCCAAAAATCTCCTTTAAAGGTTAATTCGTTTTTCCTTCTCGGATAAAACAAAATATTATAACACCACTTATTATCAATAAAACTACTATCTGTTAAAACATAATTATAAATTTCGGGGCCTAATTTTGAAAGTGGACTTGCAAAGCTTTTATCAAAAAATTTGACGTAATTATCATAAATATCATAATCTACATACAATTGTTTAACAAAGGCTATTAAGCCTTGATTATCAGAAAACCCCGAGTTTTTATTTGCAACTATTTTTTCATTTTTCTTTTTAGGAACTATATTTCTACCATAAGTTTTATAAACCGACTCATTGATAAAAATAGGTAGGTATGCTTTACCTGTAATTGCCGAAGTGTCTATATGATCAAAAACCAACTCCATACCTTTAAAAACTCTACTTTTTTTAGTTTTTTCGTCAATATTATTAAGATCAAATTCTATTTTTTCGTACTTATCATATTCATACCTATCATACAGGTAAACACCATTTTTACGTTTTTTATCCCAAATTTTCTTTAAAATAGCAATCGCAGGGTTTCCTTTTTTCTTTATTCTACCAGAATATAGCTTAACCTCATTCAATTGATCTCTTGATTCTTTAAGTATAATTTTTAAATTAAAATTATTTCTTTTCAGCTCAATAACTTTTTTTTCAAAACCAATAAAAGAAACCTCCAGTTCATTGTACATCACGTCAGATTGCAAATAAAATTTTCCATTTTCATCAGATATTGTTCCATTGGTTGAACCTTTAAATATCACATTAGAAAAAGGAATCGCATTATCTTGCTCGTCAACAACAATTCCACTTACTTTTACTTGAGCAAATAAATTTTGTAGTGTAAAAAAAATAGCAACTATATATAGAAGTTTTTTATTCATATATTTTTTCAACAAAAATTCCTTTCAATAGGAAAGGAATAGCAATGAATGCAAATTTATTATTTTAGAATTAAAACTTATTCAAAATTCAATTTAATTACATTAATAATTTTAAATTATTATAAACTACTCATATACTTTTTAGGTGTTGAGCCAAATTTTTTCTTAAATGCTGCAATAAAATGACTTGGTGTACTGTAGCCTACTTCAAAACTTGTTTCGGCAACATTGTATTTTTTTGTTGCAAGTAATTTTCTTGCAAACTCCATTTTATAATTCAATAAAAAAGCAAAAACTGTTTCTCCATAAATATGTTTAAATCCATCTTTTAAATGCTGTAACGGTAAATTTATTTGATTTGACAACTCCTTTAACGTTGGAGGTTCAGTCATATTATTTATAAGTATTTTTTTTGCATTTTGAATTTTTTCAACATTGGCTTCATCTTCTAAAAATGGACAACTTTGCGCGCCTTCATTGTCTGATTTATGAAAATACAAACTTACCAATTCATATACTTTTCCTTTAGTATATAGCTTCTCTAATGAAGAATGCAAGCCATAATTAAATATTTGATTTAAAACGATAATTTCATTTGGGTTTAGCTCTTTATCTAAATAATACTTTTTTTCTTTATTATCATCATTTAAAAAATGAATCAAACCAGCTTCTTTTGAAAAAAAAGTGTGAAATTTTTCAATACTGATCAAAAGTGTTATCAATTTTGTGTCTGGCTCTAATTCTAAATAAATAGGTAAATCTTGTTGAGGGTTGTATAATAATAACGAATTATTATCTTGAATATTTATAGAGTATCTGCCTTGATTAAAATTAAGTTTCACTTCATTTTTAATGCAAAAATGTAATTGTAAAAATGATTTATCAACTTCTCTAAAAACTTCTAATTTTTTAACTGTTTTATTATGAATTTTCATGATGCAAAAACCATCTTCAATTTCATAATCTTGATTTTCTTTTTTATCGTTATTAATTTTCGCCATAATATAACTTACTTCTTTTTACATTTATCATTTATCAATAAAAATGGTACTTTAAAGACATCAAATGTACTTGTTTAAAATCAATATAAATAAACTTTTTTCGATATAATTAAATTTAGGGTATAAAAAAAAGCCATTCATCAGTTGATAAATGGCTTATGTTAATATAATAAATGGTACTAAACGTACATTACCTTTTTAACTGCTTTGATAACATCATCTGCATTTGGCATCCATTCCTCTAATAAAACAGGTGAAAATGGTGCTGGAGTATCGGCCGTAGTAATTCTTTGTATTGGAGCATCTAAATAATCAAATGCATTTTCTTGAACTTGATAAGTTATCTCTCCAGAGATACTTGCAAATGGCCAAGCTTCTTCTAAAATAACCAATCTATTTGTTTTTCTAACTGAGGTTAAAATAGCTTCATGATCCATTGGTCTAACAGTTCGCAAATCAATTATCTCAACAGAAATTCCTTCTTTTCCTAAAACATCAGCTGCCTTAAAAGCCTCTTTTATAATTTTACCAAAAGTAACAATCGTAACATCTGTTCCTTCTCTTTTAATATCCGCAACTCCAATAGGTAAAACATATTCGCCTTCAGGCACTTCACCTTTATCTCCATACATTTGTTCTGATTCCATAAAAATAACCGGATCATCATCTCGAATAGCAGCTTTTAATAAACCTTTAGCATCATAAGGGTTTGAAGGTATAATCACTTTTAAACCAGGTGTATTAGCAAACCAATTTTCAAATGATTGTGAATGTGTAGCGCCTAATTGACCAGCAGAACCTGTTGGACCTCTAAACACGATAGGACAATTAAACTGACCGCCAGACATTTGGCGAATTTTGGCTGCATTATTAATTATTTGATCAATACCTACTAATGAAAAGTTAAAGGTCATATATTCAACAATAGGTCTGTTGCCTCCCATTGCAGATCCAATAGCAATACCCGAAAAACCTAACTCAGCAATTGGTGTATCAATAACTCTTTTAGCGCCAAACTCGTCTAACATTCCTTTTGAAGCTTTATAAGCGCCATTATATTCAGCAACTTCTTCCCCCATAAGGTAAACCGTTTCGTCTCTTCTCATTTCTTCGCTCATTGCTTCAGCAATAGCTTCTCTAAATTGTAATACTTTCATATAGTTAAGTTAAAAGATTTGCAAAATTAACTATTTTACTTGAATATATTCTATGGTTTCGCTACATTTTATCGTTCTATACCTCTTTTGCATTTTTTCCGATAAGGATTTAAAAATAAAAGGTATTAAACCTCAGGGCAAGCCCTGAACCAAATAATAGGAATCGTCCCAAGGATTGTATTTAATCTATATCCCGCTGAAAAATCGGGATTAGTTCTACTAACTAAAAAAGGTCACGTCCTGAAATAGGTTTACAACATAGATTGTTGATAAGTCAACCTAAAACAGGACAAAGATGAATAAAATCGGAATTTTACCGGAATCGTTAAAACGGAAGATCGTTTTAGAGGTATTATCTGGCAAACTGAGTAAAGAACAAGCTAGACGAGTTTATGGGATTAAGAGTAAATCGGGTATATTAGAATGGATGCGTAAATTTGCATCAATTGATCCGAAAGCTCACGGAATAGATCCCATACCAAAATTGAGAACATTGAAAGACAACACAAGAGAAATACTAGATTTAAAGTCAAAGATTAATGATTTGGAGGCGCAGTTAAAATACTCTGAACTTAAAGGGCGCGCTTATCAAATAATGGTTGAAATAGCTAAAGAAAAATACAATCTTGATTTAGAAAAAAAGTCTGGAGCCAAACAGTTCAAAAACTTAAAACAGAAGAGTCTCAAGTGAGTATAAAACTACTCACAGGATTGTTTGGCAAAACACGACAAGCCTATTACAAGCAAACAAATCAAGAGGTTAAAGAATTATTAGAGGAAGAAATTATTTTGGAAATCATTAAAAAAATAAGAAGAAAGTCAAAAACTTCCAGATGGGGAGTAAGAAAAATACATTCCTTGATAAAGGAAGATTTACAAAGGCATTCTATAAAAATTGGAAGAGATAAATTATTTGATTTATTACGTTCTAATAACATGCTTGTAAAACCAAGAAAGCGACATTTTTTCACAACACAAAGTCATCATTGGTTACGTAAATATGAATACCTTATTGATAAGATGTCTATTACCGCTCCAAATCAATTATGGGTATCAGACATAACTTATGTGTACTGTGAAGAAGGACCACTATATCTGTTTTTAATAACAGATGTATATTCACAAAAGATTGTAGGTTGGTGTATCTCTACAAGCTTAAAAGCCGAATTTGCGGTAATTGCACTTAAAATGGCATTGAAGGAAAACACTAATTTGATAGGAGAAGAATTGATACATCATTCAGATAGAGGAGTTCAATATTGCAGTAATTTATATGTTGAGATATTGAAAGGTAAGCGTATTAAAATAAGTATGACTCATCCAGGTTCTCCACAAGAAAACAGTATAGCAGAAAGGATTAATGGTATTTTAAAGAATGAGTGGCTTTACGATATAGATCTAAAAAACCTAAGGCATGCAAGAAAAGAAATTAAAGAAATTGTAAAAATCTATAATGATATGCGACCTCATCAAAGTTTAAATTATTTAACCCCAAATCAAATTCATAATAAGGTTTTTAAAAGGCATGATACCGAACGCATAATAGGAAAACAATATGGCAAAAAAAAGACTGAACTTGAAAAAGTTCAGCCTAATATTGCTATCGGATCAGAAATATCCCTAGCAGGTTGCTCCTCAGCAGAGCCTACTTCCGTTTCTTTCTGATAAAACAAAATTGATCAATAAAAATGAAATATCAAAAAATTAATATTAACAATGACTTATATTTACATCAATAAGTGTCAACTTTTTTCAGGACGGTACAAAATTTAAATGGATTTTTTAGGGTCTCATGAATAAAATATATACTATGCGCGCATAGTATATTAAAATTATTTCTTAACTTCGTGGCTTAATAATTTGATTAACTATAATACAGTATATAAAATGAAAATATTAGTTTGTATTAGTCATGTCCCTGACACAACTTCAAAGATTAACTTTAAAGATGATAACACTAGTTTTGATAACAATGGTGTTCAATTTGTAATTAATCCTTATGATGAATTTATGTTAACTAGAGCGATGTGGTTTAAAGAAAAGCAAGGTGCAACTGTAACTGTTGTAAATGTTGGTAATGCCAGCACCGAACCAACTTTGAGAAAAGCGTTAGCTATTGGAGCCGATAATGCAATTAGAATAAATGCTGAAGCAACTGATGGCTTTTTTGTAGCAAAACAATTGGCTGAAGTAATTAAAAATGAGGCTTATGATTTGATCCTTGCCGGAAAAGAATCTATCGATTACAATGGAGCAATGGTTCCTGGAATGACGGCTGCTTTATTAGATTATAATTTTGTTAATGCTTGTATCGGACTAGAAGTTGGTGGTGTTGATGCTACGGTTTCCCGAGAAATTGATGGTGGTAAAGAAATCTTATCTACAAAACTACCTTTAATCGTTGCTGGTCAAAAAGGTGTTGTCGAAGAAAAAGATTTAAGGATTCCTAATATGCGTGGCATTATGATGGCTCGTAAAAAACCATTACAAGTAATTGAACCCGTTGTATTTGAAAACACAACAGCTACTATTAGTTATGAAAAACCTGAAGCAAAATCGGCTTGTAAAATGATTGATGCTGATAATATTGATGAATTAATCAATTTATTACATAACGAAGCAAAAGTGATTTAAAAAAATAAAATTCCAACTATTCCTGATAAATTCAGGATATTAAAAAATATAAATATGTCTGTTTTAGTTTTTGCCGATAATTCGGAAGGAAAATTTAAAAAAAATGCTTTTGAAGTTACTTCTTACGGAAAAAAAGTAGCCGAACTAGTGAACACCAATTTAGTTGTTTTAGCCATCAATGCGGATAATACATCAGAATTAGTAACTTATGGCGCAGAAAAAGTATTGAAAATAACTAATGATAAATTAACCACTTTTAATGCCAAAGCTTTTGCTGATGCAATTCAACAAGCTGCAGAAAAAGAAAATGCCGATATCATTATTATTGATTCATCTATTAACGGTTTATATCTAGCTCCAATTCTTGCAGTTAATTTAGAGGCTGGTTACGCTTCTAATGTAGTTGGATTACCAACTTCTACAAGTCCACTTACTGTTAAACGTAAAACATTTTCATCAAAAGCTTTTAATTTTACTGAATTTAAAACTTCTAAAAAATTAATTAGCTTGGCTAAAAATTCTTTTGGTTTGGTTGAGAATTCTGTAACTTCAAGTGAAGAAGATTTCTCGCCAACACTAAGTGATGGTGATTTTAATGTGAGCTCAACATCCGTTGAAAAAACAACTGGAAAAGTAACTATTGCCGATGCAGATATTGTTGTATCAGCTGGTCGTGGCTTAAAAGGCCCTGAAAATTGGGGGATGATTGAAGATTTAGCCGAAGTTCTAGGTGCAGCAACAGCTTGTTCAAAACCCGTTTCAGATTTAGGGTGGAGACCTCACAGCGAACATGTTGGTCAAACAGGTAAGCCAGTATCTGCAAATTTATATATCGCCATTGGTATATCAGGAGCAATTCAGCATTTGGCTGGAGTAAATTCATCGAAAGTTAAAGTTGTAATCAATAATGATCCAGAAGCTCCTTTCTTTAAAGCAGCAGATTACGGCATTGTTGGTGATGCTTTTGAAGTAGTTCCAAAGTTAACCGAAAAATTAAAAGAATTTAAAAGTAATCAATAAAAGCTCATAATTTTTAGTAAATTGTGCCCTATAAAAGGCTGCCAGAATTATTGGATATGAAAAGTCCTTAATTTTGACAGCTGTTTTTATTACCTTTAATTTACATTAAAGTCTAATCATCATAAATTATTAATCAACCTGTGGGCTTAGTACGTTTAAACATAAAAGGAATTTCATATAGTCAAACACAAAGCGGTGCTTACGCTTTAGTTTTGAGTGAAGAAGATGGAGAAAGAACACTTCCAATAATTATTGGCGCTTTTGAAGCGCAATCTATTGCCATTGCATTAGAAAAAGAAATCAAACCTCCTAGACCTTTAACTCACGATTTATTTAAAAGCTTTGCTGATCGATTCAACATCACTATAAAACAAGTCATAATTCATAAATTAGTAGATGGTGTTTTTTATTCTAGCTTAATTTGCGAGTGTGATAAAATTGAAGAAATTATTGATGCTCGAACTTCTGATGCAATTGCCTTAGCAACTAGGTTTAATGCTCCAATTTTTACTTTTGAAAATATTTTAGACAAAGCAGGGATAATTCTTAAAATAAAAGATGAAACCAAACTAGAAAAATCAAAATTCAAATTAGAAGATATTGTAACTGATGTAATTGAAGAAACTTCTACTTCTTCTTTTAAAAATGAATCTTTAAAAGATTTAAATAAACAATTAGAACAAGCAGTAAACAATGAAGATTATGAATTAGCTGCTAAATTAAGAGATGAAATCTCAAAACGCGAAAAAAAATAACAAAGTAAATATGAGAAAATTACTACTTACCTTTATTTTATTCTTAAGTTATATAACAACACAAGCACAAGAAACAACACAAAATATAATCCCAAATCAAGGTTTTTCTATAACATCCTTATGGAAAGGAGCTCTAGGGATGCTCGTTTTATTGGCCATTGCTTATATTTTCAGTAGTAATCGAAAAAAAATAAATTGGAAAACAGTTGGTGCTGGATTATCTGCCCAAATTTTATTAGCAATTGGTGTCTTAAAAATCTCTTTTATTCAAAATATTTTTGAAGGTGTTGGTCAAATATTTATCAATATATTAGATTATACAAGAGCTGGAAGCGTTTTTTTATTGGGCGACTTAATGAATATTGAAAGTTTTGGGTTCATTTTTGCATTTCAAGTTTTACCAACCATCATATTCTTTTCGGCCTTAACTTCTGTACTTTTTTACCTTGGTATTATCCAAAAAGTTGTACAAGGTCTTGCCTGGCTATTATCAAAGTTAATGCATATATCTGGAGCCGAAAGTTTATCTGTTGCAGGTAATATTTTTCTTGGCCAAACAGAAGCACCATTGATGATTAAAGCCTATTTAGAAAAAATGACCAAATCTGAAATTCTTTTGGTCATGATTGGTGGAATGGCAACAGTTGCAGGAGGTGTTTTGGCGGCATATATTGGGTTTTTAGGTGGCGACGATAATGCGCTTCGTTTGGTTTATGCAAAACATTTATTAGCGGCATCAGTTATGGCTGCACCTGGAGCAATTGTAATATCAAAAATACTATACCCCCAAATTGGAAAAGTAAATACCGATGTTAAAGTTTCACATGATAAAATTGGTTCAAATATATTAGATGCTATTGCAAATGGGACTTCAGAAGGATTAAAGCTTGCTGTAAATGTAGCTGCAATGCTTTTGGTATTTTTAGCTTTTATTGCAATGATTAACGGTGTTTTTGGATGGATTGGTGATATCACAAGTCTAAATACTTGGATGGCTGCAAATACACCTTATCCAAAATTTTCATTAGAAGCTGTACTTGGAATAATTTTTGCTCCTTTGATGTGGATTATTGGTGTTGCAAAACAAGATATGATGCTAATGGGGCAATTGCTTGGTGTAAAGCTGGTTGCTAGCGAATTTGTTGGATACATTCAATTGGCTGAATTAAAAAATGTAGCAAATCTTACTCATTTTACATATAATAAATCTATAATCATGGCAACATATATGCTATGCGGATTTGCTAATTTTGCTTCCATTGGAATTCAAATTGGTGGAATTGGTTCTTTGGCTCCTGGCAAAAGAAAATTACTATCTGAGTTTGGCATGAAAGCTCTACTTGGTGGATCTTTAGCATCTTTACTTTCGGCAACCTTTGCAGGAATGATATTAGGGTAAAGGGTTTGAGATTAAGGGAGAAAGAAAAGAATGAGAAATTTTAGAAAACTTAATGTTTGGAATGATGCAAGACAACTTGTTAAAGATATTTATTTAATCACTAATACATTTCCAACTTCAGAAAAATTTGGCTTAATTTCACAAAGTAATAGAGCCGTGATTTCAATTCCTTCAAATATTGCTGAAGGGTGCGCCAAAGATTCTCAAAAAGATTTTATCCGTTTTTTACAAATTAGTTTGGACTCTGCATTTGAATTAGAATCACATTTAATATTGAGTTGTGATTTATAGACTTTAATGAATTATCTTTGGTATCTGAAAAGATCCAACTTTTACAAAAAAGAATTTCTGCATTAATAAAATACAATAAAATGAACCTTTAATTAAACTTTAACCCTTAACCCCAAACCTTTCATCCATTAATGAAACAATATTTAGATTTAATTCAACATGTAATTGATAACGGAACCGTTAAAGAAGATCGGACAGGAACTGGAACAAAAAGTGTATTTGGCTATCAAATGCGATTTGATTTAAGTAAAGGTTTTCCAATGGTAACCACAAAAAAACTACACCTAAAATCGATTATATATGAACTACTCTGGTTCTTAAAAGGAGATACCAATATTGCATATTTAAAAGAAAATGGAGTTAAAATTTGGGATGCTTGGGCAGATGAAAATGGAGATCTTGGACCTGTTTACGGACATCAATGGCGTAATTGGAATGACGAAGAAATTGACCAAATAAAAGAAGTTATTGAAACTATTAAAACAAATCCCGACAGTAGGCGCATGTTAGTTTCTGCATGGAACCCCAGTGTTTTACCAGATACTTCTGTTGGCTTTGCTGAGAATGTTAATAACAATAAAGCGGCATTACCACCTTGTCATGCTTTTTTTCAATTTTATGTAAGCAATGGTAAATTATCTTGTCAATTATACCAGCGTAGTGCTGATATATTTTTGGGAGTACCTTTTAATATTGCTTCCTACGCATTATTAACCATGATGATAGCGAAAGTAGCTGGCTTAGAATATGGTGATTTTGTACACACTTTTGGAGATGCTCATATTTATAATGATCATATGGAACAAATAAACTTACAACTTTCTCGTAAGCCTAAAGCGCTTCCCGAAATGGAAATCAATCCAAATATTAAAAATATCTTTGATTTTACATTTAAAGATTTTAACTTAGTAGATTATAATCACCACCCACATATTAAAGGGAAAGTATCTGTTTAGCAACTGGTAATAATTATAACTAAAAAAAAGACTATGAACGCTTCACAAATTAAAATAAACTTAATCCAAAAAATTGCGAAAATTGAAGATGTTAAATTACTAGAAAGAATTCAAACATTTTTAAATACTTCTGGCAGTTTATACAACGATAAAATTTCTTTGAGTAACAACAAAGAAAGAGAGTTTAATGATACAGAAGACTTTACTGATTATATAAAAGAATGGGTAAAAGACATGTAATCTAATTTTTTATTTTGAAAGACAACTTAGACCACGAACAATACGAAAAAGCAAGGAAGCGTACAAAACAAAAAAAACGTTTGTATTTTCATTTTGTATTATTTCTTATCGGATCCGTATTTTTTATTATTCTTAATAAAGTACTACATTTTCACGAAGAATTAGATTGGTATGTTTGGGCGATTTTTGCCTGGTTATTTTTATTGGTAATTCATTTTTTCAATGTTTTTGTTATGAAACGATTCTTCGATAAAGAATGGGAACGTATCGAAACTGAAAAACTGATTGAAAAACATAAAACCAAAATAGATCGATTAGAAAAAAAGTTAGATAAAAAAGGCTTTTTTAACGAATCAACTCCTCAAGAAGAATTAAATTCTTAAAAATTTATTTATGATTACCATTATTGCCGCTGTTGCAAAAAACAATGCATTAGGAAAAGACAATCAATTAATTTGGCATTTACCTGCCGATTTAAAACGTTTTAAAAAAGTAACCTTAGGTCATCATATAATCATGGGAAGAAAAACTTTTGAATCGCTGGGCAAACCTTTACCAAACCGAACTACCATAATTATTACTAGAAATACAAATTATATTGCCGAAGGGTGTATTGTTGTAAATTCGTTAGAAGAAGCCATAAACACAGCCAAAGCTGACAAAAACCCTTTTATACTCGGCGGTGCTGAAATTTATAAGCAGGCTTTAGAAATTGCTGATGTTTTAGATTTAACCCTAGTACATTATGAATTTGAAGCCGATGCTTTTTTTCCGAAAATTGATTTTAATCATTGGAAAGAAGTATCTCGTGAAGATTTTAAAGCTAATGATAAAAACAAATATGATTATAGTTTTGTAAAATATCTTAGAAACGGAACCAAAAAAAGCACCTCAAATTGAAGTGCTTTTAACTTACTAACTCAAAATTAATCATAATGAAAACAAAATTTTGGGGAATTCTGCTTCTAATTAATAATTTGCAATTTTTATGCCAAAGTTAGAGGTGTAATGTTATTGTTATGTTAAAATTATTTTATTTCTATTAAAAAAGGTAATCGAGTTTGCATACCTTTTAACTCTGAAAACCGCTTTATACTTTTATAAATCCTATAATTTTCTGTACCTAATTCATCTTTTAGCATGGATGCTTTTACACTTGCAAAAGGGCCTTTAAACATTTCTTTAAAGTCTTTTTCATAATTAGGGTAATTTCTAACTTTATAATTATCAATATCAGCTAAATCCGCAGCAATATGGATTGCATCTTCTAGACTTCCAAGTTCATCTACTAATCCATTTTCTAAAGCCTCTTTACCTGTCCAAACTCTTCCTTGCGCAATACTATCAACTTCTGCAAAAGTCATATTTCTACCAGCAGCAACTTTATCCACGAAAGTGGTATAAACATGTTCAACACCTTCTTTGGTAACTTTATAAAAGCTATCGTTAATCGGTTCAAAAACACTATAACCAATTGATTGTTTATTGGTGCCTATTTGCTCTGCATTAATTCCAATCCTATCGGCCAATTCACTCATGTTGGGAATTGCTCCAAAAACACCAATACTACCTGTTATTGTAGTAGGTTCGGCTACAATTCTATCTGCATTACATGCAATATAATAACCGCCTGAGGCCGCTAAATTACCCATAGAAACCACCAAAGGCTTTTCTTTTTTTGTAAGCTCTAATTCGCGCCAAATAATATCAGATGCCAAAGCACTACCCCCAGGAGAATTGACTCTTAAAACGATGGCTTTTACATTACTCGATTTGCGAGCCTTTTTTAAAGCTTTAATAATTAATTCTTGTCCAATATATTTTTCATCGCCTTTACCATATTTTATTTCTCCTTGTGCATAGATTACAGCTATTCTGTTTTTTGAACTTGAACTAGCCCTTCCTTTACCTGTACTAATATAGTCAACCAAATTGATGGCATTAATTTTTCCGTTTTCATTAATATCAGATAAGGTATTAATTACCTCATTATATTCATCTTTATAAAGTTGATTGGTAATCATTTTATTTTTGACAGCCAAACTTGGTGTTCTTGCTAACAACTCATCTGCAATATGATTAATTTCTTGACCAGTTAAATTTCTACTTTCAGCAATATCATCTACAAGTTCACCCCAAATAGAATTTAAAAATGATGTCGTTTGCTCTCTGTTCGCATCACTCATTTTATTTTCTAAAAATGGTTCAACAGCACTTTTATATTTTCCATGACGGATGACCTCCATTTTGACACCGTATTTATCTTGAAAATCTTTAAAAAATAAAACTTCACCAGATAACCCTTTAAAATCTAATCCTCCTGCTGGATTCACATAAATAGAATCTGCAACCGAACTCAAATAATAATTTTTTTGATCATATACATCTGCATAAGCTATTATAAACTTACCTGATTCTTTAAACTCTAATAATTTATTTCTTATGGCTTGCGTTTGTGCAATACCTGAATTTAACTGTAACACTTCAATACTTATTCCTAAAATATTATCATCATATTTAGCATTTTCTATCGCATTAATAATGTTGTTTAATCCGATTGCATTTTCACCAAAATTAAATATTTCGTCAAAAGGATCTGAGCTTTTTGGGGCATAATCTTTAATGTTTTCCTCTAATTTTAAAACTAAAACCGAATTGTTTTTTACCTCAATTTGATCTGTATCGCCAAAAGAAGAGCCCACAGCCGCACCAATAGCTATCAACACAAAAAACATGATGAAAAATGAAATGAATACACCAAGGATAACTGCTAATAATTCTCTTAAAAAAGTCATATAAAATATTTTAGAATAAGTCGTGTAACATGATGATTTGTTACAATTGTTAAAAAATAAAAAACAAATATAAACTTTTATCCCTTTCTTTTATTTTCTTTGCACTTATTATGTTAAAATGGTCGAAAATAATTAAATCAAAATGGATATAAATGTAAAATGAAAATAGTACGAACTACATATTTATCTTTAGGAAGCAACCAAGGGCAAAAATTAAACACTTTGCAAAATACTGTTGACTTAATTAGCAAAAAAATTGGGCATGTAAAAAAGGTATCTTCTGTTTATAAAACAAAATCATGGGGTTTTGATGGAGGTGATTTCTTTAATATTTGTATAGAAGTATCTACCAATTTAAATCCTGAAAAATTAATTGAAACCATTCTGCATATTGAAAATATTTTAGGAAGAGAAAGAAGTGATTCTCAAAACTATCAGGATAGAAATATTGATATTGATATTTTACTTTTTGACGATGATATTATTTTTTACAATCATTTAAAAGTTCCACATCCAAAAATGCTGGAAAGAAAATTTGTAATGGTTCCCTTAACAGAAATTGCTCCAAATATTATTCATCCAATTGCAAAAAAAACAATTTTAATTTGTTTGCAAAACTGCAATGATACAAATGACATTGAAAAGATTGAAGCCAAAATAACGCTTCCAATTTCATTAGTAGATAAATACAATTATATTGCCATTGAAGGGAATATTGGCTCAGGAAAAACTTCTTTAGCTAAAAAAATTGGCGATGATTTTAATGCTAAATTGGTTTTAGAAAGATTTGCTGACAATCCTTTTTTACCAAAATTCTATAAAGATAAAGAAAGGTATGCATTTCCGTTAGAAATGAGTTTTTTGGCAGATAGATACCATCAACTTACCGAAGATTTAGCCCAATTTGACTTGTTTAAAAATTTTATAGTTTCGGATTATTTTATTTTTAAATCCCTAATTTTCGCACAGATAACGCTATCAAAAGAAGAATATAATTTGTATCGAAAAATGTTTGATATTATGTACAAAGAAATATCAAAACCCGATGTTTATGTATATCTATATCAAAATACGGATAGGCTAATTGAAAATATTAAAAAAAGAGGTAGAGATTACGAACAAAATATTCAGCCTGACTACTTAGACAAAATACATAAAGGTTATTTAAATTTCATAAAAACAAAAGAGCATTTAAACACTTTGATTATTGATGTTACTGAACTTGATTTTGTTAATAACGATACCGATTATCAACTGATATTAAAACAAATATTAGAATATTAATATTGTTTTGTACTTAAATTCCATGTCTCAACACAAAAAGTTGTAGAATAAGTTTTTAAATCATATAAGAAAAGCACCTCGAAAACGAGATGCTTTTATCTTACTAACTCAAAATTAATCATAATGAAAACAAAATTTTGGGGAATCTTGCTTCTGATTAATTTGCAAATTGCGTGCCAAACTTTATTTTAAATGTTAGGGTTTTGTTAAAATATTTATTTTTTAATTCCCATTTTATCCGCATAATAATCACAAAAATCTCGCATAGTAGCACTCATTTTATCATCACTTGTTGCCATTTCAAAAGTATCGGCCATAGAAACCAAAGTTTGGTGAAAAAATTGAATCATTTCATTAACAGGCATTTCTTTGGTCCAAAGGTTAATTTTGTATGTATCTTTATTGGCACTATCCCAAACAGAAAGCAATAAAGCTTTTGCTTCCATATCCTTGATATCTCCATCATCGGCAGACCAAAATAATTCTTCTGGAACTTTATTTTCGTCTAAACCTACATTTATTTTTATTTCTGATTTATGTTTTATACTCATAATTGATTGATTAAAAATTTAATACTTTTATTCTTTTAAGGTTTTATTTTTTCGGCTTGTATTTTGATCTTTTAAAAATTTCTTCATTATTCATTAACATGGCCTGCTGTATCGTTACTTCATTATTTTTTAAATAAGCCTCTACGATTTGCCAACCAAACCAAGCGCCTATTTTACCTGGAGAATCTTTATCGACCTCTAAAAAAAATTTAGAAAAAGGTGCATCATCAATAAAACGAGTGCTCAACTCAGGGTCTGTACTATACAACATCAAGTTTTGGATAAAATATTTCCATATTTCAACCTCGCTTTTCTCAGCCCATATGTATTGTTCATTTGTATATCCTATAATTTCAGCAGCATTTACATTTGGTAAAAATGCTTGTACCAAAGCCGTTTTCTTTCCTTCTTGAATCATTCTAGAAATATAACTATTACTTTCAGCAGGCGGAATTTTTAATACTGCAAATTTTTCGGCTACAGCCACAATCATATGCTCTTTAGTATAATTTTGTTTTATATAATTTGGAAACTCTTGATATATTTCACTGTCTTTCCCCAAAAAAATATCTAACGAAATAAATAACAAACTATCAGCCAAAACAATATTGTTATTATAATCTACATTAGATAAAATTGTAATTACCTTCGGCTCTTTAAAAGTAGGATAATAGTATTTTATGCTTTTAAACAGGGTTTCTAATTGCTTTGTTTCACTAGAAAAATCAGCATAAATTTTTTGAGATGCTGCAAACAACTCTTGCTCATCTTTATTTTGCATCTTATTTATCCAAACACTATCTGGGTTTCCTTTTGGGAATAAATATGGAAATTGCGTTTTTAATTCATTCAACTTTTCGGGTGAATTTGCATAAAATTTTTGTTCAAATCGCTGTACATCCGTTTTTACATTTATTTTAGAAATATCAACTTTTTTATTACCACTTTTTGAACAGCTCAAAAAACTCATAAAAAAAAGAATTGGTATAAAGTATCTCATTTAAATCGTATTTTTTATTTTTGTAATCTTAATTGTCGCAAAACTAACAAAACTTATCAATAATGAATGCAGAAAAAGTAACAAATCACATTGTAAATTGGTTAAAAAATTATGCAAATCATGCTAACATTAAAGGTTTTGTTGTTGGAATCTCTGGCGGAATAGATTCCGCAGTTACCTCAACGCTTTGTGCTAAAACGGGTTTACAAACCTTGTGCTTAGAGATGCCTATTCATCAAGCTAAAAACCAAGTGACCAGAGGGCAAGAGCATATAGCTCAATTAAAAAACAAACATCATAATGTAAGTTCTAATTTGGTTGACCTTACTACTCCTTTCGAAGCGTTTAAAACTATCGCACCTAAAACAAACGATTTAGATAAAGTAAATTTATCACTAGCGAATACCCGAGCCAGATTACGCATGACAACTTTATATTATTTTGCAGGAATTGAAGGTTTATTGGTTGCTGGTACAGGTAATAAAGTTGAAGATTTTGGTGTTGGTTTTTACACTAAATATGGTGATGGCGGTGTTGATATTAGTCCGATTGCTGATTTATTAAAGTCTGAGGTTTACGCTATTGCGGAATTTTTAGGAGTTACTACAGCAATTCAAAATGCGGCACCAACCGATGGTTTGTTTGGAGATTCTCGTACAGACGAAGATCAACTGGGGGCAAGTTATGATGAATTAGAATGGGCAATGAAAAATTATGATGCTGGGAAAAGCGTTAACGGTTTTAAAGGGAGGGAATTAGAAGTTTTTACTATTTACACCAAACTTCATAAAGCCAATTTACATAAAATGAACCCTATTCCTGTTTGTGAGATTCCTGAAGAGTTGAAACAATAGAAGTATTAAACTACTCTGTTTAATTTTTCGGATAATATTTTTTGCAAACCTATATAGTCTTTTATCTCATCTAATAATTCTCGACTTAATTGTATTGAATTTTCATTTTGACTGAGTTCACCCATATTTTTTTTTGTAGCTAAAATAAGTTCTTTTACAAGATGCATACGTAGATTGTAAATAACATCAGGCACAAATTTAGGTAAACCTTTTTCTTTGCTTTTAGGAATTATTTCGTGACGTTCCCAATCACTTAAAACATGTTGCTCTTCATCCATTAAAATGTTAGTTACTATTGTTGCTATTTCGAGATCTTCGTGTTTTGTTAGTGATTTTACATCAATAACTTGTTCTTGATTCAAGCGATTTATTATTTCGTAATAAATTTTAACAAATATTGGGTTTGTGAACTCAATTTCATCTTCTTGAAGGTTTACATAAATTTCGTTACATACCGTATTTTTGTAATTTTCTTTCTTGATTGTCTTTTCCCCTTTGTCATCAATTTCCGAAATATAATCAATAAATTCAACCGTTTCATTGCCATAAATTAATAAGACCCAAATCAAAGCAGATTCTAAAACCATCAATCTATCAACATGCTCAACTTGCTTGGTTTCTTTTACAACTCCAGTAAACGGAGTTCTTGATGAGGTTTGTTTTTTAGATGCTTCTCTTTGTTCCTTTTTTAAGTTCTGCGAAAGCTCGTCAAACAAAACTTTTTCTGAAATACCCATAATTTGCGCACATTCTTGTACATAAATCTCTTTTTGGATATTGTTAGGGATTTTAGAAATACTAGCAACAATATCTCTAATTAAGGCTGCTTTTTTAATGGGGTCGTTTTTTGCAGCATCTAATAATAAGGAGGTTTTAAACTGAATAAAATCTTGAGCATGGTCTTCTAAATATTTTTTTAACTCTTCGGTGGTTTTATTTCTTGCAAAACTATCAGGGTCTTCTCCATCAGGAAAGGCAACTACTTTTACATTCATTCCCTGCTCTAATATCAAATCTATTCCACGAATGGAAGCTCTAATTCCAGCAGCATCACCATCAAAAAGCACAGTAATATTTGGTGTTAATCGATTAACCAATCTAATTTGATCGGATGTTAAAGCCGTACCCGATGAAGCAACTACATTTTCAATACCCGATTGAAACATAGAAATCACATCGGTATAACCTTCAACCAAATAGCAATTATCTTCTTTTGCTATACTTTGTTTTGATTGATAAATACCATATAGGATTTTACTTTTATGGTAAATAATACTTTCAGGTGAGTTTAAATATTTGGCTACTTTTTTATCGGTTAGTAAAGTCCTTCCTCCAAAACCTAAAACCCGACCACTCATACTTTGGATAGGGAAAATTACACGCCCTTTAAATCGGTCAAATTTTCTGGACTGTTCCCCTGGTTGGTTTGCTTCTTTGATTATGGTTAACCCTGTTTTATCTAAAAATTCTAGGTCATATTTTTTTTCAACAGCAGCATCTGTAAAAGCCGTCCATTCATCCAACGCATAACCTAGTTCAAATTTTTTGATTGTTTCGTCGGTAAAACCACGTTCTTTAAAATAAGTGTAACCTATTGCTTTTCCCTTTTCGGAATTAAATAAGTTTTCGTGAAAATAGTTTTTAGCAAATTCTGAAACCAAATACATACTCTCTCTTTCATCTGCATGTTTTTTTTGCTCATCAGATTGTACTGTTTCTTCAATTTCAATATTATACTTTCTAGCCAAATACCGAATCGCTTCGGGGTAAGAGTAATGCTCGTGCTCCATCAAAAAGGTAATTGCATTACCGCCTTTACCAGTACTAAAATCTTTCCATATTTGTTTTACTGGAGACACCATAAATGATGGTGTTTTTTCATCAACAAAAGGACTTAACCCTTTAAAATTTGCTCCTGCTTTTTTTAAGTTTACAAAATCACCTATCACCTCTTCTACTCGAGAGGTTTCAAATACTTTATCAATGGTGTCTTTTGTAATCATTTATAAAAATAATATGGTAAAGATAAAAAAAGCCTACAAGGAATTGAAAACCTTGCAGGATTTATTAATTATTATATATTCTCTAACTAAGTTCTAGAAACCTTGCAGGATCATTTTACGTCTTAAACTTTTTTATGAAACCGCCTTTAATTTTTTAATGGTCGATTTTATTATCTTATCCTGTGCATATTTCTTAGTTACCCTCAATTTAGTTTCATCACCACTCGGCATTTCAAACATAGCATCTGTCAAAATCTCTTCGCATAAAGATCTTAAACCACGAGCACCCAATTTATATTCTAATGCCTTTTCAACAATAAAATCTAAAGCTTTTTCATCTATAGTAAATTCAATACCATCCATTTCAAACAGTTTTGTATACTGCTTTATAATGGCATTTTTAGGATCGGTTAAAATAGATCGTAAAGTTTCTTTATCTAAAGGTTTTAAATATGATAAAGCTGGAAGCCTTCCGATTATCTCGGGAATCAATCCGAAATTTTTCAAATCACTTGGAATTACATATTGTAATAGATTTTGTTCATCAATTTTTTCATCAGAAATTGAAGCGCTATATCCAACAGCCTGCATATTTAAACGTTTGCTTATTACCTTGTCAATTCCGCTAAAAGCGCCACCAGCAATAAACAAAATGTCTTTGGTATTTACCTCAACAAATTTTTGGTCAGGGTGTTTTCTTCCTCCTTTAGGCGGAACATTAACTACTGTACCTTCTAATAATTTTAATAAGGCTTGTTGTACTCCTTCACCCGAAACATCACGAGTAATAGAAGGATTATCACTTTTTCTTGCAATTTTATCTATTTCATCTATAAAAACAATACCTCTTTCGGCCTTTTCTACTTTATAATCTGCTGCTTGCAATAAACGAGTTAAAATAGTTTCAACATCTTCACCAACATATCCTGCTTCTGTTAAAACAGTGGCGTCAACAATAGCAAAAGGCACATCTAACATTCTTGCTATTGTTTTAGCAATTAATGTTTTACCGGTACCTGTTTCGCCAACTAAAATAATATTACTTTTTTCAATTTCAACCTCTTCATCTTTAGCAGAAGATTTTTGCGTTAAGCGCTTATAATGATTATAAACTGCAACCGACATTACCCTTTTTGCATGGTTTTGACCTATAATATATTGGTTTAAAAAATCATTAATTTCTATAGGTTTTTTAATATTAAACTCCAAAGATTTATTTCCCTCTTCATTAACACTTTCTTCTAATACAATACCATGTGCTTGCTCAATACATTTTTCACAAATATGTGCATCAATACCGGCAATCAATAAATTCGTTTCTTCTTTTTTTCGTTTACAAAACGAGCACACTAGTTCTTCTTTTTTCGACATTTTTTATTGAATTTATTTAATAAAATTAAATAATTATTTCTTTCGTGTAAGCACTTCGTCAATCATACCATACTTTTTGGCTTCATCTGCTTTCATCCAATAATCTCTATCAGAATCATCATGTACTTTCTCTATTTTTTGACCTGAATGTTTAGCTATTATTTGATATAGCTCATCTTTTAATTTTAAAATTTCTCTCGCAGTAATCTCAATATCAGAAGCTTGACCTTGAGCGCCACCTAAAGGCTGGTGAATCATAATTCGTGAATGCGGCAAAGCCGATCGTTTACCTTTTTGGCCAGCACACATTAAAACTGCTCCCATTGAAGCTGCCATACCCGTACAAATTGTTGCAATTTCTGGCTTAATAAACTGCATAGTATCATAAATACCTAAGCCTGCATAAACTCCTCCTCCAGGAGAATTAATATAAATTGAAATATCTTTAGAAGAATCTACACTTTCTAAGAATAACAATTGGGCTTGAATAATATTAGCAACATGATCATTAATTGCTGTTCCTAAAAAAATAATCCTATCCATCATTAAACGAGAAAACACATCCATTTGTGCTACGTTAAGCTGACGCTCTTCAATAATATATGGGGTTACGCTACTTATCAAAGTGTCTACGTGTAAACTATTTATTCCTTGATCTTTTACAGCGAATTTTCTAAATTCATTTCCGAAATCCATAAAATTTTGTTTTATATTTTAAGTTTGTAAATATACTTAATTTTGAATATAATTTCTTTAAAAGAGTGTTCTTACAACTAAAAAACTCCATAAGCTTCAACTTATGGAGTTTCAGGTTGTATTTTAAAACAAAAAATTATTTATAAACTTCTTTTACAAAGTTTTCATAAGTAACTTTTTTTTCTTTTAATTTTACATTTTCTTTAAAGAAATTTAATAATTTCTCATTCATCAATTGATCAGAAAGTCGTTTTGCTTCGTCTTGATTTGATAAAACTCTATCTGCAATTTCATCCAATTCTTTTTCTTCAGGATTCATATTGCCAAATTGTGCCATTTGTGTTTTAATATAACCTCTAGCAAATTCTTTTAAATCTTCATAAGAAACTTGAATATCATTATCCTTACTAATTTTCCCTTCAATTAATTGATAACGCAAACCTTTTTCAGATCGGTTATATTCTTCGGTTGCTTGTTCAGGAGTCATTGGTTTTTCTCCTGCTACTGCTAACCATTTTGTTAAGAATTCTGAAGGTAAATCAAATTTTGTGTTTTCAATCAAGTTTTCTGTAACTGCATTTAGCAATTGTTGATCTGCTTGGGTTACAAATTGTTTTTCGGCTTCTTCTTTTAATCTCGCTTTTAACTCTTCTTCCCTTTTTACAGCATCTTTACCCCATACTTTATCAAATAGCTCTTGATTTAACTCAGCCAATTCTGTTTTTGTAATTTCTTCAATGGTAAAAGTTAAAGGTACCTCAAAATCATGTGCTTGGTCATGGGTTATTCCCAATGCCCCAATCAATATATGATTATCAACAAATAAATCTTTACTATTTAGTTCTATAACATCACCTACTTTAGCACCAACAAACATTTTGGCATTTACTTTGCCTTTGATTTTTTCTACTTTAAAAGTAGATTTTTTATCAATCTCTTTTTCTTCATTTACAAAAGTTCCTGTAACATTAGAATTTTTAGCAACAGTTTCTTGGGTAATCATTTTACCATATTGCTCTCTAATATTAATAATTTGATCATCGATCATTTTATCATCGGCAACAATTTTATAAGATGTTATTGCTTTTTTTGGAGTTAAATTTACATCAAACTCTGGCGCAAGACCTAATTCAAACTCAAATGTAAAATTATCAGTATCCCAAGTAAAATTTTCTTGTGCTTTAGGTAATGGATTACCTAAAACATCTAATTTTTCTTCTACCAAATATTTGTTTAATGATTCTTGTAAAAGTTTATTTACTTCATCAATCATTACTGATTTACCATATTGTTTTTTTACCAAACTCATAGGCACATGTCCTTTTCTAAAACCTGGTATGTTTGCTTTTTTACGGTAATTATTTAACTCAGTCTCTACCTTACCTTGATAATCGTCAGCATTAATATCAATTTTTACAATTGAATTTAATGCATCTATGTTTTCTTTTGTAATCTTCATGCGTAAAAATTTAACTTTTAAAAATTTTAAGAGTGCAAAAATAATCAATTTCATTTATATAACAACAATGATTACACCAAATAACAACCTTATGTAGGTTAATTAAGTGTTAAAGTGCTTTTGATTGGGTTATAAAAGTAAAATAATAACCAATTTTAGAAATTGGATCAATTAAATTTTTAAGAAAACAGTTACCTTATTCTATCACTTTATATAGTATGGATTCAAAGAATGATAGTAAAATACTAAAAAGTAAAGCGGTCCAAAAACCAGCAACGCTAAAACCATCAATCCAACTATTTGCAATCAAAATTAAAGCGGCATTGATTACAAATAAAAATAAACCTAAGGTTAATATGGTAACAGGCAAGGTTAACACTACAAGTATCGGTTTTAAAATAGCAAAAAGTAATCCGATTAAAACTGCAACCCAAATTGCTGTTACATAACTATCTACTTCAACACCGGGTAATATTTTTGCAAGAATAATTACTGCTACTGCTGTTAATAATATTTTTAAAATATAATTCATAAGTCTTTTTTTATTTTAATGCCAAATTAATCATTTTCAAGAAACTCTACAACATAATTATAAAAATCGGTTGGATTTTCGGCATGTAACCAATGCCCAGCATTGCTAATAGTTATAATCTTACTATTCGTAAAATGTGCTTTTATTAATGCTTCGTCACTTTTAGTAATATAACCCGAATTCTCTCCTTTCAAGAATAAAGTTCCCCCATCAAACTGGGTAATTGGCGGCAAGCCAGCTCCAACTTCATCAAAACAAGCCGATAAACATGCTAAATTAAATCGGTATGCAAATTCGTCTTTGGTTTTACGATAAACATTTTTAGCTAAGAATTGTCTAATTCCTACTTCAGGGATGTATTCTTTTAATACTTCATCAATTTCGCTTCGAGATTTAACTTGGGTAAAATCTACTGCATTTAGAGCCTCAATAATATGTAAATGATGTGGTGGGTAATATCTTGGTGCAATATCTGCAACAATTAATTTATTTACTTTTTCGGGATTTTCTACAGCAAAAAGCATCGCTGTTTTACCTCCCATGGAATGACCTAATAAATTTACTTTGTTTAAATGATGAAAATTGATGTAATTCACTAAATCTTCCACCATCAATTCATAAGAAAATTCATCAGAATGAAAACTTCTTCCATGGTTTCGTTGATCTATAACATGTACTTGATAATTTTTAGAAAACTTATTTGCCAAGGTTTTCCAATTATCTCCCATACCAAAAAAACCATGAATAATCAATAAAGGCTCTCCTTCTCCTAATATAATAGAGTGTAATATATTCATTATTTTAATTTTTGTAAATACATGCTTACTACATTTTGCAATCCAAAGTACAAAGCTTCTGAGATTAAGGCATGGCCGATAGAAACTTCTAACAAATTTGGCACTTCTTTAGCAAAAAATTGTAAATTATCTAAACTTAAATCATGACCTGCATTTAAACCCATGCCCAAATTACTAGCTAATTTTGCAGCTTTTACATAAGGAACAACACCTTCTTTATTTTCTTTAGAAAAAGCAACTGCATAGGCTTCGGTGTACAATTCAATTCTATCAGCTCCTGTACTTGCAGCGGCTTCAATTAAAGATAAATCTGTTCCCATGAAAATGGAAGTTCTAATATTATTACGTTTAAACTCGGCAACAATTTCTTTTAAAAAACTTTGATTTTTAATGGTGTCCCAACCTGCATTTGAGGTAATTGCATCAACTGCATCAGGCACTAAAGTCACTTGTGTTGGCTTAATATCTAAAACCAAATCCATGAATTGTTTAACTGGGTTACCTTCAATATTGTATTCAGTTGTTACGATTTTCTTTAAATCATAAGCATCTTGATATCGAATATGACGCTCATCTGGTCGAGGGTGAATTGTTATTCCTTGCGCACCAAAATCTTGAATATCAATTGCTGCTTGCACTAAATTGGGCGTATTTCCTCCACGTGCATTTCGTATTGTTGCAATTTTATTAATATTAACACTTAATTTTGTCATGAGTTGCTTAATTTAGTAAGTGCAAAATTAATCTATTTCACGATTAATTTTGTTTCTTTGTATAAGTTTATGACACAAACTACCGATTACATATTAAAAGATATCAAACCAATACAAGTGGTTGAAAAAATAGAAAATGTTCAGGCATTATTTGAACAATATCCATTTTCTCACTTACCTGTTGTAGACAAAAATATATTTTGGGGTAATATTGCCAAACAGGATATTGAGTTTACAGATTTTGGTGACAAAAAGCTACAGGATATAAAAAATCAAATTCATCCTTTTTACGCAACAAAAAATATGACTTGGTTTGAGGTTTTACAAAATTTTACAACACATAACACCGACTTAATGCCGATATTAAATCCTGACAAAAAATATATTGGCTATTACGAATTAGGTGATTTTTTAAATATTTTTAAATGCACTCCATTTTTACATGAAGAAGGTGTTATTTTAGTAATTTCAAAAGGAATTAACGATTACTCATTTAGAGAAATAACTCAAATTGTTGAATCAAATAACGCTACCTTATTTGGCGCATTTGTCTCTAAAATTGAAAATGAAGAAGTCCAAATCACTCTAAAATTAAGCCTACATGACATCAATAATACGTTACATTCTTTTAGAAGGTATAATTATCAAATTATAAATGAATTTGAAAAAGACAAATATCTGGAAGAGCTTAATGACAGATCCGATTATTTACAAAAATACTTAAACATTTAAGCATAAATTGATATGAAAATTGGAGTTTACGGACAGTCAAATAATGACATCACCATTAAATATGTCAGAATTTTAGTTGACATTTTAATTGAGAATAATATTACGATCATTATTGAAGAAAAAATTTACGGTTTTTTTAAAGAAATTAACTCTAAAATCGCATATCAAACTTTTTCTAGCTATAAAAACCTAGACCCTACTATTGATTTATTTTTTAGTATTGGTGGTGACGGTACTTTTTTACGCTCAATTACTTTTGTAAGGGATTTAAACATTCCAATTATTGGAATAAATACTGGCAGGTTAGGTTTTTTAGCAACCATTCAAAAAGAAGATATCGAGAAAGCAGTTAACCAAATTCTCCAAAAAAAATACCTTTTAGTTGAACGTTCTCTAATTAGCGTAATTACAAACGAACCTAATGAAGATATTGAAGAATTAAATTTTGCATTAAATGAAATATCTGTAAGTCGAAAAAATACGGCCTCAATGATAACTGTCGAAACTTTTTTAGACGATGAGTATTTAACCACTTACTGGAGTGATGGTTTAATTATTGCAACACCTACAGGATCAACAGGTTACTCCCTAAGTTGTAATGGGCCAATTATTTCACCCGAGTCAAAGAATTTTGTACTTACACCAATTGCACCTCATAGCTTGAGTGTTAGGCCTTTGGTTATTCCAGATAAAACTAAAATTGAATTAAAAATTGACAGTAGATCTGATGAAGTTTTACTCACTTTAGATTCTCGAATTACAACCATAGCTAATACTACTAAAATTTTTATTGAAAAATGTGATTTCACAATTAAAACTGTGCAGTTAATCGATCAAACATTTATCAAAACACTTCGCGAAAAATTATTTTGGGGTGAAGACAAAAGAAATTAGTTTCTTCAGTAATTTATTAGCAATTTTTTATTCATAAATAATAATCTTTATTTCCATTTTCAAAACAATCCAACCTGTTAATTTTAACACTTGCACCATAATATAATAACTAAAAAACTGTTATTGGTAATTATACAGATGTAATGATTAAAACAAACTATAATTTTTTATATTTGCGAACTATTTTTATGATGAAAAAACTTTTTACAACATACTTATTCCTATTCATTTCTACAGTAACTTTAGCCCAAATTAATGAGCTTGGTGTATTTTTAGGAGGAAGCAATTATATTGGAGACATTGGTAGCACCAAATATATTTGGCCTAATAATTACGCTGTTGGCGGAATTTACAAATGGAACATGCATCCACACTATTCTATTAGAGCAACATATACCTATGCAAAAATATCGGGTAACGATTCTAACTCAAGTAACTCTTTTAGAAAACATAGAGGCTTGAGTTTTACAAACACAACTCATGAATTTGCCGCTGGTATTGAATACAATTTTTTTAAATATAATTTATCAAAAATTGGACACACTAGTACTCCATACATTATTATTGAAGCATCTGTTGCTAAAATGAATGTAAATAATGGTTTTGTAAGCGGTGATATATTAACTTATTCAATTCCATTTGGCTTAGGTTATAAAACCAAATTAGCACCAAATATTGGTATAGCTATAGAAACATCATTTAGATATACTTTTAGAGACGATATTGATGGTTACCCTTTTCAGGAATTAGATGGTGATGGCAATCCGCCTCTTGGCGAAAATATACAAATCAACCCCAACAATAATGACTGGTACGTTTTTACTGGTATCACTTTGGTATATGCCTTTGGAAGAGAAGGGTGTTACACAGGTAAATTTTAATAACGGATGAGTTTAAAATCAAAAATAAACACCAAGTTTTTACCA
>DAOUTI010000233.1 GCA_030626795.1 Flavobacteriaceae bacterium
ATATCATTTACCTATTAGACCTTCGCCAAATTTACCTAATGATAAATCTATAAACCTTTATCCTGGCTTAGGTTTTTTTGAAGGAACTATTATCAATGCTGGTAGAGGCACCGAATTTCAATTTCAACGCTATGGAGCGCCATTTTTTCCTAAAACTAAATTTAGTTATACACCACAATCCAACTTTGGGTCAAAACACCCAAAATTTAAAGGTGAATTATGTTATGGTGTTGATTTGAAAAAAACTTCGAGACTAAGCAAAGTTGATATTACCAGATTAATTGATGCTTATAACAAAACACCAAAAGATAAAGCTTTTTTTGGTAAATCTTTTACCATCCACGCTGGAACACTAAAACTTCAAAAACAAATTGAAGCTGGTTTAACTGCTAAAGAGATAAGAGCAACTTGGCAAGAAGATGTTGAAAAATTTAAAAAAGTTCGGAAAAAGTATTTGATTTATGATTAATTCACTCCTTAATTTGGACAACCATATCAATTTCGCAAGCAATATTTCTTGGTAAAGAACCCATGCCAACTGCTGCTCTTGCGTGTTTACCTCTTTCTCCAAAAACTTCAACCATTAAATCAGAAAAACCATTGATAACCTCTGGGTGATTTTCAAAGGTAGGAACTGCATTGACCATACCAAAAACTTTTACAATTTGAACCACTTTATTCAAATCTCCTATTTGTTCTTTTAAAACAGATAACTGTGTTATTGCAACTAATCTAGCAGCATCATAACCTTGCTGTATGGTTAGATCTTTGCCTAGTTTACCAGCAATTAAATTACCTTCGTTATCACGAGGACCTTTACCTGATAAAAAGATTAAGTTACCAGTTTGCACAGCATCTAAATAATTAGCTATAGGTTTTTTAGATTTTTGCAAGGTGATATTTAATTCTTCAATTCTTTTTTCAACATCATAATTATATAAATCGGTTGTTTGAGAATATATCATACTGCAAGGAGATAAAATCAAAAAGCTAAAAAAAAGTAAATATTTCATCATTTAAAGTTTTCAATAAAAATACAATTATTTGTTTGAAATAAATACTAATTTTAGCATTCAATAAATCGATTAAAATGAAAAAAATATACTTCTCGCTGATTACACTACTTTTTATAACCTCACTATTTGGCCAAACCAATGAACAACTAAAAATTCTTGACAAATATTATCAAAAAACTTTAGACGAGTGGCACATCCCAGGAATGGCAATAGCAATTACCAATGGAGATTCTATCATTTTTAGTAAAGGTTATGGTTATGCAAATCTTGATAATAAAACTAAAGTTGATGGCAACACTTTATTTGCAATTGCATCAAATTCTAAGGCATTTACAGCAACTTCTATTGGACAGTTGGTAGAAGCAAAAAAAATAAGTTTTAGCGATAATGTAATCGATTACTTACCTTATTACAAGCTTTATAATGATTACACTACTCAAAATGAAACTATTGAAGATTTGATTTCGCATAGAAATGGTTTGGTAACTTTTAGTGGAGATTTACTTTGGTATGCCACAACAAAAACTCCTGAAGAAATAATTGCCGCACAACAATATTTAAAACCTAAATATGATTTTAGAACTCGTTTTGGATATTCAAATATTGGATTTTTATCTGCAGGGATGGTTATAGAAAAAGTTACAGGCACTACTTGGGCTAATTATATTTCCACTCATTTTTTAAAACCTTTAAAAATGGATAGAACCCTAACTTCAATAAATCAAATAAAAAACACAAAAAATATTGCCACACCTTATTTTTATGAAAATGGTAAGCATTATGCATTAGATTGGGTAAACTGGGATAATATTGCTCCAGCTGGTGCTTTAATTTCATCAGTAAATGATTATTCAAAATGGTTACAGTTAAACCTCAACAAAGGAACTTTAAACGGCAAAACCTACTATAATAATAAAACATACAATAAATTAACAACGCCCCACGTAAATTTAAATGTTGGTAATAATAGTGAAAAAGTACATTTTAAAGCTTACGGATTAGGTTGGGCAGTTCAAGATTATCAAGGTTTTAAAATTATTGGTCATGGTGGTGGTTATGATGGTATGATTTCAAAATCTACTTTTGTTCCCGAAAAAAACCTTGGAATTATAATCTTAACCAATAGTTTAAGTTGGGCACCAGGAGCTTTAATGAACAAAACTTTAGATGTAATTTTAGCCAACAAAACAGATGGTAAAGACTGGAGTGAAAATTATTTAAAATATAAAATAAAACAAGATAGCACAACAGCAATAAAAAGTACAAAAAATGAATCTTTAAGAGGGAAGTTAAACAGCAAACAACTTGAAAACAAAGCTTATGTTGGTACATTTACTGACAAAATATATGGAGATGTGATTGTATCTATTTCTAACGGAAAGTTGTTTTTCAAAATGATTGATACTCCAATCTATAAAGCTGAATTAAATCACTGGAATTATAATATTTTTACATTTCGATTTGACAAAAACTTATCTTCATTGCCCGAAGGTAAGTTATGGTTTGATTTAAATAAAAATGGGGAAATTGAAAAACTACATATTGATGTACCAAATCCAGATTTCTTTTTTACAGAATTTGAATTTGTAAAACAAAAATAATTAATATCTAATTTGCTGTTTTCATTTTAAAACAAAATAGATCGTGTGCTTAATGAATTCAACGAAATAAGCAGTCTAAAGAAACTATCTTTCAAACTGTTTTGGTTGAAGTGGTAATTTCTTTTTCAATTCTTCAACAATATTAAAAACTGCTGG
>DAOUTI010000101.1 GCA_030626795.1 Flavobacteriaceae bacterium
CAGAAAAAACATGTCCAAAGTGTGGTGTTCTGTGTCGCATAACCAACTCTTTAGGCATATTCATTGCTGCTAATGTTTCTTTTTCAAAAGCATCTATATTAATATTAGTTGGGTCTGTCATATGAAGTTTCATATCCATTAAAGCTGAAGCCAAATACTCTGTACAGGGCAAACTCATACTTTTTTACTTAAAAACACTTGATTTATAGTTGTTTAAGTTGCAAATTATTTGTATATTATACTGACAATCAGATAATTAACAAATATGAATTCAGACAATAAATTAGTGAGTATTTTTGGTAGTGTAGAAGACCCTAGAAGCCATATAAACCGGCTACATAACTTGGTTGACGTCCTTCTTATCGGTATAATTTCGGTCATTTGTGGTGCAGAAACGTGGAAACAAATGATTGAGTTTGCCAATTCAAAGGAAAAATTTTTGAGAAAATTTTTGGAACTTCCAAATGGAATACCTTCGGAAGATACTATAAACAGGGTGTTTTCATCAATTGACAGCTCCCTATTTGAAACCTGTTTTATAGACACACTTTTTTGCACACTATCGATAAATAATTATAATCATCTAATTACTCTAAAATTGTCTCTGCGAATTTTACTTTTTTCAGTAAAATGTGGCAGTCTCTTCATTGAAAAATAGATTGCCACAGTCGTGCCTCCTTCGCAAAAACGTTAACATCAAACATTCTAGTAGTTAATTTGCTCGTTAGGTCAAACTCCCGTTATTAAGATAATATCCAATCATTTTTCTTCAATAAATTTTCAATGTGTGCAAAATGGTGCCTACAATGCCATGCGTAAATACCAATGTTTTGAACTAAAGAGACTTCTTCATTCCCTTCAGGGTGAATAAATACTTTTTTTAAATCACTTTTTGATAATCCTTTAAGCAAGTAAACCCATTTGGCATGAAGTGCGGTTAAAGAATTTAAAGAGAATAGAATAGGGGAGGTTTTGCTGTCAAATAATTCAGCCCAACGATCTTCAAAATATACTTTAATAATTGGTTTATTTTCAGTCAACGCCCATTTAAAACGAGTATAACTATTGTGATGACTATCTGCTAAATGATGAATTACTTGTCTAATTGTCCAACCATCTTTTCTATAAGTTGTATCTAACTGTTTATCAGTTAAATTTTTTACAAGATTTGATAATTTTTTTGGAAATTCTTCTAAAATATTTATCCATGCCTCAATATCTAAAGCTGTTATTTTATCAGGTAAAATAGGCTTTCCTATTGGATATTTGAGTTCTTTTAACATTTAGTTTTTATTTTCTAACCGATCGATATTTCTTTTAGCTCTTTTGTTTCCTGAATCTAATACTAAAGATTTTTTATAATTACTTAAGGCTAAAATGGTATCACCGCTTTTTTTATATGCGTCGGCTAAACTATCATATACATTAGAACTTTTTGGATATAAGGCAGCATTGATTTTAAAAATTTGAATTGCAGTTTTAAAATCTTTTTTTCTTAATTTATTATAACCTAGTGAATTAAAATTTGATTCATTAATACTACCGTCAAGAGAATCTATCTTTTGAATATTTAAATAACCGGCTAAAGCTTTATCAAATTGGTTATTTTTTAAATAATCACTAGGTATTTTTTCATCAGGGTTTAACTTCTTAAAATTATAGGTAATTGTTTTGTTTTCTCCTTTAGGGATTAATGAAAGATATAAAATATTGTTAGCTGGGTTTGTTAAAAACTGAACTTTTTCATTCATTTCTTTAACAAAGAATGTGTTTTCTTTTAATTTTAAAGGTTTGATGCTATTTGCACCACGCCATTTCATAAAAAGATTATGGTCTTTAAAATAAACTTCAATAACTTCATCAGAGTTGTATAAATAGCGACCTGTTGTTTGTTCAATAAATTCAGAGCTATTATCCGTTTTTGAACAACTCAATGTGATAAAAGCAATTAATAAGATGTAAAGGTTAGTGGACTTCATGTTTTTGTAGATTCTTTTCGATTAAAAACTAGCATGAACCACGAATAATGGTCCTTGGAATGTCATATTGAAATTACCATTCCAATTTGATTTATTCACATCGGCTTTTACAATAAAATACCTATAATCAACCCCCACACCAAAATTTTTAAAAATTTGATATTTTACACCTGGGGCAATATTCCATAAACTTCCAGAATATTCTCCAACGGTAATACCAAACCAATCAAGACGAGCTGTAAGTGCCCATTTTGTATTTGGTGTATAATAATACCATGCGCCTAAATTGGGAAGTGGTATCAAAGCGCTTACACTTCTTCTTTCAAATTCTAAATCTCCCTTACTTGTCAATACATCACCTTCAACAAAGGCACTGGTTTGAAGACCGTGAATACCGAGCCCCGCACCAAATTCATGTTTTAAACCTCTTGAAAACGATCTCCCTACAAATACTCTATACATATCTATACCAAAGCCTCCTCTTATATTAGTGCCTTTATCAAATGTAATATCACCAAAAACTATATCTTCTTTCAATTCGGCTTTATTGGCAGTTCTAATTGAAAAGTATTCAACGCCAAGTTTCCATTTTTTCGAGAAACGCCAATCAAAATTTAAAAAGAGTGTTGTTTCACGTTCATTTAAATCCAAATCTTTTCCAAAATCTATATCGGCATTTTTAACAGATCCATCGACACCAATTTTAACATTTTTTGATGGAAAAAACAGCCCGGCATCTGCTTGAAATTTATCCGTTAAAATGGGGTGTTTTTCTGAATCTTCTTGAGAATATATAATTCCCGAAAATAGCATTGTAATAAAAAAATAAATTATTTGATTTTTCATTATAATTGGATTAGGGGGCAACACAAATATAATGAAAAATCAAGTAATTTAATAATGGATTAGATCGCTTTATTTGGGAAATACCAATAGTTTATTTTACATCCATCAGTTCTACATCAAATATTAATGTAGCATTTGGTGGTATAACTCCACCAGCACCTTGACTTCCATAAGCCAATTCAGGTGGTATTACCAACCTCGCTTTATCGCCAACTTGCATGAGTTGTAAACCTTCATCCCAACCTTTAATTACCTGACCAATACCAACCTGAAAATCAATAGGTTGTTTGCGTTGGTAAGAAGAATCAAAAACGGTTCCGTCAACCAATTGCCCTTTATAATGTACTGAGATATTGTTACCTTTTACTGCTTTTTTACCATTACCTTTTTGAATAATTTGGTAGCGTAAACCAGAATCTGTTTTTTCAAATCCAGCTGCAATTTTATCTAATTCAGCATCCATTTGTTTTTTAGATTCTGCTAATTTGTTATCTCTGGCACCTTCAAAAGATCTAAATGCTTCAATAGCATTAAAACTCTCGGCAGCTTCTCCAACTTTGATAATTTCAATAGATTCTAATATGTCATCTTGTGCAATAGCATCTACCACATCTTGACCTTCAATAACATTACCAAAAACAGTATGTTTATTATCTAGCCATGGTGTTTCAACATGTGTAATAAAAAATTGACTACCATTAGTTGCTGGGCCAGAATTAGCCATTGATAAAATTCCTGGTTTATCATGTTTTAAATCTGTATGAAATTCATCTTCAAAACTATACCCTGGGTTACCGGTACCAGTACCTTGTGGACAACCACCTTGTACCATAAAATTTTCAATAACTCTATGAAATTTTAAACCATCGTAATATTTTGTGCCTTGTGGTTTTGCTGAGTTTTCTAATTTTCCTTCTGCTAAAGCGATAAAATTACCAACTGTGCCTGGTGTTTTTTCAAATTCTAGATTCAAAAGCATATCTCCTTTTGAAGTTTTAATTTTTGCGTATAATCCGTTATCCATTTTTTATATTTTTAGAAATGCAAAGATACTTTATTATTTAAAATTACTGGGTTAAAAAAAATGTTAAAACGAATTTCAAATCTTTTACCTTATAGTATGTAGTTAGTTGTAGTTTTCATTTAAAATAGGTACTTTTTCTTGTATCTGATCAATAGGTTTTTTAACTATATTGGGTGCTTTGAACCGATAACCAATAAATACATGGAAAACATTGCGTGAAGTGTTAAATTGAAAATCATCTTTATAATCATTTTCATTGGTACTTGTGTTATTGTACTCTAATCCAAAATAATATTTTTTTGCATTGTACCCAAGAGCAACTCCGCTTTGAAGCGATAATACCATACTGTTGAAATTGCGGTTAAAATTTTTATCTGGAGTAAAAGTTTTAGTTTGATAAAAATCAATACCAATACCAGGACTTAAATAAGCATGTGCATACCAATGCTTTTTATACACAAAAGTATAGTAATAACCTGCATGAACTGTAGAAGCAAAACCTTTAAAATCGTTGTATTTTTCTCTTTCCATAGTTTCACCTGTAGTGTTGATAAACTTATGTGAACCAGTTATATTGTATATCCAATAGTTAATACTAGGCATAAAACTTCCTGCACTTTTTAATTGAATTTCAGTTTGTGATGCTACCGCTCTAAGTGAAAAATTATCGTTAAATTTATATGCTGTTGTACCAGAAAATATATAGGTTTTTAGTCGCGGAAATTGTAAGTGATTTTCAAAATTATTTTCAAATAATGTTTTGCTATTTTTTATATAATAACCTCTTACATAATTGTATTCAAATTGATGTGACCATTTGTCAAATAACAATTTCACCTTAAATCTAAACACGTAGGTATCTCCTTTATCCTCCTTTTGCGAATTGGAGACAGGTGTTCTAATTCCTAATCTTACCGATGCAAATTTATAATTAAAATCTAGTGCATAACGTATATTTTGATTGGGAGCAATATTTACACTATTTTCATCGAATGTGAGATAATAATTTTCAACATCATTACTAACATCAAACTTTATATTTAATTGTTTTTTATAATCTTCAATAAATAAATTAGTTTCACTTTTAGACAAAGTATCCTTTATTGCACCATTTTCTTGAGCAATTGCAGATATGGTAACGAAAAGTAATAATAAAATAGAATTAAATTTCATTAATAATTGTTTTTTTTACTTTTTAAATCGCGTATTAATATAATCATTAATATCTGACATGGATTTAATTTCTTGAGAAGAATTACCACTTCGCACAAAGAGTTTTTCTTCAACGAGACCATTTTTGTTCTTAAACTTTAAATAAATAGGTTCGTTAGTTGCTAATACTTTTATTTTGCATATCATTTTATGATTTTGACAATTTTCAAATTGCATTCTAACATAATTACTTACATATTTTACACCCATTGCATTGTGAAATAAATTTCTTAAATGAATTTCATAATAATCGGCAGTTGATTTTTTTAAGGTTTTAAAATCATTTTCTAAACCAAGAATATTTTTATCATCATCAACACCAATCAAAAGGATACCACCATCGGTATTACCAAAAGCAGCAAGAGTTTTTAGTATCATTTTTTCTAACTCGGGATTGGTTTTTTCTTGTCGATAATCCCACCTTGCAGATGATTTAAATTCTAAAAATCGATTTTCATCATCATTTAGAATTTCTTTTACAGAAGGGATTAGCATACTATTTGATTTGTAAAAAAATCTTTTTTTAATAAATAATATGATAAAACCTATTCCTATTAAAAATAGTGAGCCCCATTTTAATATACCTGAATAAATATCTTTTTTACCCGATGCAATATCTATCTCTTTGTTTGGGATGGTTAATAAATAATATAAAACACCTGTTTTGGGAAGGTATTTTTTGTAGGAATTCCAATACTCTTCATTTTTAAACTTAAAATTGAAAGTACCAGCATTAGATTGATTAAATTGTTTGAAATGATTGAATGTACTTATTTGAAGGCTATCATTTTTAATTTGACCAGTTGTTAAATTAACCAATTCATTTTGTGTTGAAACAACCCATAAATTAGCTTTGTTGTATTGTGCATTTGTGTTGAAATTTTCTAGAAGTTTAATACGAGAAAATTCCATTAAAATGGTGTTATTAGAGTTGCCTAAAGGGTAAGTAAATCCAGCATAAAATAACTCTTTATTTTTATTATCATCGATTTTAAAAAACCATTGAATTTCATTTTTATGATTTTTTAAATCACTAAACCAGCTTGTTTTACTTATATTTTGATTAAAACTTTCTTGCCAACTGCTTATCAATTTTTTATTTTCAAAACGTTGCCAACGAACTACATCTAACTTTTCTGTACTATCAATAGCAAATACTAAGCTTTTTTTATCTTTTCGAGTGGCTATTTTATACGCGTTATTAATTAAAACTATTGAAGTTAAGTAAGTACCATTATCCATTAATTTTAAAAAATATTCTTTGGTATAAGATGTATCTTTTACCTTTAACTCATCTCTAAAGTTTACTTGGATTGATTTGATGTTTTGCTCAACAGAATTGATAAAATTTGTAAATGAATTGTCAAAGATTTGTGCTTCTGTAGCAAACAGAGTCTCAGAATATTTGGTTTTGTTATTTTTTGAGTAGTTGTAAATAAATAGGGCAAAGCCAACACCTATTAAAATAATGGAAAGAATATATTTTCTCATTGGTAAGAATTAAAACTACTGTATGAATTTAACTCATTGTAACTAGGGTTCAAAAATACATTTTCTTTATGTAGAAGACAATAATTAACTAGGCTATATTTTACTTTTATCTTCTTTTATTTTTGATTTTCTATTTTGGATTATTACTTATTGTTCTCTAGTTTTTCTTTCATGTCATCATGAACTCCAATTGGAATATTGAGTTTTAAAAAGTATTTTTTTTTGAGATATTATATCATGATAATTTAAAAAGAAAACTCTTTTTTAAATGACGTTAAAACTTCTAATAGTGTTCTTGTTGAGATATTAGTCAACCCATTGATTTTAATATTTGGTTTTACTTTTAACTCTCTCATTTTTAATTGCTGATTGATAAATAAACTTTCTAAACCTGGATATAAAGTTTTAAATGTATTTGCAATGTGATTGATGGTTAAGTTGTCTTCAACTAAATCATAAATACCTTTTTCTAAATCACTAAAAATAAGATTTGCTAATATATTTGCCGTTTTATCAATATGAATAAATGAGCGGTGTTGTTCGCCATCTCCTTGAATAGCAATTCTATTTTTAAAGTTAGCATCAAACATAAATCTATTGATTACCGAATCAAAACGCATGCTTTTGCTATATCCATAAATGTTACCGCATCTAACAATATAAGTTTTTTCGGTTTTTACCATTAGCCTATTTATATGTTCTTCTCCACGTAATTTAGAAATACCATAAAATGTCCTTGGATTGGGTAAGGTATTCTCGTCTGCTTCTTGAGAAGAAGCACCATAAACAGAAGCACTGCTAGTATATATAACTTTTTTTACATCACTTTCTTCTATGGCGTAAACTAACTCTGCAGTACCCCAATGATTTACTTGTTCAAAAAAATGTGCATTTTGGTCAGCAAAGGGTGTAGTTACTTTTGCTGCTAAATGATAAACAATATCGATACCTTTTAAAGTATGTTTTAATAGGCGGGTGTCTAAAATATCACCTTGAATAAATTTTATTTTATCACTAAATTTAGTTTTTCCTATAAATAGATTAATATTTCCACGACTTAAATTATCATAAATTATTATTTCTATTACTTTAGGATTTTTTTCAAGTTGGTAAGTTAACTCTGTTCCAATATATCCGGCACCGCCAGTAATTAGTATTTTCATTTTATAAGTTTTAATAGCTAAAAATCAGAAGACTGAAAATTAGGCTAGTTTAAAAATTAAGATGTTTTTTACAAACATATTCGATTAAATTCTAATTCATCATTTTCCTGCAAGATCAGTATGTAAGCCGCATTCTGTTTTGTTTAAGCCTGCCCATCTGCCAGATCTGTTATTTTTGTAATCAAATTTTTGAGTACAAGGTTCACAGCCAATACTTAAATATCCTTTTGCTTCTAAGGGATGTTTTGGTAAATTGTATTTCTTTATATAATCAAAAACCATTTTGTTATTCCAATCTAGAATAGGGTGGAAGCGTTTACATCCATAAGCTCCATCTTGTTCTACTTTCATATTTTTTCGATTTAAATTTTGGTCAGCACGTATTCCGTTAATCCAAATATCATATTCTGCTAAAATAGTTTCCATAGGTTGTGTTTTATTTATAAAACAACAACGATCTGGGTTTGAAGTAAATAAAAAATTATCATTACAATCTTTTTGATGAATTCTTGATACGGATGAGCTTAGATTAACCAGATTTAGGTTAAACTGTTTAGCAATTTTATCTCGAAAAATCAATGTTTCAGGAAATAAAAACCCAGTATTAATAAACATTACTGGTATGGAGTTGTCAATTTGGCTTATGAGATGTAAAAGAGGAATACTATGCGTTTGAAAAGAAGAAGTAACAAAAAGTTTTAAGCCTTGATCTTGGTAGTTTTTAATGTAATTTGAAATATTTTCAATTGTCATATTAAAACTTTTTGAAAGTCAGACAAAAATAATGTTTACATTTTTTAAAACCTATTATACTTTTTATTTTTTCTTATTTTTGTACTTCTAAAAATAGATTTATGAAACTAGTTTTTGCCAGTAACAATAAAAATAAAATAAAAGAAATCAAATCCTTATTACCAGATACAATTCAAATATTAAGTTTAGAAGATATTGGTTGTACAGAAGAAATTGAAGAAACTGAAAATACGATTACCGGAAATGCCAAATTGAAAGCAGATTATATAACCAAGAAATATGGTTATGATTGTTTTGCAGATGATACAGGCTTAGAAGTTGAAGCTTTAGGTGGTGCCCCAGGAGTTTACTCAGCTAGATATGCCGGTGAAAATGTTACTTATGAAGAAAATGCGCAAAAAATGTTAAAAGAAATGAAAGATAAAGTTAACAGAAAAGCGCAATTTAAAACGGTTATAGTATTAAATTTAATGGGTAAGCAGTATTTATTCGATGGGATTTGCGAAGGAGAAATTACCAATAATAAACATGGAAATGGTGGATTTGGCTATGACCCAATATTTAAACCTAAGGGATTTGAGCATACTTTTGCCGAAATGAGTTTAAAAGAGAAAGGAAGAATTTCTCATAGAGGTTTGGCTGTTAAAAAGTTAGTTAATTTTTTGAAGGATAAAGTTTAAAAATAGAAAGTACAAAGTTGAAAGTTAAAAGTGGGTTTTTATGACTCTCGACTCTTGACTGCCGATTAAAGTTAAAAATTTCAAAAGTTGCAAGTTAGGGTAGTGGTGTGTTTCTATGACTACTGACTCTTGACTACCTACTATTTCTCCCCTCCAATCATTTTTGAAACAA
>DAOUTI010000207.1 GCA_030626795.1 Flavobacteriaceae bacterium
CCATTTTTTTTATATAAATGGATTGCAGCTGTCATGTTAGGAAAAGTTTCTAAATAACATTGTTTGTATTTTGCATTTTTTGCGAAATCTAAACATTTTATCACCAATTCTTTACCAATTTTTTTTCCTCTAGCCTTGGGCGACATATACATTTTTTGTATTTCACAAATATTTGAATCTTCACCTTTTAAAGGGTTAATACCACAGCCTGCTATGATTTCATTATTTAATAAAGCGACATAATAAATCGATTGATCATCCGCGTAAGCGCTAAACATATTGTCTGTTTCTTTGTCGGTATAAGCAGTTCCTTCAATAGCGGCATCAAATTCTTCTAAAGTAGATTTGATAATTTTAGAAATATTTTTATTATCGCTTTTTTTGATTGGTCTTATTGTAATATTGTTGTTCATAATTGTTTACAAATAAAAAGTAAAATTAGAAATTAAAATAATCTTTTTATAAATTCGTATCATAAAATATATGAGATATTGAAAATTCATAACAAATATATGCAGCGCTGTTTGGATTTGGCTAAAAATGGGTTAGGTAAAACTTATCCAAATCCATTAGTTGGAAGCGTTATTGTTTATCAAGACAAAATTATTGGTGAAGGATGGCATCAAAAAACTGGAGAGCCACATGCTGAGGTGATTGCAATAAACTCCGTTAAGGATAAAAATTTATTATCACAATCAACGATTTATGTCAATTTAGAGCCTTGTTCTCACTATGGTAAAACACCACCTTGCGCCGATTTAATTGTGAAAATGAATATTAAAAATGTTGTGATTGGCACAATAGATTTTAATAGTGAGGTGCATGGTAAAGGTATTGAGCGATTAAAACAAAATGGTTGTGAAGTTGTGGTAGGCGTTTTAGAAAACAAATGTAAAGCCTTAAATAAGCGTTTTTTTACATTTCATCAAAAAAAGAGACCCTATATTATTTTAAAATGGGCAGAAACAAAAGATGGTTATATTTTCCCTAAAGATAAAAATGAGAATAAAAATCCTGTTTGGATCTCGAATACCTACGCTTTACAATTGGTGCATAAATGGAGAACAGAGGAACAGTCTATTTTGGTAGGAACCAATACGGTACTTAATGATAATCCTAAATTAAATGCACGTAATTATTTTGGAAAATCACCAATCAGAATCGCAATTGATAAAAGTTTAAAAATAACGAAGAATTATAATTTTTTTGATGGTGAGATAGAAACTATTATATTTACTGAAAAAGTACAGCGATTAGAAGGTGATAATCTAAGTTTTATTAAAATCGATTTTTCAAAAAATGTAACAAAACAAATTTTGGAAGTCTTATATAAAAAAGGATTACAATCCTTAATAATTGAAGGTGGAGCAAAAACATTACAAAGCTTTATTGACGAAGATTTATGGGATGAGGCAAGAGTATTTAAAAGTGAAAATTACTTTGATGGTGGTATAAAAGCTCCTGAATTTATTAAAAACAGAATCGAATCAACTGAAAACTGTTTAAACATAAAGCAAATAAAAAATAACAAACTCTCAATTTACTCAAATGATAAAAAATATAATATTTGATTTAGGCGATGTTTTTATTGATTTAGATCATAGTAGTCCAAAAGAAGAATTACTTAAATTAGGGATTGATAAGTTTAATGATGATATGGTGGCTATGAATCATCAGTATGATAAAGGCTTGGTGACTACATCTAAATTTATTGCCTTTTATGCCAATATATTTTTGGATAAAACTAGTGATGAGTTGATTGAATCATGGAATTCTATTCTAAATGATTTTCCAAAACACCGACTTACTTTTTTAGAAAATTTACCGAATAAATACCGCCTATTCTTATTGAGTAATACCAATGAGTTGCATATTGAGTATTTTAAGTCGCAGGTGGGTTATGATTTTTATAGTCGTTTTGCGAATTGTTTTGAAAAAATATACTATTCACATAAAATTAATTGTAGTAAACCTGATAAAAATGCTTTTCAGTTGATTTTAAATGAGAATAATTTAGATGCTTCCAAAACCTTGTTTGTAGATGATAATTTACAAAATACAGAATCAGCTAGTCAATTAGGAATGGAGATATGGCATATTGATCCAAAAAAAGAAGAAGTAATTGATTTGTTTACTGTAAAAGGTAATTTATTTGGTGGAGAAAAAGTAGAGATATTATAATTTTTAAAAATTGTTTTTTGCAAATTATAGATAAATTTAAAACTTTAGAAAAACCTTCAGCAGAAGCTATTTTTAAAGATAAAGGAAGTAAATTTATAGGATATGCTTATCCTATTGAGTCAGAAAAAGAGGTTGCTCCAATTATTTTGAAACTAAAAGAAAGTCATCATAAGGCTAGGCATTGGTGTTATGCTTGGCGCTTAGGTGTTGAAAATAATTCATTTCGCGCAAATGATGATGGAGAGCCAAATAACAGTGCTGGAAAGCCTATTTATGGTCAAATTCTCTCGTTTGAATTGACTAATGTTTTAATTGTTGTGGTAAGGTACTTTGGTGGCACAAAATTAGGTGTTGGCGGTTTAATTAATGCTTATAAAACTGCTGCAAATTTAGCTTTAAATGAATCTAAAATTATTAGTAAAACGATAGATACGCATTTCGATTTACAATTTGATTATATTAATATGAATAAGGTGATGCGGTTGATTAAAGAAAAGAATATTAACTTAATTCATCAAGAAATGGAACTGGATTGTAAATTTGAAATATCGATTAGAAAAAAAGAAGCTAAAAATATTAAAACAGCATTTGATGATTTAAGATGTGTGAAAATTAAGCAGATTAATTAAAATGGTTGTAAATTTTTTCTAATAAAGCTTCGGGTGCTTTTGTAGGTTTATTTTTAACTATATCAATAAAAACTAAACTTGTAAAACCAGTTGTTAAAAGCTCTTTTTTTTCATTAAAGATTTCAAAATCGAATTCAATCTTAATTAATGGCTTTTTTTTTAAGATGGTTACAATAGTGAGCAAATCATCATATTTGGCTGGCTTAAGGTAATTCACATTTAAATTTAAAACTGGTAGCATGATACCTGATTCTTCTAGACTTTTATAGCTAACTCCAAGACTTCTAAGCCATTCGACTCTTCCTACTTCAAAATACTGTGCGTAATTTCCGTAATAAACATATCCCATTTGGTCAGTTTCTCCATATCTAACCCTCAGTTTATTTTCGTTTTTGATCATTTTTTTGTATTTTGCACAGCGTGTTAGTTTACGTAAAAAATAATTAATAATCAATAGCAATTTGATTTTTTTATACTGAATTTTATTCACAAATTTGTAGAAGTAATAAAGTAGCAATATTTTGTTATAAAAAGGGAACAATACTAATTCAAAAATTTTCAACTATAATGACAAAAACAGCCTCTTCTGTTTGGAATAATTGCCTGCTCTTTATTAAGGATAATATCAAACCACAAGCATATAAAACATGGTTTGAACCCATTAAGCCTATAAAAATTTCAGGAGATGTTTTAACCATACAGGTGCCGAGCAAGTTCTTTTTTGAATGGTTGGAGGAGCATTATATCAAATTGTTGAGAGTTTCATTAGTTAGAGAGATGGGCGATAAAGCTAAATTGGTATATGATGTAAGAATGGAAAATACTTATAGCAATAAAAAACCGCACACAGTTAAGTTTCCAAGTTCTAATAAAAAGCCATTTAATTCACAAGGTGTTACTGTTCCGTTAGATATTGATAGACGTGAGTTGAAAAACCCATTTGTTATTCCGGGTATTCAAAAGGTAAAAATTGAATCTCAATTAAATCCAAATTATAATTTTGAAAATTATATCGAAGGTGATTCTAATCGTTTGGCAAGATCTGCAAGTATGGCAGTTTCAAATAAGCCTGGAGGAACTTCATTTA
>DAOUTI010000229.1 GCA_030626795.1 Flavobacteriaceae bacterium
ACCATAAAAACCAACCCTAGAAAAGTAATTATTGTTGAAGGGATTTTAATTTTTACAAATAAAGAGTTACGCGATTTAATGGATATTAAGGTGTTTGTTCATGCGGATTCTGATGAACGACTAATTAGAAGGTTAAAAAGAGATATACAAGAAAGAGGAAGGGATTTAGATGAAGTTCTACTAAGATATCAAGACACTTTAAAGCCTATGCATCAAGAGTTTATTGAGCCAACTAAAAATTACGCTGACATCATTATTCCTAATGATAGGTATAATACAGTTGCTATTGATATTGTAAGAACGGTAATAAACGAAAAACTTAAAAATGACATTTAAGCAAATTAAAGAAAATAAAATTGTCAAGTTTATGACAAATAAATACGTCGTTTTTCTCTTGTTTTTTATTGTTTGGATGTTTTTTTTTGATGAAAACTCTTATTTAAACCATAGGGAATTAAATGTTGAAATTGATAAATTAGAAAATGCTAATGCCTATTTTAAAACTGAAATTGATGCAGACGATAAAATTATTCAAAATTTAAATAACCCAGATTCTTTAGAAAAATATGCTCGTGAAGAGTATATAATGAAAAAGAAGGAGGAAGAAATTTTTATTATAGAATACGATACTATTAAAAAATAACTTATGAGTAAATTTTTATTTGATGAATTTCAATCCGTTACTGCTAAACAATGGAAACAAAAAATTCAAGTTGATTTAAAAGGAGCCGATTATAACGAAACTTTGTTGACTAATACAAATGAAGGGATTTCGATTAAACCTTTTTATCACCAAGATGAATTCAATCAACTGGAAGTACCCAAAACTCCATCTGAATTTATTATTTGCCAAACCATTTTTATAAACGATGAAAAAACAGTAAATATTTTAGCAATAAATGCTTTAGGCAGAGGAGCAAATGCAATTAAATTTATTGCAAATAAATATTTTGAATATGACATTGTTTTAAATAATATATTTCCTTCAACGAATAAAAATTTAACAATTTATTTTCAGTTAAATTTTTTAGACAGAGATTTTATTGTTGCTTTAATGGATTTTGTAGAAGAAGAAAAAGTATCGATAAATATTGATATTATTGGAAATTTCGTTAAAACAGGTAATTGGTATTTTGATAATAACAAAGATGATGAAGTATTAAAATCAATACTAAAAAAAGCGCAAAATACTATTGGTATACTAAGCATTGATGTTGCCCATTATCAAAACGCGGGAGCAAATATTGTACAGCAAATAGCTTACGCTTTATCACACGCAAAACACTATTTAGATTTTCTCTTTGATTTAAAGAAAAATAAAGATTTAGAACTTAGCGAAATTGAAGATATAGCAAAAAACATGCAATTTAATTTCGCAATTGGAGGTCATTATTTTTTTGAAATAGCTAAACTAAGAGCTTTCAGGGTTTTATGGCAATTGTTATTGCAAGAATACAAATTGAATTGCCAAGCAAATATTTTTGCTGAACCAAGTTTAAGAAATAAAACTATTTATGATTATAATGTGAATATGCTACGAACTACAACCGAATGTATGAGTTCAATTCTAGGTGGTGCAGATGTGATTAGTAATGTAGCTTATGATGCGGTTTTTCATAAAAAAAATGAGTTTGGCGAAAGAATAGCACGCAACCAGCTTATTATTTTAAAAGAAGAATGTAATTTTAAGAACGCAGATTTTGCTGAAGGGTCATATTATATAGAAGAAATAACAGCGGAGATTGCGAATAAAGCATTAATTATATTTAAAGGTATAGAAAAGAAAGGTGGTTTTCTAAAGCAACTTTTTGAAGGAACAATTCAAAGAAAAATTCACGAAAGTGATCAAATGGAACAGCAACAATTTGTTAAAGGGGACTTGGTTTTAGTAGGAACAAACATACACCCAAATACAGGTAATCACATGAAAGATGATCTAGAATTATATCCTTTTGTTAGAAGAAATAAACGAGAAACGGAAATCAAGCCAATAATAGCTAAGAGATTGTCAGAAAGTGTTGAGCAAGATAGATTGATAAAAGAATCTTTTAGTTAATTTAAATATTAAAGGGCAAAGTAATGAGAAGAAAAAATATCCAAAATATAACCATCAAGTCAGTAAGTGAAAAACCTGAAATTGAAAACAAAAATCACCAAGATTTTGTTGCTGGTATTTCTCCTTATTTAAGAGGGCCATATGCAACAATGTATGTTCGCAGACCATGGACTATTAGGCAATATGCAGGGTTTTCAACAGCAGAAAAAAGCAATGCTTTTTATCGTCGAAATTTAGAAGCAGGTCAAAAAGGCTTGTCTGTTGCTTTCGATTTGGCAACACATAGAGGTTATGATTCTGATCATGAAAGAGTGCAAGGCGATGTTGGAAAGGCTGGTGTTGCAATCGATTCAGTTGAGGATATGAAAATTTTATTTAACCAAATTCCTTTGGATAAAATGTCGGTTTCCATGACAATGAATGGTGCCGTTTTACCTATTCTAGCTTTTTATATTGTAGCAGCAGAAGAACAAGGGGTTACACCCGAATTACTTTCTGGAACCATTCAAAATGATGTTTTAAAAGAATTTATGGTGCGTAATACCTATATTTATCCGCCAGAACCATCAATGAAAATTATTGCTGATATTTTTAAATATACTACGGAGAAGATGCCAAAATTCAATAGTATTTCGATATCAGGTTATCATATGCAAGAAGCAGGAGCAACTCCTGAAATTGAATTGGCATATACCTTAGCGGATGGTTTAGAGTATGTTAGAACTGGAATAGCTGCGGGGATGCGTATTGACGAATTTGCTCCACGTTTATCTTTCTTTTG
>DAOUTI010000209.1 GCA_030626795.1 Flavobacteriaceae bacterium
TAATCTGTATTGAATTACCTCAAATTGTAATGCACCAACGGTACCAATTACTTTTCTTCCGTTAAGGTCAAGAGTAAACAATTGTGCTACACCTTCGTCCATTAATTGATCTAATCCTTTAGCCAATTGTTTTGATTTCATCGGATCGGCATTATTTACATAACGGAAATGTTCGGGTGAAAAACTTGGAACGCCTTTAAATTCTAAAATTTCTCCTTCAGTTAAGGTATCACCAATTTTAAAGTTGCCAGTATCGTGTAAACCCACAATATCACCAGGAAATGATTCTTCAACGATTTCCTTTTTTTCTGCAAAAAAAGCATTCGGACTAGAAAACTTCATCTTTTTACCTAATTTAACATGTAAATAATTGGTATTACGTTTAAAAATACCCGAAACTACTTTTACAAAAGCCAAGCGATCTCTATGTTTAGGATCCATATTTGCATGGATTTTAAATACAAACCCAGTAAATTTTTCTTCTTTAGAATCAACTAATCTATTATCACTCATTTTAGGTTGAGGAGTAGGAGCGATATCAATAAAACAATCCAACAATTCTTTTACGCCAAAATTGTTTAAAGCCGATCCAAAAAATACAGGATGTAAATCACCGTTCAAATAGTCTTCTTTATCAAATTTTGGATAAACTTCACTAACCAATTCTAACTCTTCGCGTAAAGTATTAGCGGCAGTTTCACCAATAATATTATCTAATTCAGGATTATCAATATCGGTAAATTCAATACCTTCAGAAAGGGTTTGTTTAACATCACCATCAAATAGATTTAATTTTTTATCCCATATATTATAAATACCTTTAAAATCGTAACCCATACCAATGGGGAAACTTAAGGGTACGGTTTTTAATCCTAATTTTTGTTCCACTTCATCTAATAAATCAAAAGCATCTTTTCCTTCACGATCTAATTTATTGATAAAAACGATGATTGGAATTTTTCGCATTCTACAAACTTCAACTAATTTTTCGGTTTGCGCTTCCACACCTTTTGCAACATCAATAACTACAATAACGCTATCTACTGCGGTCAAAGTTCTAAAAGTATCTTCGGCAAAATCTTTATGACCTGGTGTATCTAAAATATTGATTTTCTTATCTTTATAAATAAAGGCCAAAACAGAAGTTGCCACCGAGATTCCACGTTGACGTTCAATTTCCATAAAATCGGAAGTAGCGCCTTTTTTTATTTTATTGCTTTTTACTGCCCCAGCTTCTTGTATGGCGCCACCAAAAAGTAATAATTTTTCGGTTAAAGTAGTTTTACCAGCATCGGGGTGAGAAATGATGCCAAATGTTCTTCTTTTTTCTATTTCTTCTAAAAAACTCATTTGTAAAAATTAGGAGCGCAAATATAAGGTTAATTTGATGATTTGAAAATGGGTTTTTACCCTTTTTCAGATTTGTTTTTTGAAATGGAAGTGAAATGATAAACTCACGAGGTGACTTGAAGTCACCCCAAGAATATTCTCAAGCAATAGCGTTTATGCGAATCTATTAGGTAATTTTCAACACACTTACTACAGCAGAAATAACAAACTCAACACCTATTGCAATAACAATAAATCCGATAATTCTAGATAATGCATTTATACCGGAAGCACCTAGTGTTTTAACAATATAAAATGAACTTTTCAATATTAGATATATGCATATTGTAGATAATATAATTGCTCCCAGAATGATTAATACTCTATTTAATCCGTCAAATTCTTGATTATAAGTTATTAGTAAGGATATTGTTCCAGGGCCAGCTATCATAGGAATTGCTAAAGGAGTTAATGAAATTTCAGAACGATTTTTAATATCTTCTTTTACCTTCTCTTTTTTCATTCCTTTATGCTTATTAAATTCGCCAGTCAATAAAGCAAAACCTGATGAAGCAATAATTAGTCCACCTGCAATTTTTAGAGAATTTAATGTAATTCCAAAAAATAATAAGATAAACTTTCCAGCAAAAAATGAAATAAGTAATATTATTAAAACATTTATAGATGTCCAGAATGCTATTTTATTACGTTCTGATTTTGAGTTTTCTTGTGTTAAACTAACAAATATTGGCACAGTTCCAAAAGGGTTCATAACAGAGAACAATGCACCAAAAATCATTATAAATAATTCCATATTTTTTTTACAAAGATTAGTTCAATATTTTTTTCTCCAATGAATTATATATTAAGCTTATATTAAGTTTTTTGGATTATATACAGCTCAAAAATCTACTAATAGTAACTGTTGCACAAATTTATAAAAGCATAATTAGTACTTCAAAAGCACCTATCTAAGATATTTATTTTGTGAAGCAAAAGACCTTGAATTTTAGGTTGTTATTAATGGAAACAACACTAAAAGAAAATAAGAAAGGAGTGTGATTAAAATCATTTCATCACTTTTATTTTCATAAAAACATCATTTAGAGGCCATTCGTCACTACCTGCTTTTAAGTTAACAATTTTGTCAATCACATTAAAACCAGATACTACTTCGCCAAAAACGGTATGTTCGCCATCTAAATGATGCGCTCCTTTTTTATTTTGAACAATATAAAACTCGAAAGGAGTTGATTTTTTTTGTGGATTTTTTTTCCAATCCCTAGCAGAAGCAATTGCACCATATTTATGCTTTCGGTTTTTTCTAAATTCACTAGGCAGTTTATATCGAACATATTTTGCTTTAAACCTTTGGGTATCTAATCTTTCTGATTCACCGCCTTGAATTATAAAGTTGGGTACAACCCTGTAAAAACATGTTGTATCAAAATAACCAACTTTAGCTAAAAAAATAAAACTTGCACGATGTAGTGGTGTATCATTATAAAGTGCAATCGTAATATTCCCCAATCGGGTTTCTATGATAACGGTGTGTTCTGTATTTAATTCTCCATATTTTTTTAGAAAAGCAACCGTATTTTTATTGTTAATGGTATCTAACTCTATGAATTCATTATTTACAACTGCTTTCTTTTTTTTACTTTTTACTTTAACAGGAATTGTTTCTTGTTGTTTTACAGCTTCGTTAGTTGTAACATCTTTACAGCTTATGGTAATGATAAAAATGAAAAATATTAAGTTAAAAAATTTCATATTAAAATTGTTTCATTTATTTTGCAAGGCAAAGATAGATTTAATCTTAACAAGTTATAAATTAAAAAGGTGCAGCAACAGATAAAGCAAATAATTTTTCTTTTAGTACTTATTCTTTTTGTTGCATGTGGCGATAAGCAGGCTAAAGATGTAGAAAAAGAAAATATATCATATTTCACAAATCTTGAAGGAGAAGAAATCGTATTATCTACCTATAAAGGTAGTAGAATCGTAGTCAATTATTGGGCGACTTGGTGTACACCTTGTTTGGAAGAAATGCCTTCATTAGTTCATTCGCAAGAAATTTTGAAAAATGAAAACTATATTTTTTTATTTCCTACAACTGATGAAATAAAAAAAATAAAAGCATTCCAAAAAGTAAAGAATTACCCTTTACAATTTATGCATTATTCATCAACCTTAGATAAATTGAATATTTATGCTTTACCAGCGACTTTTATTTATAATACCAAAGGAGAAATGGTTAAAAGAATTGATGGAGTAACAGCCTGGGATTCTGAAGAAATTATCAACTTATTAAAATCTATCGAATGATAAAATCTATTAAAATAATTCTTGTTTTTATTGTGTTTGCTTTGTTTTCATGTAAGCAAGATGTTGTAAAGGTAAACACAATTCAATTATTAAAGAGTCCGACAGTTGGTAATAGCATGCAGCCCTTTTTGTTTAA